>CAIKKJ010000051.1 GCA_903827955.1 uncultured Verrucomicrobia subdivision 3 bacterium
GACCCAGTTCGCCGTTGCCGCGGTCAAGGCCGTTGAAGCCGTAGCTGGAAAAATGCGCCAGCGTAGACTGGAAGAATCCCGTCTCCAACGGGCAGTCGAACAGGGCCAGGTTGGATTGCAAATTGGGCGGCAGGCTGAGATACGGCGGCAGGCAGTCCTTGTAGGCGTAGTAGATATCGTTGGTGAAATAACCCATCGCGTCACCGTGATCCTCCGTATAAAGTTGCAGGGCGAAGCCGATCTGCCGGACGTTGCTCACGCAAACGGTGCGTTTGGCGGCCGCCTTAGCCCGCGCCAGCGCGGGCAGCAGCAGCGCGGCCAGAATGGCGATGATGGCGATGACCACCAGTAATTCAATCAATGTGAACGCGCGTTTCATCCACAACTGATTCTCCATCGGGTTGGCGCCGGTGGCAAGGGCTGTTGTCATGAAGCCCGGCGCCGGAAGCAGGCCGGGTTTCCGCGACAAGACTCACTCAAAATCGTAGATGAGCGCCTTTTGGCAGGTGGGCTTGAATACTTTTTCCACGAACTCGAGGTGCTGCGGATGGACTTGATATGCCTGCTCGGCGGCCTTGTTCGGAAAAATTAGATTGAGCGCGACCTGGTAGGACTGATCCACGACCGGGCGCGGGCTGGGCGACATTTTGCCGACATGAAATTGCAGCACGCCGGGGATGGCCTTGAGATATTGGTTCGCGCCGGCGATGAGTTCATCCGCCGCGTTGGGTTGCGCTGGGTTGGTCCAGAAGATGACGATGTGGGAGAACATAATTTTATCTTGCGCAGATTTTTCAGCGGAACGACGATAAGGGCAAGCAAGGAATTCAGGATGTGGCGCGCCGCCGTTTGCCGCCGTGTCCGTAAAATGAAAAAGCTGAATGGTGACGCGTCCATTATTTTGCATCATTGTCTGCACACTTTTTGCGTGTGCGCCCCTGGCTCGTGCCCAGGAAACGCCGGCGGTCTGGCCGCCGGATGAAAACACCGCCTGGCGTTCCGCCCTCACGCCGGATGCGGCAGAAAATTATTCCCCAAAATCGGCACGGCAATTTCCACCCGTGATCGCGGCCAAAGCCAGCGGCCCGATTACGCCGGCGGCGCGCCAGCCGGCGGGCGCGCTTTCGGGCCGCATCGTGTTCATGAATTCCGGCCACGGCTGGACGTGGAGCACCAATAATTTCTGGTATCTGCAGCGGCCCGCCGCGCTGAATTCCATGAACGAAGATTATGGCAACTGGGATCAGTTGAATTTTTTTGCCGCGTATTGTTTCAACGCCGGCGCGGTCGTGGTCTCGATGCGTCCGCTCGGCCAGCAGACGAACGAAGTGGTCTTGGACAACGCCAGCCCCGCCGTGACGTTCGCAGGCACTTGGAACAACAGTTCCTCGACGACTTTTTTTGGCAATCCGGGCGACGTGCCTTATTGCTTCGCCGCTTTCAACAATTCGGAAACCGCCACGGCGACTTACACGCCGACCATTCCCACGACGGGTTATTATCCAGTTTATACTTGGGTGCTGGCGGGCTCGGATCGCGGCGACCAGCTGTATCGCATCCGGCACACGGGCGGTGAATCGCAGCTCCGCATCCCGCATCACATGGTCGGCAACGGCTGGGTTTATCTCGGCGAATATTATTTCAACGCCGGTTCCAACGCGGCGAACGGCTCGGTCATCATCAGCAACCTGCGCGGTTCGACGAATGGTTCGTATGTCATTGCCGACGCCATCCGTTTCGGCAACGGCATGGGCTCGGTGAATCGCGGCGGCGGCGTCTCCGGCTACCCGCGCGAGGAAGAAAGCTGCCGCTACTGGATTCAGGCCAGTCTCGGTCAGGGCCAGTCCACCAGCCTTTACGACGCCAGCGACACGGATGAACACGACAGCTGGTCCGCCCCGCCGCGCATGTCCGCCGAGATGAACCGCGAAACCTCCGGCTCGATGTTCAAGCGCATCCACATCAGTTTTCACTCGAACGCCGGCGGCCAGCGCGGGGTTGAGGGCTTGATCAACAGCGTGCCCACGCCGAACCAGGCCGCGCTCGCGCAAATCTGCGGCCAGACGGTGAATGACGAACTCGTCAGCCTCGGTTCGCCGCCGTTGGAATACGGCTGGTTTGACCGCGGCACGAACATCACCTTCGCCGGCGGCTACGGCGAAATCAGCAACAACAGTTTCGTCAATGAGATGGACGCCACCATCATCGAGGTCGCCTATCACGACAGCGCCACCGACGCCGCGCTGCTCCGCGACCCGCGCGTGCGCGACGCGGTGGGCCGCGCTGCGATGCACGCCGTGGTGAAATACATGAACCAGTTCGACACCGTGGATCCCGTGCCGCTGATTTTTTTACCGGAGCCGCCGGCCAATGTCCGCGCCATCGGCATCGCCAGCAACGTCGTTTCGCTCGCGTGGAACGCGCCGGTCAGCGTGGCCAGCAGCGGCGCGCCGACGAACTACGTCATTTACCAATCCACCAACGGCTACGGCTTCGGCAACCCCGTTGCCGTGGGCAACGTCACAAATTATTCCATCTCCAATCTGACGGCCAGCGTGGATTATTATTTTCGGGTCACGGCGGCGAACGCGGGTGGCGAATCGTTTCCGTCCGCCGTCGTCGGCTGCCGTCCGCCCGCGACGCCGACGGCCATCAAAGCGCTTTTTGTGAACGGCTTTGACCGTTTTGACCGCACGACAAATCTGAAACAAAATCTCGTCGCCCAAAATTACGTTCCGCCCGGCCCGACCGGCGGCAACGAGCGCGTGCTGCCCCGCCACATCAATGCGTTTGATTACGTCGTGCCGCACGGCAAGGCCATCAGCGCTTACGGCATGGCGTTCGATTCGTGCCATCACAACGCCATCACGAACGATTTAGTCACGCTGACAAATTATCCGATTGTGGTTTGGGAGTGCGGCAATGAATCTACCGGCGACGAAAGTTTCAGCAGCGCGGAGCAGACGAAGGTGACGACATTTCTCGCAGCCGGCGGAAATCTGTTTGTCTCCGGCTCGGAAATTGGCTGGGACTTGGATCGCGCCAGCGGACCGACGACGGCCGACCGGAATTTTTTCCACAACCAGCTGCATGCGGTGTATGTCGCGGACAGTTCCGGCTCGTGGAATTTCAACGCCCACAACACCTCGCTGTTCGCCGGCAACACCAACGGCACGTTCGACGACGGCTCGCGCGGCAGCTATCTGGTTGGCTTTCCTGATGTGATTGCGCCGACGAATTACGGCACGCTCTCCGCCATCACTTACAGCAACGTCACGACCGGCGCGGCAGCGATTGTCTATAACGGCACGGCCGGCGGCGGCAAAGTGGTTTATCTCGGATTCCCGTTCGAGACCATCACCAGCGCGACGGTGCGAAACGCCTACATGGCGAGCGCGCTAAATCTGTTCACCGCCGGGCCGCTGAAATTTGATTCGGCTGCGTTACTATCCGGCAACCAAGTGAAACTAGCCATCAGCGGCGCGGCAGGCGTTTACACGTTGCAAACCGCCGCCGTGCTCAATGTCTGGGGTTCGCTCACCAACCTGACGAACACCAGCGGCACGATGAACTTCACCAACAGCACGACGAATTGCGCCGGCAAATTTTTTCGCGTAAAATCGTTTCCGTGAAGGTGACGGCGGGGATGTCGTGTCCCCCTCATCCGGCCTTCGGCCACCTTCTCCCCCACCGGGGGAGAAGGCCGGGATGAGGGGGCGCTCGGTCAGACAGGCATTCCGCCAACTTTTGGACTGCCGAAATTTAATCTTCGTGACTCTGTGCCTTTGTGGTTAGAATTTTCCCATGAGCAAAACTGCATTGTTATTCGCCGGTCAAGGCGCGCAAGTCGTCGGCATGGGCAAAGACCTCGCGGAAAAATTTCCCTCCGCCAAGGCGTGGTTCGACCGCGCCAACGCCGCGCTCGGCTACGATCTCGCCAAGATTTGTTTTGAAGGACCGGAAGCGGAACTCACCAAGACCGAACACGCGCAGCCGGGAATTTTTCTCGTGAGCTGGGTTGCGTTTCAATTGCTCAAGGAACAAGTGCCGAATCTGAAATTTGAAGCCACCGCCGGTTTGTCGCTCGGCGAATTTACAGCGCTGACGGCGGCGGGCGCGATGAGTTTTGAGGACGGCCTGCGCGTGGTCCGCCAGCGCGGCAAGTTCATGCAGGAAGCGTGCGACCTAACCAAAGGCGGCATGGCCGCGATCATCGGCCTCGACGAAGCGCCGACGCGCGAAGTCTGCGCGGAAGCCGGTGTTGTCCTGGCTAATCTGAATTGCCCCGGCCAGCTCGTCATCTCCGGCGAAGCGGAAAAAATTGTGAAGGCTTGCGAACTCGCCAAGGCCAAGGGCGCGAAACGCGCGTTGCCGTTGCCGGTGGCGGGCGCGTATCACTCGCCGCTGATGGCGAGCGCGCAGCCGAAGCTGGGCGCGGAACTGGCGAAGGTGAATCTAGTTTCGCCCGGCGTGCCGGTGATTTCCAACGTCACGGCGCAGGCGCACGGAACGGCGGCGGAAATTTCTGCGAAGCTCGTGGAACAGGTTTGCGCGTCCGTGTTGTGGGAGACTTCCGTGCGCGCATTGCTGGCGCAGGGTTTTACGCGGTTCATCGAACTCGGGCCGGGCACAGCCTTGAGCGGCTTCATGAAACGCATTGATAAAACGGCGACGATGCTGAACGTCGCAGACGCGGCGAGCTTGGAAGCCACGGTGAAGGCGCTTTCGTCTTCGTAATGTTAGGTTGATGCCGGTTCCTATGAGCAAAACAGTCATCATTCTAGTTGCGGTAATTGTCTTAGCTATTCAGTTCGCTCTTATCGTGCCCGCAACGATGAATGACACTGCATTCCGCCGTCAGGAACGTTTGGAAGCACATAAATTGATGGCGGACAATCCAACATCGGCGAACCAATTGACATTTCAGCGAGAGATGGATCTTGAACAGTATCATCGAACGCACAGTCAGCTTGTTCGCGGCCTGCTATATTTTTGTGCTTTGACTGTTTTTGAAGGGATGGTTTTTTATTTTTTCTTTCAGCAAATAAAACAGAAACGCACGCCGATTTAATTTGGAACTTTTCGTGTGCATTCGTGTGCATTCGTGGTTTAACCTTTTGGAAATTATGAGCCAACTTGCCAATCAAATTGCCGTTGTCACCGGAGCGGGTCGTGGAATCGGCCGCGCCATCGCCTTGAAATTCGCTGCGGAAGGCGCGGATGTCGTCGTCGTCTCGCGCACGGCGGAAAATTCCGAGAAGGTCGCCGCCGAAATCCGCGCGCTGGGCCGCAAGGCGTGGGCGCTGGCCGTGGACGTGGCGGATTCCGCCGCCGTGAGCGCCGCAGCTGAGAAGATCCTCGCCGATTGCGGCAAAGTGGACATCCTCGTGAACAACGCCGGCGTGACGCGCGACGGTTTGCTGATGCGCATGAGCGATGCGGATTGGGACACGGTCATTGACACGAATCTCAAGGGGGCGTTCCTCGTGACGAAGGCGTTTTTCCGCACGTTCGCCAAGCAGCGCGCGGGTCGCATCATCAACATCACTTCGGTCATCGGCCTCATCGGCAACGGTGGCCAGTGCAATTACGCGGCGAGCAAGGCGGGGTTGATCGGTTTCACGCAGTCGGTGGCCAAAGAATTGGCCGGTCGCGGCGTGACGGTGAACGCCATCGCGCCGGGTTTTATCGAGACGGACATGACCGCCGTTTTGAACGACGAATTGAAGGCGGGCATCCTGAAGGTGATCCCGATGGGCAAATTGGGCGCGGCGGATGACATCGCGCACGCGGCGTTGTATCTCGCGAGTCCCGGTGCGCGCTACGTCACGGGGCAGGTGCTGACGGTGGATGGCGGGATGGTGATGTGATTTTTTGGCGCATGCCAAAAAATTTGTTCGGAATCGAAGCTTGACGCACAGGGCCTTTTTAGGCTAGAAAAGCAGGACATTTATGGCTGATAAACCACTTGATCAACGTGTAAAAGACATCATCGTCGAACAGCTCGGCGTCAAACCCGAGCAGGTCGTGCCCGAAGCCAAGTTCATTGAGGACTTGGGCGCGGATTCCCTCGACACCGTCGAGCTGGTGATGGCCCTGGAAGAAGAATTCGGCGTGGAAGTGCCGGACGAACAGGCTGAAAAGCTGCACAGCGTCGGCGATGTGATGAAATACATCGAAGAAGCGCAGACGAAGTAATTTGAGCTTTAACTGCGGGGCAGTTTTGGCTGGACACAGCCCAAACTGCCCCGTTTCATTTTCTCATGGCAAACTCATATTCCGAACGCCGCGTGGTCATCACGGGCCTGGGCTGCGTCACGCCGCTCGGCAATGACCCGGATACTTTCTGGAAAAATCTCATCGCCGGCCAATGCGGCATTGACAAAATCACCGCGTTCGATGCCTCGCCTTACGACACGAAAATTGCTGGCGAAGTGAAAAACTTTGACCCGACGCCCGCGTTTCCCTCGCCGAAAGATGTCCGCCGCGCCGACCGCTACTCGCAATTTGCCATCTACGCCGCGTGGACGGCGCTGAAGGATTCCGGCCTCGACCTCGCGAAGGAAAATCTGGATGAAATCGGCGTGTTCCTCGGCTCCGGCATCGGCGGCCTTACGACGACCAGCGATCAGTTGAAGATCTTGAACGAACGCGGTCCCAGTCGCGTCTCGCCGTTCACGATTCCCATGTTGATCTCCAACATGGCATCGGGGCTCGTCTCGATGTATTTCAATCTGCGCGGGCCGAACTTTGCCACCTGCTCTGCCTGCGCCACCGCCAACCACGCCATCGGCGAGGCCTGGCGCACCATCAAGGCCGGCGACGCCCAAATCATGTTTGCCGGCGGCTCCGAAGCGGCGGTCATCCCCATCGGTATCGCCGGCTTCTGCGCCATGCGCGCCATGAGCACGCGCAATGACGATCCCAAAGCAGCGTCCCGACCGTTCGACAAAGACCGCGACGGCTTCGTCATGGGCGAAGGCGCGGGCGTTTTGGTCTTGGAAGAATTGGAGCACGCCAAGAAACGCGGCGCGCAAATCTATTGCGAAATTTCCGGCTACGGCAACACCGCCGACGCGCATCACCTCACCGCGCCGTCACCCGGCGGCGAAGGCGCGGCGCGTTGCATGAAAATGGCGCTCCGCACCGGCGGCCTGAACCTCACGGACGTCACCTACATCAACGCCCACGGCACGTCCACGCCGCAAGGCGACGTCTGCGAAACGCAGGCCATCAAATCCGTTTTCGGCGACCACGCGAAAAAACTCGTCGTCAGCTCCACCAAAGGCGCGACCGGCCACATGCTCGGCGCGGCTGGCGCGGTTGAAATGACCGCCTGCGCGCTGGCCATCAAGCACGGCATCGTGCCGCCGACCATCAATTACACCACGCCTGACCCCGAGTGCGATTTGGATTACGTCCCGAACACCGCGCGGCAGATGCCGGTGAACGCCATCGTGAACAACTCCTTCGGCTTCGGCGGGCATAACTCGACGATTGCGGCGAAGAAGTTTGTAGGGTGAAATGAAACCTGAGCCGCCAAATAAAACGGGCGTGCAAAAGACGATCATCATATTTGCGGCTGCAATTACTTTTATAATTGCAGCCGTTTTTATTGCTGGTTTTATTTGGTGGCACACTCCACCAAGGTTTGTTGTTGAGGCAGATGCAGGATTCAAGAAAGCTAAAAGCACCATTGACCCGGAAGTGGTGCGGGCGTGGGCTTTAGAATGTATCCAGAAAAACGCCTCCCGAAAAGAGATCGCTAATTTAATGCCTGAATCAATGCGGAATCTTTATGGTGAACCTCCAGATGCTTGGGTGGATGGCTCCAGCTTAAACTTGTTGTGGGGCGGCGGCTTTTTCCACTGGGGATTTTACATTGGAAATACAAATGAAACCATGCCGTTCAATTCAGAAAACCACGAATACCCATACAATTTTGAATGGCGACCGGGAATTTATTACACGCGAGAAGCAAAGTGGGAACTACAATGAACTTTCTTTCACTCATCGAATCCAAACGCGAAGGAAAAATTCTCGCGCCGGAACAGATTCAGGAAATCATCCACGCGTTCACCGCCGGGAAAATTCCCGATTACCAGATGTCGGCCATGCTCATGGCCATCTTCTTTCGCGGCCTGAACACCGCCGAGACCACCGCGCTCACGCTCGCCATGCGCGATTCCGGCGACGTGCTAAAATTTCCCAAAGACAAACGGCCGCTCGTGGACAAACATTCCACCGGCGGCATCGGCGACAAAGTTTCGCTCCCACTCGCGCCGTTGCTGGCGTGCCTCGGCTTTCGCGTGCCGATGATTTCCGGTCGCGGCCTCGGCATCACCGGCGGCACGCTGGACAAACTCGATTCCATCCCCGGTTTCAAAACGCTTTTGCCCGCCGCGCAAATCACGAAGCTCGTGCAACACGTCGGCTGCGTGATTTGCGGCCAGACGGACACGATGGTTCCTGCCGACAAAAAAATTTACGCCCTCCGCGACGCCAGCGGAACCGTGCCGAGCATCCAGTTAATCACCGCCTCAATCCTTTCCAAGAAGCTCGCTGAAAATTTGGATGCGCTCATCCTTGACGTGAAATTCGGGTGCGCGGCGTTCATGCAAACCAAGGCCGACGCGCGCAAGCTCGCCAAGGCAATGGCCGCGCTCGGCAATGAATGCGGCACGAACACCCGCGCGATTTTGACGGACATGAACACACCGCTCGGCCGCGCCGCCGGTAACTGGCTGGAAGTCAAAGAAAGCGTTGAGTGTCTGGAGGGCAACGGTCCGTTGGATTTGTTGGAGCTCGTGGTGGATTCCGCCGCACATCTGTTGGTGCAGACCAAGAAATCGAAGTCGCTCGCGGCCGCGCGGGCGTTGGCGACCGAATGTTTGCAATCTGGCGCGCCGCGTAAAAAATGGGATGAGATGATCGTCGCGCAAGGCGCGGACTTGAAAGCTTTCAACCGCAAGCTGGCGCTGGATTCGACCGCGAAAGTTGCCGTCGAAGTGAAGTCGGACAAAGCCGGTTACATTTCCAAATGCGACGCCCGCATCATCGGCGAAGTCATCCGCGACCTCGGCGGCGGGCGGCTCACGAAGGAATCAGCTATCAATTTTGACGTGGGTGTTGACTGCATTGCCAAGCCCGGCGAGCGCGTGGAAAAATCTGCAATCCTTTGCCGTGTTCACGCTGGCGATTTGGAACCGATGAAAGTGGCGGTTGCCCGATTGAAAATGGCATTTGAGATTTCCGCCCGGAAAATTTCCGCCGCGCCGTTGATTCAAGAAATTATCGGCTAATTTTGTTAATTCTGCTCAAGCAATCTTCTCCCAGATCACGATGTCCGGCATCCCGACGGCCAGTTCATCCATGCGTGGCAGCAAGACTTGGATGTGCGGCATCTGCAAATGCGCGTCGAGCGCAGCCTTGGTCGTCCAGTTTTCGTGGAAGAGAAATTTTCCCGGATCGTCTGGCGACTGGTGCAAATCGTAATTGAGGCAGCCCGCTTCTTTGCGCGTCGGCGCGACGAGGCTGATGAGGGCGCGCTTCAATTCCTCGGCCTTGCCCGGCTTGGCCTGAAACGTGGCGACAACGGTGATGGTTTTCATTTCGTGTATTTTGTGTCTTTCGTAGTCAAAAAATGGATTCCAAAATTTTCTCCGCCGCCGCGCGCGGATTTTCCGCCGCGTAAATCGGCCGGCCAATCACCAGCCAGCTTGCGCCGGCGGCCATCGCTTCGCGCGGTGTGAGTGTGCGCTTTTGGTCGTCGGCTTTTTCCGCGCCGGTGCGGATGCCGGGCGTGACGAGTTGGACGTGCGCGGGCAAAATTTTTCGGAGCGCGACGATTTCCAGCGGCGAGCAAACCAAACCGCGTAGACCGGATTTCACCGCAAGTTGCGCAAGGCGCAGAACTTGTTTTTCCGTGTCCGCTTCAATGCCGAGTTCCGCGAGCGTTTCGTTCGTGGAACTCGTCAGCACCGTCACGCCGAGCACGAGTGGCGCGGCCAAACCGAGCGATTTCGCCGTGTCCTGCGCGGATTTTTCCGCCGCACGCATCATCTCGCTGCCGCCGCTGGTGTGAATGGTCGTCATCTGCAAATCAAGCCGCGTGGCGGCGGCGATGGCCTTGGCGACGGTGTTGGGGATGTCGTGAAATTTCAGGTCAAGAAAAACCGCCGCGCCGGTGTCGCGCACGCGCTTCACGATGTCCGGCCCGGCGGACACAAAAAGTTCCTTGCCGATCTTGAACGCGCCGACGGCGGGTGCGATTTGCTCGGCGAGTTTCAAGGCCTGTTCCGCCGTTGGCACATCCAGCGCGGCGATGATGGGATTTTTATGAGCCACAGAGGACACAGATAAACATAGATTTTGGAAAAGTGCATCCGCGAATTTTGACTTGGCCGCGAATTTTTCCTAACCTGTGACCATGAAAATTGTCCGCCACACCGACAAGAATTTTTCCGCCAAGCTCCGCGAAGTTGCCGCCGACACCAGTTTGTTCGATGCCGAGATCGAAGCGCGCACCAAGGCAATTCTCCAAGAAGTATTTATTCGCGGTGACGACGCGGTGCTGGAGTTCACGGAAAAATTCGACGGCGCAAAACTTTCCGCCGAGCAACTCGCGGTGACGCAGGCGGAACTGTTCAACGCCTCCATCGCCGCTGACGAATCGCTGCGGGCGGCCGTTGCGGAGGCGGAAAAGAACATCGCATTCTTCGCCAAAAAATCTTTGCGCAAAGGCTGGTCGGCGAACAATTCCCACGGCGCGAGCGTCGGCGAGAAGTTTGATCCGTTCCAGCGCGTCGGCGTTTATATTCCCGGCGGCACCGCGCCGCTCGTGTCCACCGCGCTGATGACCATCACACTCGCCAAAGTCGCGGGCTGCAAAGAAATCGTCGTGACCACACCTTGCGGCAAGGACGGCTCCATCAATCCCGCGATTCTCTTCGCGGCGCGGGCGGCGGGGGCGACGGAAATTTACCGCGTCGGCGGGGCGCAGGCGATTGCGGCGATGGCTTACGGCACAAAAGCGATTCGCCGCGTGCAGAAAATTTTTGGCCCCGGCAACGCCTACGTCAGTATGGCCAAGCGGCTGCTCGTCGGCCGCGTGGCGATTGATCTGCTTGCCGGACCGAGCGATCTGCTCGTGCTGGCCGACGACACGGCGAATCCAAAGTTTGCGGCCGCCGACATGCTCGCGCAGGCGGAACACGGTTCCAGCCACGAACGCGTTTGGCTAGTTACGACCTCGGAAAAACTTTTACGCGCGGTAGAAAAAGAAATTACGAAGCAGCTTTCTAAACTGTCGCGCCGTGATTTGATCCGGCGCGTGCTCGACCGCAATGTCTGGCTCATCCAAGTTGCCAACGTCGCCGACGCCGTGGCGCTGGCGAACCAGATTGCGCCGGAACATTGCGAAGTCATCACGCGCGACGCGCGCAAGGTCAGCGATGGCCTACTCACCGCCGGCGCGATTTTTCTCGGCAACTGGTCGCCGACGGTGCTGGGCGATTACATAGCTGGGCCGAGCCACGTTTTGCCGACCGACGGCGCAGGCGCGAGCTTTGCCGGGCTGACGGTGGATCAGTTTCAACGCCGCACAAGCGTGGTGGAATACAATAAAGCGTCGTTGAAAAAGGCGTTGAAGGGTGTGAAAAAATTTGCCGAGCTTGAAGGCTTGGACGCTCACGGAAAATCCGCGGAAACTCGTTTGAAATAATTTTATGCACTGGTTTTTTCTCGTGCTCGCCGGTCTGCTGGAGATCGGCTGGGCGCTCGGCATGAAATACACGAACGGCTTCACGAAGCTCTGGCCGACGGCGGCGACCTTCGCTACGATGACGGCGAGTCTTTATCTGCTGTCGCTTTCGCTCAAAGCGATTCCCATGGGCACGGCCTACGCGGTGTGGGCCGGCATCGGCGCGGCGGGCACGGCTTTTTTTGGCATCTTGTTTCTCGGCGAACCGCGCGAGGCAGGACGCATCGTCTGCCTCGTGATGATTGTCGCGGGCACAGTCGGGCTGAAATTATTTTCAAGCAAGGCCGGCTGAAAAAACTTTCCCACATGGCAAAAAATAATCCATTAATCCGCTCGCTCGTGCACGAACTGCACGCCTACGTTCCGGGCGAGCAGCCGAAGATCAAAGGGTTGATCAAGCTCAACACGAACGAAAATCCGTATCCGCCGTCGCCGCGCGTGCTGGCGGCGGTCAAGGCGGCGGTGGACGGGCGGTTGCGGCTGTATCCGAACCCGACGGCGCAGGCGTTGCGTGAAAAACTGGCGAAGCTGCATGGCTGCAAGGCGGAGAACATCATCGTCGGCAACGGCTCGGACGAAGTGCTGGCGCTGGCGGTTCGCGGTTTCGTCGAACCCAAGGCAAAATTAAAAAAAGAAAATTCAAAACTCGCGAAGGCGACGGTGCAGTATTTCACGCCGAGTTATTCGCTATATCCGGTGCTGGCGGATACGCACGGAGCGGCGAAGAATACGGTGAATTTGAAGGCGGATTTCTCGCTGCCCAGCGTGGCGGAATTGAAGCGCGGCGGCAAATGGGATTTCAACGCCGCGCTCACGTTTGTCACCACGCCGAACGCGCCGGGAGGGCGCGGTTATACAACTGCGGAGCTGGAAAAAATTTGTTGCGCGCAAAAGGGCGTGGTGGTGCTGGACGAGGCGTATGTGGATTTTGCTAATGAAAACGCGGCGAAACTGGCGCAAAAATTTTCGCACGTGCTGGTCGCCCGGACTTTTTCCAAGGCATATTCGCTGTGCTTCCAGCGCGTGGGGTATTTCATCGGGCAGCCGGAACTCATCGCGGCGCTGGACAAAATGCGCGACAGCTACAATGTGAACGGCCTCGGCCAAATCGCCGCCGCCGCGACACTGGACGACCTGAAATTTTACCGCACGAATTTCAAGAAAGTCATCACCACGCGCGAAACGCTGTCGCGCGAATTGACGAAGCTGGGTTTCCGCGTGCTGCCCAGCCAGACAAATTTCATTCTAGCGAAGCCACCGTTGTATCCCGCGCAGGACTGGTTACAGAAGTTGCGCGACAAAAAAATTCTCGTCCGCTGGTTCAGTGCGCCGGAGGTTTGCGATTACCTGCGCATCACCATCGGCACGCCGGCCGAGGCGGCGGCGCTGGTGCGCGCGGTGCGCGCGATTTTGTGAAAGGTCAGCTTTGGCTTTCCTTCAATGAGCTTTCTGCTAAATAGCCATTGTGTATCTTGAGTTCTACGGATTAAGGCTGGCGCCGTTCGACATCACGCCGAACCCGCGCTTCCTTTTCCACAGCAACAAGCATCGCGAGGCGTTCAACCACCTGATCTACGGCATCCGCGAGCGCAAGGGCTTTGTGCAGCTCACGGGTGAGGTCGGGGCGGGCAAAACGACGTTGTGCCGGGCGTTGCTGGAGCAGCTGGATGGAAAATTTTCCACCGCTTTAATTTTAAATCCCGTTTTAAATGCCGATGAGTTGATGCGGGCCATCGCGACGGAATTTGGTTTGGATGTGAAAGGCCGGGATCGTCTGGAAACGATCGCGACCATCAGCGATTTTTTGCTGCGACAGACGTTGGCCGGCAAGGAAACGGTGTTAATCGTGGATGAAGCGCAAAATTTAACGGAAGATTTGCTGGAACAGGTGCGGTTGATCTCGAACATCGAGACGGATGACCGCAAGCTGTTGCAGATTGTTTTGATGGGCCAGCCGGAATTGCGCGACCGCCTGAACAGCCCGCGCCTGAAACAACTGCGCCAGCGCATCACCGTGCGTTATCATCTCGCGCCGTTGACGCGGAACGAAGTGGGGCAGTATATTCACCACCGGCTGGCGCTGGCCGGTTCGCACGGAGTGCCGACGTTCACATTTCCGGCCATCTGGCGCGTGTTCGGTTACAGCCAGGGAATCCCCCGGCTGGTGAACGCGCTGTGCGACAAGGCGCTGCTGGCGGGATTTGTGGAACGCAGTTACCGGATCAATTACCGGATGGTCGGACGCGCCATCCGTGAACTCGAAGGAAACATTCACGCATGAGCCTCATCAACGACGCATTGAAACAAGCGCGGCAGGCGCCGCCGCGCAACACGCCGAGCGCGTTGCCGCCGCTCCAGCCGGCGCACAACGAATCGCCGCACTCCGCTGTGTGGCTGGTGCCGGCCATCATCATCTTTCTCGTTTTCGCCGCGATTTTTTTCATCGGCTGGGCGGCGGCGCACCGCACCGTTCACAGCATCGTTTCCGCCCCGCCAGATTCGACAACGGTGCAACCGGTTGAAACTTTCAACCCCAGCACCCCGATTGCCGCCGTGCCGGAGCCGGTCAAGACCGTGGAACTGCCGCGCCTGCAGGGAATTTTTTATTCACCCACCGCGCCTTCTGCCATCATGGACGGCAAGACCATCCGCCCCGGCGACCAGTTCAAGCAATACAAGGTCAAGGAAATCTCCAAATACACCGTGACCCTCATCGGCCCGGACAAAAAAGAAATCAAGATCGGCATGGGCGACTGACCGATGTTCCTGCGAAAATACTTTTCCGCCTCGCCAGTCGTAGCGCGCAGCGCGCCGTTTCTGCTCTTCGTCCTGCTCACCGTGGCGCAGGGAAAATTCGGCGCGGCCTCGGCATATTGGTTTTACCTGGCGAAAACCCTTGCCGGCGCGTGGCTGATTTTTGAAATGTGGCCGTTCGTGACCGAGATGCGCTGGGCGTTTTCCTGGGAGGCCATCGCGGTCGGCATCGGAATTTTTGCGGCGTGGGTCGGCATCAGTGGTGATTGGGCCACGCAGGATTCTTTGTGGGTGAAACTGGGGATTTCTTCCGCGCCAAAAAATCTGCCCGCCGCATGGAATCCCAACGCCCAATTCGGCACCGGTTCCGCGCTGGCGTGGCTGTTCATCGTGACGCGCATCTTGGGCTCGACGTTGGTGGTGCCGCCGCTGGAGGAAGTTTTCTACCGCTCATTTTTGTATCGCTAC
This sequence comes from uncultured Verrucomicrobia subdivision 3 bacterium, assembly GCA_903827955.1. Classification (GTDB taxonomy): domain Bacteria; phylum Verrucomicrobiota; class Verrucomicrobiia; order Limisphaerales; family UBA11358; genus UBA11358. Next base: position 14,984 of record CAIKKJ010000051.1, read on the forward strand.
ATCGCCAGCCAAAATTTTCTTTCCGTGCCGCTGGATAAATTTTTGCCGCTGCCGTTTTTGGCCACGGCGTGCGTGTTCGGTTTTGCCCACAACGAATGGCTGGCGGGCATCCTCTGCGGCGCGGCGTATCAATGGCTGGTGCTGCGGAAAAATCGTCTAGGCGAGGCGATGACGGCGCACGCCATCACGAATTTTCTGCTGGGCGTGTGGGTGGTGTGGCGTGGCGCTTGGAACTTCTGGTAATGGCGGCGGAACAATGTTCCACGCTCCGTTACTTCACTTTGAAATCAATCTGGCGGCGTTCGAGGGTGTTGCCTTCCTCGTGGGCGAGATTAGCAAGCGCCTTGTTGTAGGCGGCCAAGGATCCGATCTCATGCGAGCGCGCGGTGGTCAGTTTGTTTTGCAACTGAAGCACGGTGAAGGTGGTGCTTTTGCCGACCTTGTATTTTTCCTGCTCGGAATGCAGCGCGGCTTCGGCGTAGCTGCGCGCCTCGCGGGTGGCATCCACGCTTTCCCACGCGGACTGCGCCTGCTTCACGGCGTCATCAATCTGCACCATGATGTTCTGCTCAAGCTGCTTGAGTGTAAGCAATTTTTGCTGGAGCGTGGCGCGGTCGGCCTTGAGGGTGGTGCGGGCCTTGAGGTTGCTCAAGGGCATGGACAACTGCGCGCCGTAGGAATAGTAAGGGCGGTTTTCGTCGCGCACTTCGCCCAAGCTGTCGCCGTAAGTGTAGCCGTTACCCGCGTAGCCAAAGGTGCCTTTCAGGTCGAGCGTGGGGAAAAGCTGGTTGCGGTCGAATTGCAGCGTGATGCCCTGGTTCTCGATGCCCAGACGCAACTGCAGCAAATCGGGGCGTTGCGTCATGCCCTTGTTCCAACTGTCCTGCACATCGAGATGCTGGCGCACGGCGGTCAACGGACCGGATGGCGCGATGTCCACGTCGTGCCACGATTTGTAATCGTCGGTGATGAGATTTTTCAGCGCGTTCTGGCTGCTGGCCAGATTGTATTCTGCGCTGATGAGATCGGCCCGGCTTTGGGCAACCTGCGATTCGTCCTGCTGCACATCGAGCGGTGCCAGACTGCCGACTTGCACGCGCTGCTGGTCGTCATCTAATTGTTTTTGCGCGAGGTCGAGCGCCTCCTGCTGCACCTTCAAAGATCCCGCTGCAAAAATGACTTCATAGTAGGCATTCTCCACCGCCGTGATGGTGTCGATGACTGTCTGCCGCAGTTTTTGCTGCGAGGCCTTGTAATTGTTTTTGGCCACGCGGATGGTCAGGCGCGTGCCATCAATCCAAAAATCCTTCAACAAGGGCTGGGTCAAATCCACTTCGGCGGAGCCGGCGGAGCTTCGCGTAAAGTCGGAATTTAAGGTGTTGTTCTGGCCGAAATAGTTGTTCTTATTTTGTTCGTCCACAGTGCCTTTAAAATCGTAAACCATGCCCCACGGCAACATGCCGCCGAGGCCGGAGTTGAAGGCATTGCCGCGCGCTAGATTCCGGTGCAGCACAAAATAGTTCGTCGACACGCTGTTGGTAATCGCCGCGACATTGAAATCGCCAGTGTCGTAGGTGTGCGTGGCAGAAAAACTGAAGGTTGGGTCGTAAGCCCCGTAATCGCCGCGCAGGCCGTAGAGCGAGATGAGCGGCGTGTAACGCTCAACCTGCACGTCGAAATTATGCTGCAGCGCCTCGGAAAAACAGTCCTGCAACGACATCACGCGCACCGCCGGATTCGTCTGCGCGGTGGCAGACAAAATGGCGGCGGCAAAAAGGACGATGGCGCTGATACGTTTCATGGCAAATCCAGACGCCGCGCGCGGCCACAAAGTAACCGTTACTTCGCCGGCGCGGTTTCCGTGATGCTGGCGTTTTTCTCGAGCAACTCCAGCACTTTCTCGTGCAGCACCTGTTCGTAAAGCTCGTTCACGCCGTTGCGCTTCTGCAAATCCTTGATGAACGCATCCACCGGCATCTGGTTCATCATCGCCAGCGTCTGCGCGCGGCGGATGACATCTTCCTGCGTGGCCGAAAGTTTTTCCTGCTCCGCGATGCGGGCAACGATGAACGCCAGCCGCACGCGTTCCTTCGCGTTGCCGGCGGCGGCGGCGTAAATCTGATCCTTCTGCTGCTCAATGATGTCGCGGTTCACGCCACGCTGGGTGTTCTGGCGGACGAGGTCATAGACCACGTTGCGCGTCTCGTTGGCGACCGCTGATTCCGGCAGTTCAAAATTCAATTTCTCCAGCAGCGATTGCACGACTTGCTGGCGGATGGATTTGGATTTGGAATATTTCAATTCGTTTTCCAGATCCGTGCGGACGCCGGCTTTGAGTTTTTCCAAATCTTCCGCGCCGAATTTCTTCGCCAGCTCGTTGTCGAGCGTCGGCATAACTTTTTCCTTCACCTCGACCATTTCGACTTCGTAAACCCCCTGCTTGCCCTGCAATTCCTTGGTGACGAAATCGGCGGGGAAATCCACATTCACCGTGCGTTTATCGCCAGCCTTCGCGCCGGTAAGCTGCGCGGCGAAACCGGGGATGAAAGAGTTGCCTTCCGTCTCAATCCAGAAATTTTTCTGCTCGGTCAAACCCTTCGCCGTCGGCGCAAGGTCGGTGATAGCCTTGCCGTCGCAAGTGCCGGTGTAGTTCACCACCGCGATGTCGCCGTTCGCGAGCGGACGAACGACGGTATCAAATTTTGCGTGCTGGGCGCGCAACATATCGAGCGCCTTTTCCACGTCAGCGTCGGTCACGGATTTGGTTTCAATCTTCGCGGGCAAACCTTTGTATTCCGGCAGTTCAAATTCCGGCGCGGTCTCGACCGTCGCGGCAAAAATCAGATTCTGCCCGCGGTCAAACTGGATTTCCTCGATATCAGGATAGCCCACGGCGTTGATTTTTTTGTCTTCGAGCGCCTTGCGGTAATTGTCGCCGATGAGTTTGCGCTTGGCTTCGTCCTTGATTTCCGCGCCGTATTTTTTCACGACCATGTCGCGCGGGGCTTTGCCCGGCCGGAAGCCCGGCAGCGACGCCTGCTTCTGGTAATCCTTCGTGATGGCGTCAAAAGCCGTGTCCACGGCGGTTGCGTCCAGTTCCACCCGCACGAGCTTTTTGCACGGGGCCAAATTTTCAACGGTAATATTCACGGTAAAATGTCGGTTAAACGAGCCGCGCAGAATAAATAATCCCCGGCGCAAAGGCAAATTCTTTTGATGGCGCACAACGGTTGTTTCCGCTTTGATGTCCGCCCATGAAGCGAACGCTCTTCATCACCGGCACGGACACTGGCGCGGGCAAGACGGTTCTCACCGCGCTGCTCGCCGCGCATTTACGCGCCCAAAAAATCCGCGTGGCCGCGCTCAAACCCGTCTGCTCCGGCGGGCGCGACGATGCGCGGAATATTTTTGCCGCGCTTGGCGGCACGCTGACGCTGGCTGAAATCAACCCGTGGCATTTCCGCGCGGCCATCACGCCGCTGCTCGCCGCGCGGCGCGAAAAACAATCCATTTCACGCGCCGAAGTTCTGGCGCACATCCGCGCCACGCAGAAAAAATTTGATGTGACGCTGGTGGAAGGTGCGGGCGGATTGTTGAGCCCGCTGGGAGAAAACTTTGATTCGCACGATCTGATTCTGGCGTTGCGCGCCACGCCCGTCATCGTCGCGCAAAACAAGCTCGGCGTGGTGAACCACCTGCTGCTCACGCTCGCCGCGCTACCGGCGGATTTTCGCGCGGCGGCCAAAGTGGTTTTGATGTCGCCTGCGAAACCCGACGCCGCCACGGCAACGAATGCCGGACTGCTCGCCGAGTTTTTCCCGGCAAAAGAAATCTTCACCCTGCCGTGGCTGGGCCAAAAATTCTCGACCGTGGCGGCGTTGAAAAACCCACCGGTGCGGCGGACGCTGTCAAAATTGACCGGCTAATTTTTCACCGGCGCGTTGGTGGCGCGGAAATTTTCCCGCCACGGCTGATTGTTTTTGTAAAGTTCCAGCCGCTGCTGGATGGGCTCAACCTTTTGCAACCGCGCGGCGGCGGCCAGTTCCAGGGCATTTTGCGCGCAGACGATGGCGTTCGTGAAATCGCCATTCGCGGCGAGAGCCATGCCCAGGATGTCAAAAACCATCGGCTGCACATGGCCGGAAAGCTCGTTTGCCTTGAGCGCGAGCGGCAGGGAATTTTTCGCATCGCGCGCCGCTGCGTTTTCGTTCGCCGCGAGGTAATGCGCCACCGTGGCCAGCGTCTGGTAGTTGTCCGACTCCAGGCGCAACGCTGCGCGAAATTCCTCCACGCCGTCGGCGTCGCGGCCCAGTTTGAACATAATTTTGGCGGTCCCGACATGGGGCGCGGCGGAGTTGGTATCCAACTTCTCCGCCAAAGAAAATTCGCTCAACGCCTCCTCCAACTGGCCGAGCGCCGCCAGTTCGTTGCCGGCGGAATTATGCAGAAATGCGCGATCGGGTTGCCGGCGGATGGCCTCGCGATATTCCGCAAGCGATTCCGTGCGGCGCCCCAGCAGGTCGAGGACGTTGCCGAGATTATTGTGCAACTGGTAACGGCTGGGATCCACTTTTTCCGCCTGGCGATAGGCGAGCAGGGCTTCGTCAAATTTCCCGTGCGCGTTCAACGCCACACCGAGGTCAATGAGCGCCACGTCATTGTGCGGATTCACAGCCACAGCCTGGCGGAACAGCGCTTCACCATCGCGCCAAAATTGCATCTGATTTTCCGTGGCGAGAATGCAGGCGATGGAAATTAACCCGGCGAGGCCAATGGCAATTGTTTTTGGTAACTGCACTCGTTGCGCCAATTCATGCGCGAGATAAACCAGCGTGATAAAAAATCCAATGGACGGAATGTAAGTGTAACGGTCGGCCATCGCCTGCCCGCCGACTTGCACCAGGCCAATGACTGGAACGAGCGTGCCGAGAAACCACAGCCAGCCGGTGATAAAATACGGGCGCGAATTCCGCCAGCGCCACGCGATGACGGAAATCAGCAATAAAACCGCCACGGATGCGGCCACCGTGAGCGCGGAAATTTTTTCGGGCATTGAATAATTGGCGCAGAGATCGGCGGGCCAGAAGATTTTTTGGAGATAGCCGACGACGGCGACCGGTGCGTTTTCCAAACGGTAACGCAGCGACACTTTGGCGAGCGAGACGACGGCCTCGCCATTTTTTTGCGCGAGGAAGGTGACGACGCAGGATGTGATGGTCAGCGCGAAGAAGGGGATTTTTTCCGAAATGAACCGGCGTTTGAAATTTGAAAGTGAAAACCTTTGCAACGGCCAGAAATCCAGCAGCAGCATGACGCACGGCAGCGTGACGAGCATCGGCTTGGCAAGCAGACCGAGCCCGAAAAACAAAAACGCCAGCCAGTAATCGCGCCGGGAGTTTTCTTTTGCGAACTTCGCGTAGCTCAGCAGCGCGAGCAGCGCGAAGAACGTGCTCAACACATCTTTGCGCTCGGAAATCCACGCGACGGACTCGACATGCAACGGATGCCAAGCGAACAGCGCGGCAACAAGCGCGCATGGCCAGAGTTTTTGTGTGAGCCGCCACAGCAGCGCGAACAGCAGCGCGGCATTCGCGGCGTGGAACAACACGTTCACAAGGTGATGCGCGCCAGCGTTGAGCCTGAACAGCTCGCAGTCAGTCATATGCGAAATCCAGGTCAGCGGATGCCAGTTGCCGGCGTGAAAGGCAGTGAATGCCCAGCGGACGCCCGCGGCGGTCAACCCCTGCCGAACCGGCGGGTTGTTGGTGACGTAATCGTCGTCGTCATAATTCACGAAGCTGAAACTTCCGACCGGCAGGAACACGGCCAGCGTGACCAGTGCCAGCAGCAGGGCGATGAGGCGTGGGCGAGACATCGCGCTTCTTTTAAGCGATTTCAGCCCGGCAGCAAAGCCGATTCATTTTCCGGCAAAAAGTTTTTGCAATTTTTCCGGCATAGATTGATACTGTGCGCCGGTGGACAATTGCTCGGAGTTCCGCCACTTGGCCAAAACCGGTTCCTCACCACCAAGTAAGATTTTTTATGAGCGGGTTATCTATTGCATTCATCGCGGCCGCCGCCAAACAGGTGGAGCTGCTTTACGTTTGGGATCAGGCGCGACCGGAAGCCAAGGTCATCATCGTCCTGTTATTCCTGTCCTCCATCGCGGTCTGGTGGATGATGATTTTCAAAGTCATCCAGATGCGCCGTGCGCGGAAATTAAATTCTCTCTTCGCCGAGGAATTTACCGGACAAAAAAAAGTTTTGGAAATGTTCGACCGCAAACTCGAAGTGAACGGCTGTCCGCTCTACGCCGTCTATCAATCCGGCTGCCTGCAACTCGACGCGCGTCTGCGCGGCCCGACCGGTGAACGCGCCAAGCAGCAGGTCAGTCTCAAAAACATGGAGCACATCAAACGCGCCATCGAAAACGTCGTCGCGAAAGAATCGCTCAAGCTGGAATCCGGCCTCATCCTGCTCGCCATCGCCGTGAGCGGCGCGCCGTTTATGGGGCTGCTCGGCACGGTGTGGGGCGTGATGAGCACGTTCGCCGGCATCGCGCAATCGCCGCAAGGCGCGTCGCTGGCGGTGATGGCGCCGGGCGTTTCCGCCGCGCTCGTCACGACGGTCGCCGGCCTGCTCGTGGCGATTCCCTCGATGTTCGGCTACAACTGGCTCGTGCATAATCTCCGCGCGTTCACGGTCGAACTCGACAACTTTGCGCAAGAACTCGTCTCCAATATGGAGACGGAATTTTTGAAGGAAGAAGAATAATTTTCCGATGAGAAGATTCTCACAACGCAGTCATCTCGTGACGTTGAGCGACATCAATATCACGCCGCTGCTCGACCTTGCGTTCGTGCTGCTCATCATCTTTATCATCACCACGCCGCTGCTGACGCAGAGCATCGAATTGAAACTGCCGCGCGGCGGTTCCCCCGACAAACATCTGAACAAGTCGGACATCCGCACGGTGGAAATTTCCAATACCGGCTACTACAAATTCGAATCCAGACAAATGACGTTGCCACAGATTGTGTCGCAATTGGTTCAGGAATCGCGGGTGAATTCAAACCTGATTCTGTATATCCGCATGGACAAAGAAAGTCGTTATGAACTTTTTGCCGCGTTGCTGGACATTTGCCAGAAGAACAGCATCAAGATTTCATTCCGCACCGACCCGACGCCCAAATGACCCGGCTGCAAAAAAAATGTCTCATCGCGGCGGCAGGCACGCACCTGCTGGTCGTCGTGGTGCTGCTTTGCTCCGGCTTCATCACGTCCAAGCCCAAGCCGGACACGACCGAGCTGCTCGACGTGATTCCTTCGACCTTGATTGATGCCGCGATGAGCAGCGGCGTGAAGAGCGCGCAAACACCGCCGCCTACACCCATCACCAAACCGCCGGAGCCAACACCGCCAACACCCGAGCCGCCGAAGCCGGTGGTCAAACAGGTGGAGCCAGTGAAGCCCGTTGAACCCGTCAAAGTTCCTGATCCAATCAAGCCGGAAGAAGTGAAGTTGCCGGAAAAACCGGACGCGGAAATTCCAAAACCGAAGCCGCCAAAAAAACACGAAATCAAAATTGATCTGACGAAAGTCACGCGCGACAACCAGCAGGCGCAAAAAGAAGCCGCTGAAGCTGCGGCCAAAGCGGAGAAAGAAGCCAAGCGCGTTCGCGACCTGAAATTGAAGGCGTTTCAAAATGCCGCGCGCTCCATCAAACAGAATTCCTCGTCGGCCACCACGGTTGAAATGCCCGGCGCGGGCAGCGTATCGTATGCGAATTATGCCTCGGTCGTAAAAAGCATTTACGAACGCGCGTGGACGCCGCCGGATGACACGGCCAGCGACGACGCGAACGTAAAGGTCAGCGTGACCATCGCCAATGACGGCCGCGTGATTGAGTCGCACATCGTGGACGAATCGGGCGACGGCAAAGTGGATGGCAGTATCCGCCGCACGCTCGACCGCGTGACGTTTATCGCGCCGTTTCCCGAAGGTGCGAAGGAAAAGCAGCGAACCTTTAAAATCAATTTTAACCTCAAAGCCAAACGACTCCTCGGATGAAAAAATTAATTCTCACACTCGCACTCGCCGTCGGCGCGCTGAACTTTTTGCGCGCGGAAGACATGATAATTCCAATTTCAAAAGACACGGAAATTTTGGGGCAAATGAAACCCATTCCCGTCGCGCTGACCGGCTTCACCGGCGAGGCGGCGGAGGTTTTGAAATTTGATTTGTATGTGCAGGGCTACTCGTTCGTGTCGCCGGACGCCGCGCAATATCTTATCAACGGCACGGACACTGGCAGCGTCGTGGGCAGCGTCACGGACAAGTTCGCGCGCAAGGTGGTTTTGTCGCGCAGCTACAACGGCGCGAGCTTGCGGCGGCAGGCGCACGCGTTCGCGGACGACATCGTGCAGGCCACCACCACGCTCAAGCCGATTGGCGCGGGCAAAATCGCCTTCAAATCGCAGCGCGCGGCCGGCAGCGGCGAAATTTATGTCGCGGACTTCGACGGCTTCGGCGCGCAATCCGTGACGAGCGACAACGCCATCGTTGCCAAGCCGGCGTGGGTTCCCGGCCGCATGGCGCTATACTACACGAGCTACGCGCGCGACAACCCGGACATTTTTTTCCACAGCCTCTCGACCGGCCAACGCCGCGTCGTCGCGGGTTATTCCGGGCTGAACACCAGCGCGTCCGTCTCACCGGATGGCTCGAAGGTGGCGATGATCTTGAGCAAGTCCGGCAGCCCGAACGTTTGGGTGAGCGATGCGGATGGGAAAAATCTTAAAAAACTGACGAGCGGTCTGGAAGATTCTTCACCGTGCTGGTCGCCGGATGGAAAATGGATTTGTTTCGCCACGAAAAAAGCCGAGCGGCGTCGCCTCGCAAAAATTCCCGCTGGCGGCGGCGAAGTGCAATACTTGAACACCACCGGCGCGGCGAACCCGACCGAGCCGGACTGGTCGCCGGACGGCAAATGGATTGCGTTCACGCGGCAGGCGGGCGATTTCGACATCTGCGTGATGCCGGCGGACGGCAGTTTGCCGCCGACGGTTTTGGTGGCGGGACAGAACCCGAGTTGGTCGCCGAACTCGCGGACGCTGGTTTTCAACCACGGCGGCAACGGGCATCAAACGCTGTCTGTGCTTGACGTTTTCACCAAACAATACAAGGATTGTCGCCGAGCGACGGGAAGCAATTCCCAGCCCGCTTGGGCGAGATGATTCAAATTTTCACGACTTCCTCTCAACCAAAACTTTTTAACCAAAAAATTTTAACAAAACTAAATTATGAAACTGAACAAAATGATTTTCCCGCTGATGCTCGCGCTCGTCGCGACGGTCGCTTTCACTGGCTGCAAAAAAGGATTTAGCGGCAAAGTCACAGGTTTGCCGGGACCACGCCAGCAAGCCCCGACCGGCGACGGAACGGACTTGACCACCAAGCCGTTTGCGCCGATTGACACGACCGGCCCGATTAGTAACCCAGTCGCGCCGACCGGCCCGATTGCTTACGATCCGACCAAGCGCTGGGATCCGGCGAACATGATTCAAGACCGCGCGACGGTGGCCGACCAGACGGTTCACTTCGCGTTCGACAGCGCGGCTGTGTTGTCGAAGGAAGAATCCAAGCTGGTCATCGTTTCTGAAAAATTGAAATCCGACCCGAGCGCCTACATGCTCATCGAAGGTCATTGCGACGAGCGCGGCACGGATGAATACAACCGCGCCCTCGGCGAACGTCGCGCGCTCGCGTTGCGCGAGGCGTTGATCCGCTCCGGCATCGAAGACGGACGTGTCCAGACCATCAGCTTCGGCAAGGACAAGCCCGCTGACACCGGCCACGACGAAGCCGCGTGGGCCAAGAATCGCCGTGGCGAATTCATCCTGTGCCATCAAAAGACCGGCGCGTGATTCGCTGAAAAAAGTTTTCAAGGCCGCGAGCAATCGCGGCCTTTTTTATTTTCCGCAGCTTTCCCAGCTGAAAAAATAAAAAACCCGCAGGCACCGGCCTGCGGGTTTGGTTGGGAAAAGTGAATCAGCCGTTGTCGCCGATGGCTTCCACGGGGCAGCCTTCTTTGGCTTCTTTGCAACGCGATTCCTCGTCGGGCGAGGTCGGTTGTTTATAGACGATGGAGTAACCACCGTCGTCGTTGCGTTTGAAATTGTCCGGAGCAGTTTCGCGACAGAGATCGCAGTCAATGCACTGGTTGTCCACGTAGTATTTTCCGGAGACGCTTTCGGGATATTTGTTCGCTAGATCGGCCATAAATTGTTTTAAGTTTGAATTTTCATTATGGCAGCAAACGCGTTGATGGCAAGCCGGATTTCAGTCAGAAACAGATTGAATCAGCCCGGCATGAACCCGCCGCGCCGGTTAATCGCTCGACGCTTCCAGCGGCTTGTGCCAGTATCGCCGCATGGACGCCGACGAACGCGAAATCATCCACTATCTCTCCACCTGGGGCGATAATTTCGTGAACGCCAAGGAAATCGCCCGCCGCGCCAGCACCAAAAAACGTTTCAACCAGGATCCCGAATGGGCCAAACCCGTGCTCCAGCGCCTTGAGGACAGCCGCATCGTTGAAACCGATGCCCACGGCCGCTACCGCCTCATGCCCGGTCACGATGATGAAGAAGAATGGGTTGCGCCGGACATCAACAAACTGTTGCAGGAAGATGGCGTCGAGGTCGAAGCCTCCGGCCCCGGTGAACCGCCGGAAAAATCGGACGACGATAATTTTTAAGCGCACCCGATGCTTGCCGCGCTGCTCACCACCCTGCTCTTCGCCACCTCGGCTGTTTGCGGTTATCGCACCTCCAAACAAATCGGCGGCCTCGAGGCGAATTTCTGGCGCATCGCGCTCGCCACGATTTTCCTCACCATCTGGGCGTTTACGTTTGGCCACGGCTTTGAAGGCGCGCCGGGCTGGTTTGCGTTGAGCGGCTTCATCGGCATCGGCATCGGCGACTCCGCGTATTTTCAGGCGCTGCCCAAACTCGGCAGCCGCCGCACCATTTTGCTCTGCCAATGTCTCACCGCGCCGTTCGCCGCGCTTATCGAATTTTTTTATCTCGGCACAAAATTAAATTTTGCGGAAATTTCCTGCATCGCCGTCATCCTCGGCGGCGTCGCCATCGCGCTCAAGCCGGACGACCACCTGAAAATTTCCGCGCGCGACTGGCAGATCGGCCTCGCCGGCAGCGCCGTGTCCGCGCTCTGCACCGCCATCGGCTCCGTGCTCATCCGCAAAGGCTTTCAAGTCGCGGGTGAAAACGGTTTTCATCCCGACGCCGGCACCACCGGCTACCAACGCGTGCTCGGCGGCATTTTGGTTCCGGCGATTGCACTGCTCATTTTCAAATGGCGTTCCGCGCACGCACACGGCCCGGCGTTTGCGAGCGACACGCTGCACATCTCGCGCAAAAAATGGCGCACGCTCTGGCCGTGGGTTTTGGCGAACGCCCTCGCCGGCCAGACGCTCGGCGTGACGGCCATGCAATGGGCGCTCAAGACCACGCAAGCCGGCGTTGTCTCCGCCATCATCGCCACCACGCCGATTTTTCTGCTGCCGATGACGCGGCTCGTGGAGAAGGAAAAAATTCAACGGCACTCGCTCATCGGCGCAGCCATTGCCGTGGCGGGGGTAATCGGGCTGACGCTCTGCCGCGTGAAGTGAACGGCTTTTTAGGACAGGATTAACCGGATTTTACAGAAAACCGGATAATCCTTGATAGAAATTCGCCAGTCCGCTTTCATCAAAGCCAATTGACAAATGCCAAAGTGAAAACAACCGTGCACGCGTCTGTGCGCGCACTGCGGCCGAATTATTGTTAGGCGCATGAGCACCACCACCTATTTCAGCCTTTGTCTGGCTTTCACTTCGGCAGTCATTTTGTCCGGCTGCGATGCGCGTCCAAAACCGAAATTTCATTCACCTCGCCGGATTTTGGCACTTGAGTTTCGCCCGCCCACTCCACCACCTATCGTCACCCATTTTTTTCAGGACACAAACAATGACGAGCCAGATTTCTTTGATGGGACTTTCGGCGATTTCAAGGGCAGTATGTCTGCGACCTCGCTTTCCTCAAATGCGGTGGCATGGCGTGTGCAGATTGCGCTCAACGGATCGTGTGGTGGTTCTGACCTCCACCAAACCAACGAGATTGAGATTGCCTTTCCACAAAGCCAGAGGCTTTCATTGGGTCAGATCGGTTCTGTTACCGGGTGGTTTTTTTCAGATGCCGAGTTGCTGGATTATGATAAGAGAACATCAAAATAAATGCGATGCGTTTAGTTTCACATTTGTAGTGTGACAATTGGTCAGTTATAGGCTTCGTTAAAACACCATGACCCCCGAACTCCAATCCGCCGCCGCGCTCGGCCTGGAAAAATTTCAGCGCCACATCTTCCTCTGCGTGGACGCGGAAAAACCCAAGTGCGCCCCGCCAGAAGCCACCACGGCGGCGTGGGAATTTTTGAAGGCGCGGCTGAAGGAGTTGAACCTCGTCGGCGCGGAGCCGCTGGTCTATCGCACCAAGGCCGGTTGCCTGCGCGTCTGCACGCGCGGCCCAATCGCCGTGGTCTATCCCGAAGGCGCGTGGTATCACTCGTGCAACCCTACCGTGCTAGAACGCATCATTCAGGAACATCTTATAGGCGGTAAAATCGTAGAAGACTTTGCTTTTGCCAGAAATCCGCTTGTCTGAATTATTGTCCGGTGAAACGAAACAACTATTATCACAGTTGCACGCCGGAAGTGTTGGAGCGCATCATCCAGGAACATTTGATCGGCGGAAATATCGTGCGCGCCTTCGCCTTCGCGGAAAATCCGCTGCGCTGAATATTTTCCCGCTCGACTTTCCAAATCACCCCGCGCAGATTTTCGCATCTAACTGGGAAAATTATGGCGCGACTCCTCATCCAGACCGCCGGTCTCGGCAAATCGGCCGTCGAATTGCGCATGGGCATCAACCGCATCGGCCGTGACCGGGAATGTGAGATTCATCTGCCGCACGCCAGCGTCTCCTGGTTTCACGCCGAACTTGCGCTCACCAGCGATGGCGTGCACCTCACCGACTGCCATTCCACCAACGGCACTTTTCTTGACGGCCAGCCGTGCGCCGCCGCGTGGCTGGTCCCCGGCCAGCAACTGCGCTTTGGCAGCATTGAAACTCTGGTTGAATCCACCGACGCGGTCATCGCCATCCCGCAATTTGAACGTGGCGAACCCGCGCCCGCCGCGCCCGTCATTTTGGAAAATGGCCAGACCGCCTGCCGCCGCCACACCGAGACCGCCAGCACTTTCTGCTGTCCGCAGTGCAAGGAGCTGATGTGCAACCGCTGCGTGCGCGTCATCCGGTTGAAAGGGCGTTCGCCGCACTACCTTTGCTGTCTGTGCAGCCATCCCGTTGAACGCATCGAAGCTCTCGTGCCGAAAACGAAAAAAAGTTTCTTTGCCACGTTGCAAGAAACCGTCCTGTTAAAATTCAAGCATCCACGCAATGCCGGGAAGAAATGAAATTGATCGTTTAACCAACTTTTAAAAACTTCCCCGCCATTTTTTCGAGCGCATCAATCCACGCCGGATGTTCGTTCATGCACGGAATGCGCGTGAACTCCTGACCGTTGCCAGCCATAAATTCTTCGCAGCCGCGAATGCCAATTTCCTCAATCGTCTCCAAACAGTCCGAGACGAACGCCGGACAGATCACGAGCATTTTCTTTTTTCCCTCCGTCGCGAGGCGCGGCAATTCGTAGTCCGTGTAAGGTTTCAGCCACGGATCTTTGCCCAGCCGCGATTGAAACGACACCGACCATTTGCCCGCCGGCACGCCCGCTTTTTCGGTGAACAGCGCAGCAGTGCGATAACATTGTGCGCGGTAGCATTGTGCGTGCGCGGGACTCGGCGTTTCGCAGCAATTCGGCGTGGCTAGACAATGACAGCCCGTGGTGTCGGACTTTTTGATATGCCGCTCCGGGATACCGTGAAAGCTGAATAGCAGATGGTCGTAATCTTTTTTGAAAAAATTCGCCGCGCTCGCCACCAGCGCCGCGATGTAATCCGGCTGGTCATAATACGGCGGCTGCACCGTGACTTTCATTTGCGGCGCAAGTTTCGCCACGACTTCCTGCACGCGCACGACGGCGGTTTCGTAACTCGACATCGCGTAATGCGGAAACAGCGGGATGAGCAGAACTTCCGTCGCGCCCTTCGCCGCCAGTTTTTTCACGGCGGATTCGATGGACGGATTTTGATAACGCATCGCCAGTTCCACCGGCACGCTGACGCGCTTTTGCAACAAGGCCTGCACATGCTGGCTCGTGACGACGAGCGGTGAACCTTCCTTGGTCCAAACTTTTTCGTAAGCGTGGCCGGATTCCGCCGGGCGCTTGATCAAAATCAAACCGACGAGCAAGCGGCGCAGCGGCCACGCCACGTCAATCACGCGACCATCCATCAGAAACTCGTTCAAATACCGCCGCACATCCGGCACCGACGGCGAGTCCGGCGAACCGAGATTGACCAAAAGAATTGCTTTGCTCATAAAAATTCAGCCACAGATTTGCACAGATGGACACAGATGCAAAAATTTCTTTTGAGAAATTATCTGTGTTTCATCTGTGAGAATCGGCGGCTAAAAAAGTTTCCCCACCCGCTCGGCGATGTTCACACCCGAAACAATCGAGTCGCCCAGTGAAACGCCGTCGCGATAATGGCCGGCGAAAAACAGATTGGGCACCTTGGCCTCAATGTCTTTGAGCAGTTCACGGTATTTGCCGTAGCCGACGTTGTATTGCGGAATCGCCTTCGGCCAAAATGCCGTGTGCACAAAAGTGGGTTTACCGCGCACGCCGAGTAACCCGCGTAAATCCGCCAGCACCACCTCGACCAATTTGTCGGCGGGCAGCGACGCGAGTTCGGGGTAACGCGCGCCACCGACGTAACTGGTCAAATTGACCTGACCATCTGGCGCGCGATTTGGAAATAGTGCCGAGGAAAAAATCGTGCCGAGAATTTTGAAGCCTTCAATTTTGGGAATCAACATTCCAAAACCTGCACACGAATGCGCCACATCTTCGCGACGAAAACCGAGGACGACGCTCGCCACCGGCGGATAACTGATTTCGGAAAACGTTCCCAGATCCAAAGGCAATCGCGCCTCGACGTTGAGCTGCGCCAGCCGGTGCGCCGTGCCGCAATAAATCACCGCGCCAAATTCCGTCTCGCCCTCTGTTGTAGTCACGCGCCAACCGTTAGCCGTTTGCGCGAGCTTCGTCGCGGGCGAATTTAATTTTAACGAACTTCCGAGCTGCGCCGCGAGCGTATCGGGCAATACTTGCAAACCTTCATCGAACGAAAATTTAGCCGCGCGATCTTTCGCGACTTCGCCGGATTTCTTGCGGTCGCGGGCGCCAAAAATTTGACCCTTGATCATTGAACCGTAATTATCTTCGAGCGCCTTGAGCTTGGGGAAAGCGTGCGGCAGCGAGAGTTTGTGCGGATCGCCGGCGTAAATGCCGGCCACCAGCGCATCAATCGCGTGGTCGAGAAATTCCTGGTTGAAGCGGCGCACGACAAACTGCGCGATGCTTTCTTCCACGCCGTCGCGGCGCGGTTTTATGAATGGTTCGCGCAAAACCGCGAGCTTGGCTTTGGCGGTGAACAGCGGTGTTGAAAAAAATCCAAGCGGCTTGCCGGGCATCTCAATCGGCCGACCATAGCGCACGACGTAACGCGCTTCGGCTTTGGGATCGGTGTTGAGCTTGCGCGATTCCAGCCCAGCGTCGCGCACGAGCTGCGCAATTTTCGGCGACGTTTCGAGAATGGTGTTCGGCCCGAACTCGGCGAGAAAACCGTCTTTGCGAATGGATTGAATCACGCCGCCAACGCGCCCGCCCGCCTCATAAACCGTGACCGGCACGCCGTTGCGTTTCAGATAAAACGCGGCGGTCAGCCCCGTGATACCAGCTCCGATGATGGCGACAGATTTCATACGATCGGTTTATTTTGCAACAACGCGCGGGATTTTTCCAGATGCCGCCGCAACGCCGCCGCGTAGATGCCTTTTAATCCGCGTGGCGGCGTGCGGAAAAAATGCGCGTCCAACAGATTCCAGCCTGCCAGCAGAATCTTGTTGGCGTGCGGATGCAGCGGATCATCAAAACCACTGGCGGGAAACACAGTGATTTCCCCGCCATACAAAGTGCGGCCATTCCAAAAAAAATCATACCGCGCATAGTCCACGCCCTGGCTCAATCGTCGCGCAAACGTCACCGCCTGTCGATACGGCTCCAGAATGTCCGCAAGTGCCGGACTGGCCGAAATGATACTGTCAGCCGAATCGGTCATGCCCCAAGTAGGCCGGCCTTCGGCGTCGAGGTAAAAATGCCATTGCTCCGGCGTCTTGGCCTTGAGCAGCACGGAGCCTTGTATCGCGTGGCCATTGCTGGCGCGGATGTTGAACTCCACTAGTTCGCCGATGCCATCCAGTCGAATCGTCTCCTCGACAAAAATTTTCCGCTCCACGCGAAAGTAAGGCCATTCGCACGTCGCCGCACCATATTTGGTTTTCAGCCAGCGGGAAGATAATTTTGTCAGCGCCGCCCGGTCGCACGGCTGGCCGCGCGTGTGAAAATTAAAACCGCAGCCGTGGTTCGCCTTCACAAAAACATCCTGCCGCAGCAGCTCGTCGGGAATGTCTTTTGCCTCCGTCCCAACCCAAAGCGTCGCGGGCAGCGGCAGATCAGGGCAGACGCGCTGCACAAACGCCTTCGATTGCAGCTTGTCGGAGCACACCTCAAAATGCGGATTGCGATCCACTGCCTTGCGCCAGGACATTCGCTCGGAAAAACGCACCGGCCGCGCGAGATCCAGCGACCGGCCGTTCAGCCGACGGTAAGAACGCACCAGCTTCCAGTTGGTCAGTCGCAAATACACGTTGGCCACCGCGAAAATAAAATCGTCAGTGAACATCGCGGTTCGCTTCAAATCGTCTTCGAATGCCGCCGCTCATTCGCCGCGCCGAGCGTGTTGTCGAAACACATCGCGATGTTGCGGATAAAAAGGCGGCCGGAGTTCGTCACTTCCAGGCCACCGGGAGTTTTTTTCACCAACCCGTCGGCGATGAAGGGCGCGAGCGCCGAAAGTTCCTTGTCAAAATGCTGCTCGAAGTTGATGCCAAGTTTTGCGCTCATCGCGGCGAAATCGAGCGAGAGATCGCACATCGTCCGCATGATGGTTTCACGGCGGATCAAATCTTCAGCGGTCACAAAATAGGCTTTGTGCAACGGCGGTTTGCCGGCGTCCACTGCGGTCTGATACTTCGGCAGTTCTTTTTCGTTCTGCCAATACGCTTCGGGAATCTGCGAAATGGCGCTCATGCCAAAGGAATAAATATCCGAGCCGGCGCGCGTGCTGTAGCCCTGAAAATTCCGCTGCAATTTTTTCTCGCGCTGCGAAATCGTCAGCTCGTCGTTCGGCTTCGCGAAATGATCCATGCCGATGTAAACGTATTGGTCATCGGCGGTGAGCCGTTCGATGACGAGCTTAAGCACTTCGAGTTTGGATTCCGGCGTGGGCAGAATCTTGTCTTCGAGAATTTTTTGCGCGGGCTTGATCCACGGCACATGCGCGTAGCTGAACACGGCAAGACGGTCGGGTTTCATCTCCAAAACCGTGTTGAGCGTTTCATTGAACGTCTCCGGCGTCTGATGCGGCAAGCCGTAAATCAAATCCAGATTGATGGAGCCGAAACCCTGTTCGCGCATCCAGTCCATTGCCTGCTGCGTCATTTCGCGCGGCTGGATGCGGTGAATCGCCTCCTGCACTTTGGGATTAAAATCCTGCACCCCCATTGAGGCGCGATTGAATCCGATTTCTTTCAGCGCCACGACGTGATCGCGTGTGAGCCGACGCGGATCAACCTCAACGCTGGCCTCGATGTCCGGCGCGAACGTGAAATGTTTGTGGATGATGTCGCCGAGCCGGCGTAGTTCATCAGGCCGCAGAAACGTCGGCGAGCCGCCGCCGAAGTGAAGTTGCACGGCTTTGCGGCCTCGGTTCAAACGCGGTGCGAGTTGCGCGACTTCGCGGCCAAGATAATCAATGTAATCCTTGCCCTTGTCGTGATTGGTCGTGATGACGGTGGTGCAGCCGCAAAACCAGCAGAGCGATTCGCAAAACGGAATGTGAAAATAAACCGAAAGGTCGCGCGGCGACTGGTTGTTGCCCTCGATTTTTTCCGAAAGCTGCTCCCACGTCACGGCGTCGGTGAACTTGGTCGCGGGCGGATAGCTGGTGTAACGCGGCCCGGCCACGTTGTATTTTTTCACCAAGTCCAGATCTACGTTCAGCGTTTTCATTTGAAACCTTTCACCGTCTCCACCAGCGCGGCAATGTTTTCCAATTTTGCCGCCGGCGTCAAACCGTGGCCGAGATTGAAAATGTGTCCAGGCCGACCGCGCATGGCTTCCAAAATATTTTTAGCTTCCGCCGAGACGACTTCCGGCGTGGACTCGGCAATGTGCACCGGCGAAAGATTTCCCTGCATCGCGATGTGCGCCGGAATGATTTTCCGCGCCTCGGCAATCGAGGTCTGCCAGTCAATGCCGAGCACATTCGCACCGCTGGCGATAAGGTCAGGCCAGTTGCCATGCGTGCCAAGCGAGAAATTGATGACCGGAACTTTGCCGCCGAGGTTGGCGATAATTTGATCCGTCCAGCGTCCGCTCGCGTCCTGAAATTCCGTCGGCGCAAGATGCCCGCCGTGGCTGTCGAAAATCTGCACCGCATCCACGCCCGTCGCAATTTGCATCTGCAAATACACGGTAATAGCGGCGGTCAATTTTTCCGCGAGGGCATAATAAGTTTTCGGATCTTCGCGGAACAGTTGCAGCGCGCGGCTGTATTTCGGCACGCTCGCGCCTTCCATCATGAACGTCGCCAGCGTCCACGGCGATCCGCTGAAGCCGATGAGCGCGTTTTTGTCGCCGAGTTCCGCGCGCAACATTCGCAGCGCCTTGTCCACATAGCTCAACCGCTCAACGACGCGCTCGACCGAAAGTTTTTCGATGTCCGCTTTGCTCGTCACGGCGAAATCCATCTGCACACCGCCGGTTTCCTTGAAGTGATACGTTTGGCCCATCGCCTCGGGAATCACCAGAATGTCGCTGAACAAAATCGCCGCATCAAAACCAAACCGGCGCACCGGCTGAAGCGTCACCTCAACGGCAAGTTCAGGATTTTGGACGAGCTGGACGAAAGTGTAAGTCTCCTTGAGCTTGCGGTATTCGGGCAGTGCGCGGCCGGCCTGGCGCATAAGCCACATCGGCGGACGGTCCACGGGCAGACAGCGCGCAGCGCGGGCGAAGCGTTCACGCGCGGTTGGCGGCGTTACAATTTTTGCGGTGTTCAAGGCAATTGCATTCATCAAATTTGTCGCCCACAGCATAGCCGAACCGGGGCGGAAGGCAGCTTCGCATTTTTTGGCAATGACCGCGCATCTTTTGGTTAGTCAACGCGGCCGGACGGCAGGGCGATGCGCCAGATGCGCACCGGTTCGGGGATGCCGGTGAACAGCTCCTTGTCAGCCACGGCGCTTTGCTGGATGGCGCGCAGAAAACTTTGCGTTTCGGCCCGCTGAAAAATTTCGTCCGCGACTACCAGATCATCGCCCTGCGATTTTTCCACGAGCCGCGCGGCGAGGTTCACAACGGAACCGAAAAAATCCAGCCGGTCGTTCGCGTTCACGGCGAGACACGGGCCGGCGTGCAGCGCGCACTTCAGGCGCAGCCGGATTTTTTTGGAATCTACGCGCGCCAGTTCCGCGTGCATCTGCCGCGCGGCGTTCAACGCTTCGCCCAAATCGCTGAACACCGCCATCACGGCGTCGCCGATGGTTTTGACCACGCCGCCGTGGTGCGCGGAAATGACATCGTGCAAAATTTTGAAATGGTCGCGCACCAGCGCGTAAGCTGGCGCATCGCCCACGGCGGAATACAGCGCCGTGGAGCCGCGCAAATCCGTGAACAGCACGATCTGCGAACCGACCGTCACGCGTTCGTTCGGCGAAATCACTTCGGTGGCGAATAGGTCGCGGAATTCCTGCCAGTTCGTGACGCGCGCGGCGGTAAGAATTTCGTCGTCGCCCGCGCCGGATTCCAGCGCGACCTGCACGGGAAAGGGGTTCGGGTTGCGCACGAAAAAGGTTGTGCCGGTATTTTTAAATTCAAATTTATCCGGCGCGCAAACGACCTCGACGCACTGCGTCGGCAGGTCGGCGGCAGCTTTCACCTGCACCGAGCGCACGCGCAATTCCCAGGCGGTGAGCGGCAGCGACCATTCCCGCCGCTCTTCCGGTTCGAGATGGATTTGCGCCGCGATGTGCGGCCGCGCGCCGGGGCCGACGAGGCAAAACGTCTGTTCATCGCACGGGCGCACGGACGGATGCACGGAAAATTTCAGCTCCACCGATTTGTCGAACTCCGCGTCGAACCGGATATTGCACACGTCGCAATGCGCGGTCTGAGCCAACTCGGCAAGCGACGCCGTGCGCGGCAGGCGCGTGGAACGGCAGTTCGGGCACAGCACCTCCCAGCGCAGGTTCAGCAACCCGGCGCGCGTGGCGTGCAGAAAAATTTTCAAGACTTCCCAGCGATCCGCCCGCCAGCGTTTCGCGACATTGAACGGCCGGATGTGCGACAGCTCCACGTCCGCCGCCGACACCAGCAGGTCGCGCAATTTTTCCAGCAACGGCGCGGAAAGTTTTTCCGTGCGCAGTTGATTCAAGCCAACGTCGAGCGCCGTGAGGTTGGCCGCTGCGCGCGCCAGATTGGGCATCGCCGCCGTTTGCTGACCGGCCAGATATTCGCCGATGTGGCGGATGAGCACCTGAAAATCGCGCATGGTTTTCGGACCGACAACGTGGCGGACCAGCGCGGTGCCGAAAAGATTTCTGGTTGTGAAGTGACCGAAGGATTCGATGGCGCAACCGGTTTTGGTTTCGCGCAGGCGCAGGCCCATCACCGACTCGACCAGCGCGCCCGTCTCAAAAATCCGGCGCACCTGATAAAACTCCGGCTCCGTCCATTCAAACGGAAATTCCCGCCACGCCAGCGGCAGGCCGAACATTTTGGCGCGGGCGGTGATTTTGCTGCCGCCTTCCGGCAACGGTTCGACGGTGTATTTGACCGGCGGCAGGCCGATGGCGCGATTGAGCCAGTCGGTGCGCGCCAGAATCGGCCACACCACCGCGCGCGGATGCGGTAGTTCGCTGGTTTCTTCGATTTTCACCAGGCTGGCCATGTGCGGAAACTGTAACGGACGCGGGCAAATTTGACGAAAAAAATTTGCAACTTTGCGCGCCGCCCGGTTTTTGATTTCCAGACGAATGAAAAACGAGTCCAACAACCTGCGCGAATCGCTGTGGCGGCGAAAGCTGTCCGCTGCCGAACGCGCGGAACTGCGCGCGCAGCCGGACTTGGAACTGGAAGCCCGCCTGACCGCCGCGCTGGGAAAAATTCCCGCCGCACCGGTCTCCTCGAATTTCACCGCGCGCGTCCTGGCCGCCATCGAGCTGGAAGAAAAAGCCGCCGCACGCGCCGGCTGGCATTGGAACTGGCGCTTGCTGTTCCCGCGTCTCGCGGTCGCGGCGGCGGTTATGGTTTTTGCCGGCGTGAGCATCCAGCGTTACGAAACGCATTCGCAACACATCCGGCTCGCCAAAAACTTAGCCACGGTCGCCAGCACCCAGACGCCCGGCATGGACGCGCTGGAAAACCTCGACGCCATCCGGGGCATGAGCCAGTCCGCCCGCGCGGACGGCGAACTCCTCGCCGCGCTGCAATGAGCCGCGTCCGCCAGATTTTTTTCTGCGCCACGTTCGCCACTCTGGTCATTTCGTCCCGCGCGCAAAACCCGGCGCTGCCGCTGCCACAAAATTTTCCCCCGCCCACCAACCCGCCGCCGCCGATACCACAGACATTTTCTTCGCCAGTCGCTTTTTTTCGGCAACTGCTGGCCATGTCGCCTAGTGAGCGCAATGCCGCGCTGACGAACCGCACGCCGGAAATGCGCGACCGCATCAAAGTAAAGATCCACGAATATCTGGCGCTCGATGCGGACGAACGCGAACTGCGGCTGCGCGCCACGGAATTGCGCTGGTGGCTCGCGCCGCTGTTCAAATTCGCGCCCGCCGAACGCGCGGCGCGCGTGGCGCTCGCGCCGGAGGAATTGCGCGGCATCATCCAGACGCGCCTTGCGCAGTGGGACGCGCTCCCGGCGGATTTGCAAAAGGAAATTTTGGACAACGACCGGACGCTGCATTATTTCGCGCGCGTCGAGACGACCAATGCCGTGGCGGCCACGGCGGAGCAGCAGAAAATTTCCGCGCAGTTGAACCAGTTCTTCGAGCTGACGCCGGAGGAAAAATTGCAGGCGCTGAACACGCTGTCCGACGGCGAACGCGCGGCGATGCAGCGGACGCTCGACTCATTTGAAAAACTGCCGCCCCGGCAACGGCTGGAGTGCGTGCGCAATTACGCGAAGTTCGCCGGCATGACTGCCGCCGAACGGGCGGAATTTCTCAAGAACGCCGAGCACTGGTCGCAAATGTCGCCAAAGGAACGCCAGTCATGGCATGACCTCGTGGCGCGCGTGCCGCTGCAACCGCCGATGCCGCCCACCATTGCGCCGATGAATCTGCTGCCGCATCCCGCGCCCAAAGTTCCGCGCGCGAGCGTGGCCACGAATTAAAATTCCTTTTTCCGCAGTGCCCGTTTAACTTTCCGCCGTGCATCCGATTGCCTTTTATCTCGGCCCGTTGCCCGTGCGCTGGTATGGCGTGATGATGGCGCTGGGCTTTTTCGCCGGACTGTGGACGGCCACGCATCGCGCCCGCCGCGCGAACGTCTCGCCGGACATCATCGCGGACGTGACGCTATGGCTGATGTTCGGCGGCATCGCCGGAGCGCGCATCGCGTATGTCACGACGTATTGGCGGCAGGAATTCGCTGACCAGCCGTTCTCGGAAGTGTTCATGGTGCAGCACGGTGGGCTGGTTTATTACGGCGGGTTGATCGGCTCGACGATTGCCGGCCTGACTTATCTTGCGTGGAAAAAATTTCCGGTCTGGAAAATCACTGACATCCTCGCGCCGAGCATCGCGCTCGGCAGCGTCTTTGGGCGCATCGGCTGTCTGCTAAATGGCTGTTGCTATGGCTACCGGTGTGATTTGCCATGGGCCATTCATTTTCCCGAAAAGGAATTTGCCGGAGCCGGCGTGCATCCGGTGCAAATCTACGACGCGGGTTTGAATTTGATTTTGTATCTCGCGCTCGCGTGGCTGTTCCGCCGCAAAAAATTCGACGGCCAGATTTTTGCTGCCTACCTGATGGGCTACGCGGTTTTTCGCTCGATTGCCGAACATTTTCGCGGCGACTATCCGGCGGATCACATTCACGTCGGCCTGACCTCGGCGCAGGTGGTGAGCATCGGGATTTTTGCGACGGGCGCAGTGCTGTGGTTTCTCCGTTCGCGCGCGGTGCAAAAAAAAGAAGATGGAAAATAGAGGCTAGAAGATGGAAAAAATCGCCGGCCATCCGCCATCCGCCATCCGCCATCCTCGCACCGTTTTCATCGCCGGCCCGACCGCCGTGGGCAAATCCGCCATCGCGCTCGCGCTCGCGGAAAAAATTGGCGGGGAAATTATTTCGGTGGATTCCATGCAGGTCTATCGCGGGCTGGACATCGGCACGGCCAAACCGACGGCGGATGAACGCAAAAAAATTCCGCATCACTTGATTGATATTTGCGATTTGACGGAAGCTTTTGACGCCGCGCAATTCATCCGGCTGGCGCAAAAGGCCGTCGCCGAAATCCAGTCGCGCA
This sequence comes from uncultured Verrucomicrobia subdivision 3 bacterium, assembly GCA_903827955.1. GTDB lineage: Bacteria > Verrucomicrobiota > Verrucomicrobiia > Limisphaerales > UBA11358 > UBA11358. The sequence goes on from CAIKKJ010000051.1 coordinate 38,886, forward strand.
ATCGCACGCCGGTTTTTTGCGGCGGCACAGGGCTTTATTTCAAGGCGTTTCTCGACGGCCTCGGCGAAGCGCCGCCGTCCGATGAAAAACTCCGCGCAGAACTGGAAGCCGCACCGTTCCCATCGCTGCTCGAAGAGTTGCGCGAGCGCGATCCGGCGGCCTACGAGAAAATTGACCGACAAAACCCGCGCCGCGTCATCCGCGCGGTCGAAGTCATCCGGTTGACCGGCAAAAAATTTTCTGAACAGCGCGCCGAGTGGAAATCAGCAGCCAAAAATCAGCAGCCAGAGGCCAGAATTTTTTGCTTCACACGTCAGGCCGATGATTTGCACGGACGTATCAACCGTCGCGTGGACGAGATGTTTTCACGCGGACTCGTGGACGAGACACGCGAACTTTTGAAGCACGCCCTTGCCGAAAATAAATTCGCGATGCAAGCCATCGGCTATCGGCAGGTCGTCGAGCATCTGCGCGGCGAACGTTCGCTCGCGGAAACCGTCGAGTTGGTGAAAATCAAGACGCGCCAATTTGCCAAGCGGCAGTTAACGTGGTTCCGTCGACATGGCAATTGCGAGTGGCTCGAATTGTCACCGTCGGATTCAGTCCGCGACCTTTTGCCGCGCCTGCTTCGCTGATTGCTTTGGCTCGCTTTTCAGCAGTTTGGCTGCTAGTTTCTCCGCTTTCTTGAGACTGAAAGCGTATGGAATATAAAGACACATTGAATCTGCCGCGCACGGACTTCGCCATGAAGGCCGACCTCGTCACGCGCGAACCGGAGCGTCTGAAAAAATGGCAGGCCGCCAAGCTCTACGAAAAAATTCAGGCGTCGCGCGCGGGCAAAGAAAAATTTGTCCTGCACGACGGCCCGCCGTTCGCCAATGCCGACGCGCACATCGGCACCGCGCTGAACAAGATTCTCAAAGACATCGTCATCAAGTATCAGACCTTGCGTGGCAAAAGTGCGCCCTACATCCCCGGTTGGGATTGC
>CAIKKJ010000052.1 GCA_903827955.1 uncultured Verrucomicrobia subdivision 3 bacterium
AAATTATTTTTTTATCCTGTGCGGCATGGAACGACTGCCTGGATTCCGCGATTTCTATCCCGAACCGCTCCCGCACCCTGACGTGTGGAGCGCTGACGCGCGTCAGTATATTTTCGAAAAATGGCGCACCATCGCCCGCCGCTACGGCTTCCGCGAATACGACGGCCCGCCGCTTGAACCGCTCGAACTCTTCACGACCAAATCTGGCGAGGAAATCGTCGGCCAGCTTTTTGACTTTGTGGACAAGGGCAAACGCCACGTCTCGCTCCGACCGGAAATGACGCCGACGCTCGCGCGCATGGTCGCCGCGCACGAACGGAATTACAAAAAGCCCATCAAGTGGTTCGCCATCCCGCAACTGTTCCGCTACGAGAAACAGCAGAAAGGTCGCCTGCGCGAACACTTCCAGTTCAACGCCGACCTTATCGGCGAGACCGACCCGGCGGCGGACGCGGAATTGATCGCGCTGCTGATTGACACGCTGCGGGCGTTTGGGTTGACGGCGGAAGATTTCGTCATCCGCTTGAGCAGCCGCAACGCGTGGCAGGATTTCTTCCAGCAGGGCGGGGGAAATCCGGCGAACGAATACGAATTCTTTCAGGCGATTGACAAGCTGGAGCGCACCGCGCCGGAAGAGTCCGAGGCAAAATTATCCGCGCTCGGTTTCTCGCTCGCGCAGGTGAACGACTTCATCACGGCCGGCCAGCCGACGGCGGAGCTGGAAAACATTTTGCAAAACCTTGCCGCGCGCGGGCTGAAAGATTTTGTGAGGGTGGATTATCAGGTCATCCGCGGCCTCGCGTATTACACCGGCGTGGTGTTCGAGGCGTTTGACCGCAAGGGCGAGTTCCGCGCCATCGCCGGCGGCGGCCGCTATAACAATTTGGTGAAGCTGATCAGCGGCGGCAAAGTGGATTTGGCCGCGCTCGGTTTTGGCATGGGCGACGTGGTGCTGCTGGAGTTGTTGAAGGCGCGCGGCCTGCTGCCGAAATTTGATTCGCCGATGGATGTGTTTGTGACGATTGAGGACGAAGCCTTGCGCGGCGTTTCGCTGAAGCTCATCCAAAATTTGCGCGCGGCGGGATTTGCCGTGGATTATCCGCTCATGCCGACCAAGCCGGACAAACAGTTCAAACGCGCGCAGGAATTGAAAGTCGCGCACACTGTCCGCGCCGAAAGCGATGCCTATGTCCGCATCCGCAAAATGAAAACGCGCGAAGAAGTCGTCGCCGGTTTTGCGGACGTGGCAAACCATCTGGGTTGAACTCCCGGCGACAAGCCTCGCCAGTTTCGAGGATGGTTGTTTGCCGCGCGCTGCGATAACTTGCCGCGCCACCAGATGAAACCGCGCGCACCGTTTTTCACCATCGTTTTGCTCGGAGCGCTTTTGCTGCTGGCGCAAGCAAGCCGCGCCCACGCGCCGTTTGATTGTTCGATTCGGGTGGTTGTTCACGCCGATTCGGCGGAAGTGATCCTCACGGTCGGCCGCGCGCTCGGCGCGGATTTTCTCAAGCCCGCAGGCATTTCCCCCGGCCAGTTGTCCGCCGGGCATCTCTTTGCGCTCTCGCCGGGTTTCGCGACAAATCTTTTCGCCGCCGCCGCCGATGGAAAAATTCTCCTGCCGCGCGAGGCGGATGTCATCACGGACGGCCTGGAGTTTCAGTTCCATTTTGAATACGCGCTCCCGCCAGCGAAATCGCTCGGCCTCGAAACAAAATTTATTCCGGCACTAAACCCGCCGCGCACCGCGCCGCTGGTGCTGACGGATGAAAATGGAAATATTTTCGCCAGCGCCATCCTTTCGCCGGCAAAGACGGGGACGGAATTCGCGCTGCCGGAAAAACTTTTCCCGCCGGACCGCCCGCCGGATCGATCAGAAAATTTTGAAAAACCGTTGGCGCCGCCAGTAGTTTCTGCTGTGGAAAAAACCGCGCCGTCGTTCGCTCAATTTCTCCAGCTCGGTGTCGGGCACATCTTGAATATTGGAGCGTTCGATCACCTGCTGTTTCTCGTCGCGCTGCTGCTCGGCTGCCGCAAATTAAAGCCGATGCTGCTGGTCATTACCGGATTTACGCTGGCCCATTCCCTGACGCTCGGGCTGGCTGCGCTCAACCTCGTCAGCCTTTCACCGCATATCGTGGAGCCGGCCATCGCGGCTTCGATCATTTTCGTGGCGGCGGAAAATTTCCGGCGCACGGAAAAATCATGGCCGCGCTACGCGCTGACGTGCGGCTTCGGTTTGATTCATGGCTTCGGCTTCGCCCGCGCGCTGCGGGAAAGCGGGCTGGCGGGAACGGGGATGGAAATCGCGCGGCCGCTGCTGGCCTTCAATCTCGGCGTGGAGATCGGCCAACTCGCGGTGGCGGCGTTGTTATTGCCGTTGCTGCTGTTGCTGGAACGCTGGCCATGGTTCGCACGGTTCGGCGCCCGCGTGCTTTCTGCGCTGGTCATCGTGCTCGCGGCATATTGGGTCTGGCAGCGTGTCACCAGTTCCGGCGATTAACTTTTGAGCCGTTCTGAAATATCTTTTCAGGCGTCCCCATGAAGTTACATTTTTTAACGGCAGCCCTGCGGCGGTGGGTTCCCGCCGTCATCCTGCTCGTTGCTGTTTTCACCGCTTGTGCGCAGCGCCAGATGGAAAAGCTGGGTCGCGGTGTGGTGGTGTTGCACTCGGCCACATCGCAGGCGTATATCGGCTGGCGGTTGCTGGCGACGGATCCGTCAGATGTGGGCTTCAATCTTTACCGTTCGGCCAATGGCGCGGCGGGTGTGAAACTAAATCCCTTGCCGCTCACGAACACGACGGACTATCTCGACACCGGTGCAAATTTCACCGTCTCCAACGCGTGGTATGTCGTGGCGGTCACGAATGGCGTCGAGGCAATCCCAAGCGCGGCTTACGGTCTCGGGGCGAATCCACCCGTGCGCCAATACGTTCCCATCCCGCTAGTCGTGCCGGGCGCCTTCACGCCTTACGATGTGAAATTCTGCTGGGTGGGCGATTTTGACGGCGATGGTGAATATGATTTTCTCGTGGATCGCCAGTCAACGACGGCTTACAAAAATCAGTTTCTTCAGGCCTACAAGCGCGACGGGACTTTTCTCTGGCAAATGGACATGGGATTTTTGAGCACGAACACCGCGAACGCCTACGAGCCGGACGCGGCGGCGATCTCCGTTGGCGACAAGGACAACGTGACCGTCTATGACCTCGACGGCGACGGTCGGGCGGAAGTCATTGTGCGTGTGGCGAACGGAACCGTTCTTCCGGGCGGCGCGGTCATCACGACGAACAACAGCACGTCGCAATTTCTCTGCATCCTCGACGGCCTCACCGGCGCGGAGAAGGCGCGGGCGCTGATTCCGAATCCGTATTTTGCCGACGGGCCGCTGAACTGCCATGCAGGCATCCTGTATCTCGACGGGATTCATCCGAGCATCATTTTCAGCGGCGAAAATCGCGTCGGTGGCGGCGCGTTTCAACGGCTGTGCATCGCTTGGGATTTTCGCGATGGCAAGTTGACGCAGCGCTGGCTTTATCAAACGCCCAACGGACAAAACGATTCTGAAGGTCACCAGCTTCGCGTCGCGGACGTGAATCACGATGGCAAGGACGACATCATCCGCATCGGCGGCGTGATTGCCGACAGCAATGGCGTGCCCGTGACGCTTTACTCCACCGAATCCCAGCATGGCGATCGTTACCACGTCACGGACATTGACCCGGATCGACCGGGTCTGGAGATGTATTCCATCCAGCAATTGAACCCGACGTTGCTCGCGACTTCATTGCAAGACATGGGCAGCGGACAGCTTCTCAAGAAATGGTATTCCGCTGCCATCACCGACGTGGGGCGCGGCCTGCCGCTCGATTTAAGTCCGAACTCGCGCGGCTGCGAAATGTATTCCACACAACCGGGAATTTTTGACGCGAAAGGAAAGCAACTTTACGCGAACAGCGTCTGGCCGCCGGAAGCTCTCTGGTGGGACGCGGATTTGACGCGCGAGTTTGAGGATGGTGCGGGCAGCGGCGCGCTGAATCCCGTCGTAAATAAATTCGATCCCGTTTCCGGCACGTCCGGCCGCCTCTACACGCTCTACAACGAGGACGGCGGCAATCATCAAGCCTACGGCGGGCGCGCGGCGTTCTGGGGCGACATCCTCGGCGACTGGCGCGAGGAATTCATGGTCATGGCCAACGATTATTCGCAGCTCCGCATCTACACAACCAAAATCACCGCGACGAACCGGCTCTATTGCCTCATGCAGAATCCGCAATACCGCTGCCAATGCACATTCAAAGGCTACTACCAGGCGAGCTATGTGGATTACTTTTTAGGCTTTCAAATGCCGCCGCCGCCGCCGCCGCCAGTTTCGGATGCACGTCTCGTCTGGCGGGGCAATGGCACAAATTCGTGGGACGCTTCGTCGGCGAACTGGTTCACAAATAATCTTTGGATTTCAAACACCATCGCCACCACTTACAACTCCGGCGACACCGTCCTGTTCGATGCATCCGGTGCCAACACGACAGTGGCCTTGAACGGCTCGCTCGCGCCCGGCTGGGTCACGGTTCACTCGCCAAAAAATTACACCTTTGACGGCAGCAACGGCTCGCTCGATGGCGCGATGAAACTGACGAAGGCCGGTGCGGGGAAATTATTTTTTAACGGCACGAACAATTACACTGGCGCCACGCTTGTCGGCGAAGGTTCGCTGGTCGTCAACGGCGCGCTGCTGAATTCACCCGTCACCGTGCGCGGCGGCATCTGGCTCGACGGCCGGCTCGGCGGCACAGGCATTGTCAGCTCGGCGGTTTCGCTCAATGAAGGTGCGGGCGTTTCGCCAGGCCAGGGAACGAATTCACCCGGCACGCTGACCATCGCCAACAACGTCACGATGAACGGTCGCACATTGAATGATTTTGATTTATCCGACGACGCGAGTGGCGCAACAAAGACGAACGACCTGCTGGTCATCACCGGCAACCTCACCGTCACCGGCACAAACACCTTTGTCATCCGCAAACTCAACGCCACGCTTCCGCCCGGCAGCGTTTATCCGCTGGTGAATTATTCCGGCGCGTTCAGCGGCAGCCTGAATAATTTCACCGTGTCCGGCCTCACGGGAATTCCCATCGCGCTGACGAACCCGCCCGGACAGATTGCCCTCATCGTGAAAAGTTTTCGCGCTCCGGCAACGCTCACCTGGGCCGGCGGTAGCGGTGGCAACGCGTGGGACTTGCTCACCTCATCCAACTGGCTGAACGGCGTAGCGCTGGATCAGTTTGCGCCGAACGACGCCGTGCGCTTCGACAACACGGGCGCGGTCAACGCGACAATCACACTTAACGGAGATCTCGTCTGCTCCAACCTCGTCGTGGACACGACGAATAATTACACCCTCGTCGGCGACGGCGGTATCATCGGTCCGGCGGGCTTGATGAAAACCAATTCCGGCACGCTCACGATTTCTGCGCTGAACAATGCCTTCACCGGCAAAACCATTTTGGCGGGCGGCACGCTCGTGGTTTCCGAACTCGACGCCATCGGCTATCCCAGCCCGCTCGGCAATCCGTCGGGCGGCTCCACAAATTTAATTTTGTCCGGCAGTCCGACGTTGCGCGTCGCCGGCGAGTCCTACACGGACCGCGGTCTGACTATAAACACCGGCACGAACACGCTTGATGTGCCGAACAACGCCGACCAGTTGACCATCGCGGGCATCATCACCGGCAGCGGCGCGCTGCAAAAATCTGGCGCGGGAACTCTGGCCGTCAGCGCGAACAACACCTTCACCGGGCAGACGTTTATTTACGGCGGCAACCTTTCGCTCGGCGGCGGCACGGCCAATCAATATGGTCTTGGCGTTGGCCCCGGCGGTAATGGCAACACCACCATCACCATATCCAACGCCACGCTCACGATGTTCAGCGATAGCGGCAGCTACGACACCTGCTACTGGAACGTCATCGTGCCTATCAATGCCACCGCCACCATTTACGGCGACGACCGCTGCAATCTTTACGGAACACTCACCGGCGGCGGCACGTTAAACTTCAACGTCTATTACGTCCGCACGGAGCTGGACGGCAACTGGTCGGGCTTCACGGGGCAATTGAATCTCGGCACGGACAGCGGTGGCGGCGATTTCCGTATCGGCAATGGCAACGGCTACGGCAACGCCGCCGTGAATCTCGCCGACTATATTTACGCCTATCACATCACCAGCGGCGCGGCGGTCTCGCTGGGTTCGTTGAGCGGCGGAACCTATTCGCACCTGACCGGCACGGCGTGGACCATCGGCGCGAAAAATGTGGATTCAACTTTCGCTGGCAGCATCAACGGCAACTCGCTCACCAAGACCGGCACGGGAACCCTGACGCTCACCGGCAACACGAACAACTACGCGAGCGGCACAACCATCAGCAGCGGCACGTTGCAGATCGGCAGCGGCGGCACGACGGGAACCATCGGCACCGGTGCGATCACCGATAACGCCACGCTCGCCTTCAACCGCAGCGACTTCATCACCGACACAAATTTTGGCATCATCAGCGGCACGGGAAATCTTACCAAACGCGGCGGCGGCGTTTTGAGTTTGACCAAGGCGCACACCTTCAGCGGCACGGCGACGATTGAAACCGGCACGCTTGCGCTGACGAATTCCGGCACGATGGCCAGCGCCAGCGTCGTCATTTCCAATGGCGCATTGTTTGATGTCAGCGGCTCGACGGGCAATTCGCTGCCACTCACCAAAAAAATTTCCGGCTTCGGTTCTGTGAAAGGAAATCTCACCGTCGGCCCCCGGGCAATTCTTTCGCCCGGCTTGAACAACTCAATCGGCACGCTGACCTTCAGCAATTCACTGACCCTGTTCCCCGGCGCAACCGCGCCGCCAGCCACGAACATTTTTAAAATCAGCCAAGCACCGCTTACCAACGACGTTGCCAAAATCTTTGGCGCGCTCACCAACGGCGGCACGCTCATCGTCACCAACCTCGGCGCAACCCCGCTGGCAAACGGTGACACCTTCAAGCTCTTCAACGCCGCGAGCTACAGCGGCACATTTGCGAATCTGGTTTTGCCCGCGCTGCCCGCCGGGCTTGGCTGGAACACGAATGCCATCAACACCAACGGCACCCTGTCAGTCGTCATCACGACGAAGCCGGTCATCGGCGGGGTGGGGATTTCCGGTGCGGGCCTAACGATTAGTGGCACGGGCGGTGTGGCGAATGCCAACTATTATCTCCTCGGGACGACCAACATCGCTGCGACCAACTGGCTGCGCTTGCTGACAAACCAGTTTGATAACAGCGGAAATTTCAATTTTACCAACGCGCCAAACACCAACTGGCCGCAGGGCTATTATCGGTTGCTGGTTCCGTGAGTTTTTAATTTCCCCGCCGCACCACGCTGTCGCGTTGCGCCCAATCGGGATTCAGATTGGGAAAATCCAGATTGTAATTCAACCCCCGGCTCTCCGGCCGCATCAACGCGCATTGAACGATGAGTTCCGCCACCGTCGCGATGTTGCGCAGTTCCAGCAGGTCGGCGGTCACGTTGAAGTTCCAATAGTAGTCGTGGATTTCCTCCTGTAAGTTCGCGATGCGTTTTTGCGCGCGCTGCAGCCGCTTGTTCGTGCGCACGATGCCGACATAATCCCACATCAGCCGGCGGATCTCATCCCAGTTGTGCGAGACGACGACCAGCTCGTCGGCATCCGTTGCGCTGCCCGACTGCCAGAGCGGAATTTTTAAATCCGTTTTCGCGCGCGGTATGGAAAGAATTTTCTCCGCTGCCCGATGCGCGCAGACCAGCGCCTCCAAAAGTGAATTGCTCGCCAGCCGATTCGCCCCGTGCAGACCGGTGCAGGCGACTTCGCCGACTGCGTAAAGTCCCGCGATGTCCGTCTCGCCATCCACGTTCGTCACCACGCCGCCACATTGATAATGCGCTGCGGGCACCACGGGAATCGCCTCTTTCGTAATGTCGATGCCGTAGCGCAAACACGTTTGATAAATGTTTGGAAACCGCTCGATGATGAATTTTGCCGGTTTGTGAGTGATGTCCAGCAGCACATGGTCCGCGCCGGATTTTTTCATCTCGCTGTCAATCGCCCGCGCCACGATGTCACGCGGTGCGAGCGATTTCAGCGGATGACAGGCGTCCATGAATTCCTTGCCGTCGAGTGATTTTAAGATGCCGCCCTCGCCACGCACGGCTTCGCTGATGAGAAACGATTTCGCTTTCGGATGATACAGGCACGTCGGATGGAACTGCACGAACTCCATGTCCGCGATGCTCGCGCCCGCGCGATACGCCATCGCCACGCCGTCGCCCGTCGCGATGTCGGGATTCGTGGTGTAGAGATAAACTTTGCCGCAGCCGCCCGTCGCGAGAATCGTCACCGGCGCGGAGAACGTCTCCACCCGTCCGGATTTTTTATCGAACACATACGCGCCCAAACAACTGTTCTCGCCGACATAGCCGAGCTTCTGGCTCGTGATCAAATCAATCGCGATATGGTTCTCAAAAATCTCGATGTTCGGCTGCTTGGAAATCGCGTTCAACAACGCGCGTTCAATCTCGCGTCCCGTCACATCCTTCGCGTGCAGAATGCGCCGCTCGGAATGTCCGCCTTCGCGTCCGAGATCAAGCTGCTTGCCACCGTCTTCGCTCGGCGCTTCGCTCTCGGAAAACTTCATGCCCAGCGCGATCAACTCCGCGATGCGCGCTGGCCCTTCCTCCACAATCGTGCGGACGACGCTTTCCTTGCACAAACCCGCGCCCGCCGTGAGCGTGTCTTGAACGTGCGACTCGAAGGAATCCGTCTTGCTCGTGACCGACGCGATGCCGCCCTGCGCGTAATTCGTGTTCGACTCCGCGCGATCTTTCTTCGTGACGATGGCCACGCGCCCGCGCGGCGCAACCGACAAGGCAAAGGTCAGCCCCGCGATGCCGCTGCCGAGAATGAGGTAGTCGAATTGTTTCACTAGATTGGAAATTAACGCAAAGGCGCAAAGACGCGAAGGGAAAACAAACACCGACTACTTATTACGCTTAAACAAAGTGCCTCTGAAAAAACTATAAGCACAAAGAACACCAAATATGATCAAGAAACGGATTATGTGTGTTCTTGAAAAAAACTCCTGATGATTCTCTGGAGATTTCCCCGTGGTCTCCTTGAGGACACCCAGATATTCCAGCGTGCAGACCAACAACCAGACCGTCATTATTATGTAGCCCCACAAACAGAATTTGGCGGAAAAAATGCCGGTTGCTTGCTCCTTAAATCTTGGCAGGCCGAAATGATACCACCACAGCGGATACGCAAATAAACATGCGACTACGCCAAAACTCGGGCCGTAACTTTTGGTTACTAACGGCACGCCACCAACACACAAAAAAACGACCGTAGCCAGCCGCAAAAATAAAAGAAAGGAGAGAAAATCATTGAGATAAACCGGCAGGCTCAATCGCATCATTGGCTTTCTCCAATCGCGTTTCACATTTTCAATGTGCGGCAGCGGCTCTGGCCTGTCCATAGTCAAATTTTGATTGATTGCCGCGTTTCAAAGCCGGGCATTATCAATCAGCCGCGTCTTGCCGAAGAAAACCGCCAGCGCCATCTGCGTTCCGCGCTTCACTTGCGCCACTGGCTGCAAGGTTTCCGGGTCAAAGAATTCAACGTAGTCCAGCCGCGCCAGCGGGGCGGCGGTGATGAATTCTTTCAGGTCAGCCTTCAATCGCGCGGCGGAAATGGATTTCTTTTTCACCGCCGCCTGCGCTGCCTGTAAGGCGTGAAACAAAATCACGGCCTGCGCGCGTTGCTCCGCATCCAGATACTTGTTCCGCGAACTCATCGCCAGCCCATCGCGTTCGCGCAGCGTTGGCGCGACGATGATTTGCAGCGGGAAATTCAAATCCGCCACCATGCGCTGGATGACCGCCGCCTGCTGAAAATCTTTTTGCCCGAACACTGCCACGTCCGGCAGCACGATGTTGAACAGCTTCGTCACCACTGTCGTGACGCCGCGAAAATGCGTCGGGCGTGACGCGCCTTCCATCGGGCGTGACAATTTTTCTTCGACAACGTAGGTGCTGAATCCGCTCCCAGTTTTTCCCGGATACATCTCGGCGTCATTCGGCGTGAAAACGACATCCACACCCATCTCGCACAACGATTTCAAATCACGTTTCAAATCACGCGGGTATTTGGCTAGGTCTTCCTTCGGTCCGAACTGCGTCGGGTTGACGTAGATGCTGACGACCACTTTGCCCGATTTGCCGACCACTTGCCGCGCACGTTTCACAAGGCTCAAGTGACCGGCGTGCAAATAACCCATCGTCGGCACAAAGCCGATGCGTGTGCCGGTGCGCTGCCATTTTTTGGCGAGCCGTTGCATCGCAGTGATGGTGGAAACGATTTGCATGGCGGAAATTTAACTGCGGTTCACCAAACAAACAAGCCGCGCGGATTGCTCCACGCGGCTCGCAAGATTTGGAATTATTTAGTGGCGAACACCGAAGTTCAACGCCTGCGGCATTTCGTGTGCGCAAGGCTGGTTAATGGGTGCGTCCGGCACGCGGTCGTTGGGCGTCACGACGTTGTTGGCGAGCATCCACGCTTCGACTTCCTCGCCGCTGATGTCGGGCAACATGTGGCCGTTAATCTCGACGCACGGGCTCATCATCTGGCCGCTTTTCTCGATCATTTCCTGACGCTGCAACGGGTTGTTGATGATGTCGCGGTCTTCAAACGGCAGGTCGTATTTGCGCATCACGGCGCGGACGCCCTGGCTCCAGCCGCAGGATGGTTTCAAGTAGGCAATGATTTTCGGTTTGCTCATAAGTTTGCAAAAATTGTTTTTACGATGACAACATAATGCCACAACCCGCCGCAGCGGGCAAATGCTTTAATCAATTCCCCTCGTTGAAAATGAAATACGCGCCGGCATTTCTGCGCGGCGCGTTTTGAATTTCAATTCTGGCGGGCGATTAATACTGAACCGCGTTCCAGTTCACCACGTTCCAGAACGCCTTCAAAAAGTCAGCGCGCTTGTTCTGGTATTTCAAGTAGTAAGCATGTTCCCAAACGTCGCAGCCAATCAGCGGCTTGCCTTCGCAGCCGGCGATGGCTTTGCCCATGAGCGGATTGTCCTGGTTCGGCGTGGAAACGATTTCGAGCTTGCCGTTATTGGCGATGAGCCAGACCCAACCGCTGCCGAAGCGACCAATGCCCGCCGCCTCAAACTTCGCCTTGAAGTCGTCGAAGCTGCCGAACGTGGCTTTGATGTCGTCGGCGAGTTTGCCGGTCGGCGCGCCGCCGGCATTCGGGCCGAGAATTTTCCAGAAGAACGAATGGTTCCAGTGGCCGCCGCCGTTGTTGCGGACGGGGCCGCGGATGGCGTCGGGAACGACGCTCAAATCGCCGATGATTTGTTCGAGCGATTTGGCTTCGAGCGCGGCGTTGCCGGCGATGGCTTTGTTGAGGTTGTCAACGTAGGCCTTGTGATGGCGGCCGTGATGGATTTCCATCGTGAGCGTGTCAAAGTGCGGTTTGAGTGCGGCCTTGTCGTAGGGCAGGGCGGGGAGTTCGTGTGCCATAGTTTTGCTTTGCGTTAATTGTTGATGATTGACCAGTTTGTGGCGGGCAACTTGCGGCAGCCGCCGGAGAAAATCAAGCGCGGAGAATCCATCGGTGTCGGCAACTTCCGGCGGGGACTGAAGAATTTTCAATTTCCGCCGATAATATCCCATGAATGTCGGCATGTGGATGACGCGCGATCCGGCGACGGTGAAGCCGGACACGACGGCGGCGGAGGCGGCGAAACTGATGACGCAACGTCGGGTGCGGCGGCTGCTGGTCGCCGAGCCGTGGCCGGACGGCCCGCACTTGCTCGGGATCGTTTCGGCGAAGGATGTGATTCACGCGTTTCCGCCGCACATCAACCCGTTCGCGATTGAAGTGCCCGACGCGCGGCTGACGCCCACGACGGTCGCACAAATCATGACTGCCCGGCCGCACACGACCACGACGGATTCGCCCATCGAGACGGCGGCGGTGTTGATGTGCGAACACAAAATCGGCTCGCTGCCCGTGCTGCGCGACGGACGGCTCGCGGGCATCATTACCGAGTCCGATATTTTTCGCGCGTTCGTCAGCCTGTTTAACTCGGACGAAAAAGGTGCGCGCATCACCTTCGACGCCACTCAGGGCGAGGATGTTTTTGAGCTGATGGGAAAACTTTCCAAACGGCATCGCCTGAAAGTTTCCAGTCTCATCTGGACATTGCATGATGAACTGCCGGTGTGCGTCGTGCGGGTGGTTGGCGACGGCGTGGATAAAATGCTGGAAGAACTTTGGAACTCCGGCCATGCGATTGTGAACGTCATCCACTTTGAAACGGCGGAGGCGAAAAATATTTTGCCGACGTCGCCGCGTCCGTTCCAGCCGTTCACTTTGCCGAAACAGGCAGCTTCCGGGCTGTATCCAACCGGGTAGGTGGTTATTTTTTGCGAGCGGCTTCTGCGATGGCGTCGGCGAGCTCGAGCGCCGTCCAGTCATTGCCGTTGAACTGGCGGAAAATTTTCCCGTCACTGTCCAGCACTACCGTGCGCAGATTGTGCGAGATGGAGCCGGCTTCGCGCCAGAAATGCAGGTCCACCTGCGGCGCCAGCCCCGCCAGCGTGTTTGTCGAAGCCACGGCAAACCGCCAGCGGTTCGTGTCGTCGCCGCGATAAAATTTTCCGAAGCCCGCCAAAATCTCCGGCCGGTCGAATTCGGAATCGAACGAAATCGAAAGCAGTTGCCAGTTGGCCGGTGCGTTGGTGTTGGCGATTAAAAACTTCCGCGCCTCGGAGAAATTCCGGTTCATGCGCGGGCAAAATTCCGGCAGCGGGCAGGCTGTGAAAAAAAACGTGAACGCCACCGCGCGTCCATGAAAATCTGAAAAGCGAAAACTTTTCCCATCTTCGCCGGTGAATTCATAATCCGGCAGCGCCTCGCCCGGCTTGAGTTCCTCCGAGGGGATGTGAAAGACAAATGTGTTGTTCGTGACTTCGCCGACGTGATGCGCTACGAAACGGATCGACTCAATCCAGTCGTCGGTGTCCGTCACGCGGAGTTTGAAGGTGATTTCGTCATTCGGCGCGAGGCCGTTCAACTCATTCGTGTCCTGCACGGAAAAATCCATCGTCATCGCCGCCATGTAACCGGCAATCGCCTGGTGCTTGATGGTGGCCGTCCGGCAGTTCGGCGCGATGGCCTGAACGATGCCGCGCGCTTCGTAAGTTTTGGCGACCGCGGTTTGAGCAACTGGCGCGGGCGCTTCCGGTTTGCAGCCAACGGCGACCGCCAACAGCAATCCGCAAAATATATTTTTAGTCTTCATCGCTTGAACCGAAAAATTAATGTTCCTTCCGCAGCAATTCAATTTGCGCCGCGACCACCGCCGGTGTTTCCACCCGCAAGCCGTCGAAAAACGCGCGGAGGTTTCCGCGCCGATCCACCACGGCGATGCGGTCGGTCCCCGCAAAATTTCCTGGCATGGAGTTGAACGGGTTGTTCGTCTCCGTCGCCAGAAAACTCGTGCCGATGACCCAATGCAATTGGTCTTGCTCGCCCGTGAGCAGATGCCAGCGGTTCGTGTCCGCGCCGAAGCGCAGGCCCCATTTCGCCAGCACTGGCGCGGTGTCCGAACGCGGATCCACGGTGAGCGACAGCAGGCGCACGTCCGGCATGCCGGCGGTGAGTCTCTGGATTTCCGCCATGCGCTTGGTCACTTCGGGACACGTCAGCGAACAGCTCGTGAACAAAAAACTCACGATGAGAATTTTCCCGCGCACCGCGTCGCGCGTGACTTCCGCCCCGGCGCTGTTGGTCAAAGCGAAGTTCACCAACTGCCGCGCCTTGTCCGGCGGAATTCCGCGCACGGTTTCGCGCGCGGAAAAAGCGGCGACAGCCAGCCAACTGCCGATGCCTGCCACGAGCGCCAGCGCGATGACGATGATGAGAAAAAATTTCTCCTCGCCGCGCGTGGCGGTTTCCGGACGGGAATCGGCTTCGGTCATTTTAGAATTTCCAATTCAGCGCGGCGCGGATGCGATAATCGGGCACGACCTGCACTCCGGTGTTTTCGATGCTCACTGGCAAATCCGCACCAAGCTGCGCACTCAACTGGCTGCCCCAAGTGTAATCGAGTTGCGGGCCAAGATAAACTGCCGTCGCCGCCGAGTCCGGATCCGTATCGCCGCCGAATTTGTCGAAACCCTTGCTCTCGCCGCTCGTCACGACTTGCAGCGCGAGCGTGGATTTTTGGCCGAGCCAGAGATACGCGCCGGGGCCGCCGCTCCACGTCCAGTCGTTCGCGTAACGATGGCCGAAATCGCCCTGCGTGCGGATAGCGTATTGCGCTTGTGCGGTGAGAAAAATCCTTTTCCAACGCGCCGAGATGCTGGAACCGACAATGCCATCCACCGAACCGGAGCCGAGCGCGAGGTCGTGGCCGCCGATGCCGTCGGGCAAAACGCCGTCGGGAAGATTCAACTTGCTGGAATCGCCTGTGGGCAGTTTCGCGCCGCCGAGCACCGACCAGTTGATTGACCAATCCTGCTCGACCTGCTGATAGATGCGGAAATTTCCGATGAGCGAAATGTCGCCGATGCCGGACGTGTCCGCGTTCATCGTGTGCGAGCCATAGGCGCGGTGGATGATGGGCACGTTCAGTTGCGCGCTGAAACGCGAGTTGAAATTGTAGCCCGCAAAAACCTGCGAGACGAGGCTGTCAAGGTATTCGCCGTCGCCGGAGATTTTATGGCCGTCATCCTGCAGCGTGCCGAAGTGGGTGTATTGCTCCGCGATGCCGGCGATCAAGCCGGTCTCGTTTTCCGACTGCAAGTTGCACGCGGAAAAAACCGAGCAACAGTCACAAGCCAGCGCGACCGGCGCACTGGCCACCGCCAAAACTGCCAAACCAAAATATTTATTTTTCATTTTCAAATCTCAAGTTGCGAGAACGCCTGATGACGCTCTCATTTTATTGGGAGGGCTGGCATGTCGCCGGCCCATTTTCAGTCAGGACGGCAACAGGCCGTCCTTCCCGTGAGAATTCAAACAAGGAAGCGGCGCGGCGGCGGAAGCGGTGGCTTGGAGAAAAAAGCGGCGGCAGAAATTTCTTTGGCGGTGAATGATGCAAAAATTTTCGGTGCCACAAGCGCAAATTCTTCCGCGAGCGGCGGAAATTCCAGCTTCAACTTGAGGGTTAGCGCCTCGGATTTCTTTTCAGATTTTTTCCCGGCGCTGATGGCTTTGCACAACGGACAGGGGTGGTCACCGTCGAACGTTTGGGAAACGGCGCTGGAAAAATTTTCGGTCGTGAGGTTGGCCGCGAGCATCGTCGTCCACGCGACGGTTTGCAGCGCGGCCCAATGCAGGCCCGTCGTGAGGACGAGCGCCAGCACTATCAGGGATTTTCCACAGCGGGCAAACACAAGTTGAGATTAAACACCGGTCGCCTTCCGGCAAGGCAAGATTGATGGCTGGCAAAATATATTACCGCAGATTAACGACTGGTTAAGCGGCCTATTTTTCCGCGATCCACACCAGCGTGCCGCTCGGCAGCAAATCGTAGAGCGGAATCAAATCGCGGTCGGCGAGGTGGATACAGCCGTGCGACGCGGGGCGGCCCAGGGATTTTTGATTGCCGGTGCCGTGGATGTAAATCTCGCGGTAGTGCGTGTCCACATTTACCACGCCGTTTGAGCCACGATTATAGCCCGGCTCCAAACCTTCCAGCCACATGATGCGCGTGCAGATGCCGCCGGCCGCAATGCCCAGTTCCGCGACGCTGCCGACGACCTGGCGTTCCTTGAAAATCGTCCCCACCGGCTGGCCGTCGCCGACTTTTTCCGCGATGCGATGTAATCCGCGCGGCGTGCAAAACGAATCCAGTTTTTCGCCGATGCCGAAGCGCGAGGTGGAGCAGCGAAAACTTTTTGAAAATTTTCCATCTTCAAACAACGCGGCCGATTGTGCGGCGATGTTGACGGTGAAAATGTATTTCGTCGGCGTGATTTCGAGCCGCTGGCAGGTCGCGAGGCAGGCGGCGGGCAGTTCTTTTTTGCAGCAAAACGGATGAAAACTCGCGCAGCCGGATGCCAAAAGTATTGTCACGCAAGCAAGGGCAAGATTGTAGTAGAAACGTAAAAACGAAGAGGTATTCATGGAATCAATTCATTTAACGTCCGGCATTTTCCACCTCGGTGAATCATTGCATGACAATTTGCACAGACAATAGCCAAATCATCCAGCGACGTTTCGGAGGGGGACACTCGGTCGGCTATCGGTTTCAAATGATGCACGTGAGCAAAATCTTTTCCGAGCGTGCCATAAATTTTCTCGAAATCAAAACCACACCGCGCAACTTCGCAAATCAAACGGCCTTGATATTTGGCCCGTGCTTGATTGAGTTTTGCGTCACGAAGTTTTTGTTCACGTTTTCGGTGTCGAATCAAAGCGATTCTTTCTTCACCTTCAAAAGCCGTGATTTCGTCATCAACGAAAACGCTGCCGAGACTAGATGCTCCTATGTGTTTGGCCCAAATATGCTCCAGCTCATTTGCAATTTGCGTCGGAATCAAAACGCCTGAAGATTGAGGAGTCCAATGAACCTGTCCTAAATTGCCTTGTTGAAGTTGCGAGAGTGGCAAGGGAGAATCCTTTTCTGGATTTATGATTCGTTCCCACTCGCAAATGATGGAAAGATTTTGTTCTCCCGCTGTGGCTTTTTCCTCGTTCCAATGTGTTGTTAGTTTTGGAGGTTCGCTGACCCAGCCAGAACCCATGATTCCTTTCGGTTCAACACCTAACCGAATAAGAAATACTCTGTCGCCTTTTTGAATTTTCTTTGTGTTACCACAACTCCATCGTCCGGTAACAATTTTTCCGGCAGCCGTTTGGTCGGCCTCATCGGAAAGCTCAACCCATTTCCAGCGATTTGGATTCCAAGCCAGAAGGTAGGTATTCATATTTATTACCCGACGTCTTTGCGCCTTTGCATAAACTTACAGATGCCTATTTCAATTTCTTCACCAGCACCTTGGAATTTCTTCCGCTGGCATCGTATTTCTCGCGCCGCGCGGGCGGGAGGTCGTCGGGCGTGCCTTCGCTGAAGCCGCCTTTGGACTGGAAATATGCAAACGTCTGCGTTGAGAGTGCGATGAGTTCGGCGAGGTTCATTTCCTTCGCCTTGTTCTCGATGAACTGGATCAGCTTCTTGCCGATGCCGCGATTTTCGTGCGACTGGCTGACGTAGAGGCAAGCGAGTTCACCTTTTTTCTGCTCAGCAAAAACATGGAGCGCCACGCACGCGACGGGATTTTTATCAATTTCGAAGATAAAATAATCCGCAAGATTTTTTTCAATCATCGCCCGCGTCCGTTTCACGAGTTCGGAAGTTTCCACGCCTTGCTTGGTCAAAAGCTGGATGGCCCGCACGTCCTTTTTCATCGCGCGCCGGATCTGTTGATACTCGTTGGCGTAAATCAACGTGCCGATGCCTTCATTGGAAAACACCTCGGCGAGCAAACCTTCGTCAACTTTTCCGTTGATGACGTGGACGCGCGGGACGCCGGCCTTGCTCGCGGCGACGGCGTGCGTGGCCTTGGAAAGTTGTTCCGGCGCGATGTCGTTTTTCTGCAACGCCAAAACCGATTCCAAATCCGCCACGAGCATCTGCCGGATGAGCCGACCTTGCACGAGAATGCCGTCGAGCGCGGTGACGTAAATTAATTTCGTTGCCTTCAATGCTTCTGCAATCGCCACCGCCGCGCCGTCGGAATTGACGCGATATGTTTTGCCGTCGCCGTCGAAACCGAGTGGCGGGATGACCGGCACGATGCCGTGCGCGAGCAACGTCGTGAGCAGTTCGGTGTCCACCCGTTCCACCTTGCCGGTGAACAGATGATCCACGCCCTGGATGATGCCGAGCGGATGTGCGACGAGCGCGTTCGGACAGACCGCGCGCAAATCGTTCGCCGCGAGACCTTCGAGGATTTCGTGCGTGAGCCGGTTCGCGGCGTCCATCGCGATTTGCAAGGTCGCCGCGTCGGTGATGCCCGTGCCGTCGGCGTTGGACGGCGTGACATTTTGTTTTTCTGCGAGCGCCTTGATCTGCGCCGACGCGCCGTGGACGATGACCACGCGGATGCTCAACGACCGCAGCACCGCCACGTCTTGCAGGAGCATGACGAAGTTTTCGTCGGTGACAATCGCGCCGTCAATAGCGAGGACGAACGTCTTCTCGCGGAATTGCGGGATGTATTGCAGGATGCCCCGCAGGTCGGTCGGTTTCATTTGCAGCGGAAAAAATGACGGAAATCCTGCGCGTGGCAACTGCTAATTTTGGAAACGCGCCCTCCCGACAAACTCTATTTCTAGCAACACCCTTTTTGTCCCACTACAAATGTGAAGCTAAACTGTGGGCTTTCTCTCATCCAGATTTTGCTTCTTACCAAAGCATGCCTCAATAATCCCCGCAATCACAATCGCTGCCAGACAGTAAACCATGCTCAAATAAAACAATGTGAAAGCGACAAAAATGTAGGGATCGCCAAGTTTTGGGTCTGGATGAAAGCCATACATGGCTTTGGAAATTGGAATGTAGATGGAATCGAAAATAAGGTGACTCATGGCAGTTAGTGCTAATGAGTAGCCGATGCCCCGCCACTTCCAGCGGCGAATCGACACGACTGGCACAACGAGCTGTGCTAGGAGCAATACAATCAAAAATGCTGACCAAATGGTGTGCATACACGACACAGCCTAACAGTTATTATCTTGAAATTTCGCGGCTTATCTAACCATGGTTAAGGCTCTTTACAAGGTGAAAGGCTGCATCCGAGGGACTCCAGCGTGCGCCGGTTCTCCTCCGGTGTGCCAATGGAAATGCGGATCCATTCCGGCAACTGGTAGCCGCCCATCGGCCGCGTGATAACGCCGAGTTTTTGCATGACGTTGAAAACTTTCTGGCCGTCGCCCACGCGCACCAAAATAAAATTCGCGTAAGACGGGACGTATTCCAGTTTCAGTTCGCGGAACGCCTTCATGAAAAATTCCAGGCCGTTGAAATTGTTCTGCCGCGTCTTGCGGACGTGCGCGTCGTCATCCAACGCGGCAAGCGCGGCGGTCTGCGAGAGCAAATTCACGTTGAACGGCTGGCGGATTTTTTCCAACGCGGATGCGAGTTCGGCGGGCGCGATGCCGTAGCCGATGCGCAGGCCAGCGAGTCCGTAAATCTTCGAGAACGTCCGCATCAAAATCAGATTCTTCCGCGCGCCGAGGCGGACGAGCGGAATCAAATCCACCGGGTCGTCGAGAAATTCGATGTAGGCTTCGTCCAACACCAGCAGCACGTCGTCGGGCACGCGGTTGACGAAATCAATCAGTTCCTCGCGCGGCACGAGCGTGCCGGTGGGGTTGTTGGGATTGGCGACGAAGACGATGCGCGTCTTGTTCGTGATGGCCTTGAGCATCGCGGGCAAATCGTGCCCGTGATTTTTGGCGGGCACGACGCGCACGTCCGCGCCAAACATTTTCGCGACGATGGGATAAATCGCGAAACAGTATTGCGACACGACGATATCCGTCCCCGGCGCGAGCAGCGCGTGCGAGACGAATTCGATGATTTCGTTGGAACCATTGCCGAGGACGAGATTCGCCGTTTCCACACCGAGCTTCGCGGCAAGTTTTTGTTTCAGGTAAAACGCGTTGCCGTCGGGATAAAGATTCACGCCGGCGATGGCCTTTTGCAGCGCGGCTTGCGCGAGCGGCGACGGGCCGAACGGATTTTCGTTCGACGCGACTTTGATGATGGACTCGGCGGGCAGGCCGAGTTCGCGGGCGACTTCTTCAATCGGCCGGCCAGGCTGATACGTCGGCAGGGTTTTGAGAAATGGAGAAAGGGGGAGCACAGTTTTTAGTTTTTGATTTTTAGTTTTTAGTTGCTTCGCCGGTTTGGGATGTTTTGACGATGGCGGTGAGCATCCGGACCAATTCCAAACTTTCCTTTTCCAACGGCAAAACTTTTTCAGCGGGAACAATCTTGGAATCGCGCAGCAAACGCAGCCAGTAATTTGTTTCCCGCGCTTCTTTTGAGGCGATGGACATCTTCGCGATAAAATCCGCGCGGCTGATTCCGGCTAGAGCCTCTTCGACATTCGAACCGATGGCCGTTCCCGAACGAACAACCTGTCTGGCGAGCTCAAACTCTTTTTGCTCCTTCAGCCATCTCGCCAGAGCGATAACTTGCAATGCGAAGGCGTAGCTTTTGTCTTTGACGAGGCTAGGCTTCATGGCGTGGTGTGTCGCAACTAAAAACTAAACATTAAAAACTTAAAACTCCCCCGGCAACTTCGCATCCGCGCCGGGATAAAGTTTTTGGTAATCGGTCGCCTGCACGCCGATGATGGAGGCGACGCCGAGAATGTCGTGCGCCGTCGCGCCGCGAGAGACGTCGGCGGCGGGGCGGTTGAGGCCGAGCAGAATTTGTCCGTAATAATTTGCGTGGCCGACCACGCCGAGCAACTTGCTCGCGATGTTGCCGGAATTCAGGTCGGGAAAAATCAGCACGTTCGCGCGGCCGGCCACCTGGCTGTCGCGCAATTTCCGCACGGCAATATCAGGAATCAGCGCCGCGTCCACTTGCAATTCGCCGTCGAAATCCGCGTCGAGATTTAGTTGCGAAGCCTTGTGCCGCGCCTGCGCTGCCGCGGCTTGCATCTTGCCGATGGACGGATGCGCCGCGCTGCTGCCCTTGGTTGAAAAGGAAAGCATCGCGACGTGTGGCCGCACGCCCAACAGATGCCGCGCCAGCCGTGCCGTGGCGATGGCGATGTCCGAAAGCTGATCGGTGGTCGGTTCGGGAATCACGCCGCAATCCGCCATGAACAGCACGCCTTGCTCGCCGATTTTGGTGTTCTCCACTTCCATCACCACGCAGGACGAGGCAGTGTGGATGTCCGGCGCGACCTTGATGATTTGAAACAGCGGCCGCAGCAAGCTGCTCGTGATGTGCGATGCACCGGAAACCACGCCATCCGCCTGATGCATCGCCAGCATCATCGTGCCGAAATAATTTGGCTGCAGCATCGCCTCCCGCGCTTCTGTCGGGCGCAAACCTTTTTCCCGGCGCAACGCATAGAAACGTTTGGAAAAATTCTCCAGTTCCTCGCTCGTCGCCGGGTTGATGATGCGGATACCTTCGAGGGAAATGTTAAGGTCCTTGGCGGCCGCGCGGACTTTTTCCTGCTCACCCAGCAAAATCGGCACGCCCAGGCGCAATGCGTGAAACTGCCGCGCCGCCTGCAAGATCCGCGGCTCGTCGCCTTCCGGAAACACCACGCGCTTGGGATGACGCTGCAACTTTTCGATGAGCTGGCCGATGAAACGCATGGCGGAGTTTCAAGTTTCAGGTTTGAAGTTTCAAGCGCAGAAAATTGACTTGGCTGCGCGCGGCCTTTAGCCTGTCGGCAAATGTTGGACATTATCGAGAAACTCCTCATCCTCCAAGACCGCGACCGGAAAATTTCCCGCGTCAGCCAAGAGCTTGCACACATCGGCCCCGAACGCGATGGCTTGAGACAAAAAGCCGCCGCCACGCAAACCTCCCTCGACGCCGCGAAGTTGCAGGTGAAAAAAATCGAGTCCGAGCGCAAGCAGCGTGACTTGGAAATCGAGGGCAAGAAGGCGCAGATCGAAAAATATCTGAATCAGCAGTTGCAGACGCGCAAAAACGAGGAATACAAGGCGCTCACGCATGAAATCGAGATGGCCAAGGAAGTCATCTTCAAAATCGAAGATGCGGAAATTGTCTTGATGGAGCAAGCCGAGGTAGCGGCGAAAAACGTCGCGACCGCAACCGCCGAGGCCGCCGCCGCGAAAAAACTCGTGGACGACCAGATTGGCAAGCTGGACCAGCGCGAGGAAAATTTGAAGAAGGAGTTCGCCGAGTTGACCAGCAGTCGCGCACAACTGGCGTCCGCCGTGGATGACACCACGCGCAACCGTTACGAACGGCTGTTTAAGAGCAAGGGTGAAAATGTGGTGGTAGGCATCGAACACAGTTCTTGCGGCGGCTGCCACATGAAGTTGCCGGCGCAGGTGACCACTAGTTGCCGCGCGCAGACGGAAATCGTGCCCTGCCCGAACTGCGGCCGCATCTTGTATTTCACCCGCGACATGATTTTGACGGCGGCGGATTGAGCGGCGTTTTGCCCGTTGCCAGCCCGCCGTGAAGTGCTAGGATTCCGGCATGAAAACGAACCAATGTCCGCTGTTCTGTTTTTTCCTCCTCGCTGTTGCCTTGGCGTTTGGGAGTGTCGGCTGCGCTACGCATGAGGAACATTCCTTCAACAATGATTTCAACCAGAGCCTGACGTGTGCGCCGAAGTATTATCTTGAAGACGGCGGCAATGCCCGTTTCTTCGTCACGGTGAACCAAGGCCGGCCCCGGCCGGGGCAAGAGCGTATTTTTGATGTGAAGCGCGCAGCCACGGCCGTCGCGGAAGTGGAATGCAAGCGGCGCGGTTGGGAAAACTGGAATCTTGATTATGTCATGGAATTCGACCAGGGCTGGATGCACATCGTCAAGGCCGAGGTTACGCCCCGAAAAGTGCTGGAATTCAAAGCCCCAACCAGCGGCGGCAATCCGTGAAACAATCTCGCCGCCAGTTTGTCCGCACCCTGTTCGTCGCCACACAGGCGGCGGCGGTTGGCGCAATCTTTCCCCGCCAACTTTTCGCTGCCGATGCGCAGGCCGGCGGGCTGAACTTCCTCGTCTTCGGCGACTGGGGTCGCGAAGGCCAAAAAGAACAGCTCGATGTCGCCGCACAAATGGGTCTGGCGGCGAAAGCCATCAGCGCGAAGTTTGTGATTTCCGTGGGCGACAATTTTTATGAACACGGCGTGAAGTCCGCGGACGACCCGCAGTGGCAAACTTCGTTTGAAAACATTTACACCGCGCCGGCGCTGCAGATACCGTGGCACGTCGTGCTCGGCAACCACGATTATCACGGCGACGTGGAGGCGCAAATCGCTTATGCCAAATTGAACAAACGCTGGACGATGCCTGCGCGTTATTACACGCGCACCGAAAAAATTGACGCGCAGACCACGGTGGAATTTTTCTGCCTCGACACCACGCCAATGAAGGTAAGTGATGACAAGGTGGTTTCCGCCATCCTCAAAAATATGCCCGCGCCGGCGGCGCAAGTGGCGTGGCTGGAACAGGCGCTCGCCGCCTCCAAGGCACAATGGAAAATTATCGTCGCCCACCACCCGGTTTATTCCGGCGGCGAACACGGCGACACTGATTACATCATCAAAAACATTTTGCCGCTGCTGGAAAAATACGGCGTGCAAGCCTACTTCAATGGCCACGACCACGATCTACAGCACTTGCAGGCGGGCAAAGTAAATTTGTTTTGCTCTGGCGCCGGCTCCAAAGTGCGCGTTTCCAAATCCACGGAGCACACCAAGTTTGTCAAAGGTAGCACACCTGGTTTCGTGACCGTGGCGTTGTCAGCCGAGAAGCTCGACGTGCGGATGCTCGATGCCCTGGGGCAACTGCTCTACACCACAAGCGTGCCGCGCCATGCCTGACGATTCCTTCAAGGAATTTGTCCTCGACCAACTCGCCGCGCTGCCGGACTTGCGGGCGAAGGCGATGTTCGGCGCGCACGGAATTTATTGCGGCGAAAAATTCTTCGGCATCCTTGATGAAGGGCGTTTGTTTTTTAAAACCGACACGGCGACGGAAAAAGATTTCACCGACTGCGGCATGGGGCCGTTCACCTATGAAATGAAGGGCAAAGTGATGACGATGGCCTACCACGAAGTGCCGCCGGAGATTTTGGAACAGCCGCATGAATTGGTGCTCTGGGCGCGCAAAGCCATCGCTATCGCCGCCGCAAAAAGGCAAAAAACTGCGCGGCGGAAGGCTTCAGCTTGATGCCGGCGAGATTTCTTTCGGCATAGCCTGCAACTGTGCCAGACGATAAAACTGGCCCTTCGCCGCTAGCAGTTCCATGTGGGTGCCTTGCTCCACAATTTTCCCCTTTTGCAAAACCACGATGCGGTGGGCGTGGCGGATGGTGGAAAAACGATGCGCGACGATGAGCGTGGTGCGGCCGTGCGTGAGTCGCACGAGCGCCTCTTGCACGAGCCGTTCCGATTCCGTGTCGAGCGCAGAGGTGGCTTCGTCGAGGATGACGAGGCGCGGGTCGCGCACGAGCGCGCGGGCGATGGCGAGCCGCTGGCGCTGACCGCCGGAAAGTTGCGCACCGCTTTCGCCGAGCGGTGTGTCAAAGCCTTTGGGCAGCGTGCGGACAAATTCCGCGAGGTTGGCGTCGGCTAAAACCTTCCAGAGCTCGGCGTCGGAGATTTTCTCCAAGCCGTAGGTCACGTTCTCGCGCAACGTGCCGTTGAACAGCAGCGTGGTCTGCGGCACGACGCCGATCTGGCGGCGATACGTCCGCAAATCCAGTTCGCGCAAATCGCGGCCATCGAGCAGAACTTTCCCCGCCGTCGGCGAGCGAAAACCGATAGCAAGATTCACGAGCGTGGATTTTCCGGCGCCCGATTCGCCAACAAAGGCAATGGTTTCGCCCGCTTTGATGTTGAGCGAAATTTCCTGCAACGCCACCTCGCGGCCGCTCGGATAATTGAAGGTGACGTGCTCAAACGTGATTTCGCCGCGCAACGGATTCGGCGCGGCGGGCTTGCCGTCGTTGCGCTCGACTTGCTCGGCCTCCAAAACTTCGCCGAGCGAGCGGATGGCGTCCGCGCCTTGCGCGAGCGCGGGGAAGACGCTCAAAAATTGCTGCACCGCGCCGATGAGCATCCCGAAATACGTGTGATACATCACGGCGTCGCCGATGCTGATGCGATGCTGCACGACAAGCCACGCGGAAAAAACCAGACACGCAAGTTGGAAGCACATGAAGGTGAACCACGAACTCGACGCAAAAAATTCCGTGAGCGTATCCACCTGCAAGCCGCGTTCGCGGATGCGCTCGAACACGCCGCGCACGCTGAACGTCTCGATGGATTCGAGGCCGTGCGCACGGGTGACGGGCAGCATCTGGAGCATTTCACCGACGCGGGCATTCATCTGCTCGGTCTCGATGCGCATTGCCTGAAATTGTTCCTTGAAGCGGCGGTCGAAAATTTTCAGCAGCGCCACGCCCGCCGGAACGGTGATCAGAAAATACAGCGCGAGCAACGGCTGTTTCACCAGTGCGATGATGGTGACGTAGGTGATGACGAGCAAACCGTTCAAGCCCGTGTGCATGAGATGGCGGCAGAGGCCGTCAATCGCATCAACGTCGCGCAATATTTTGGTCTGGAGCGCGGCGGCTTGCTTTTCCTCATAGAACGCGATGGAAAGCTGTTGGAGCCGTTCGACGAGCGCGCTGCGCAGGTTAAATTGCATGTGCCGCAGTGCGCCGCTCATCAGCCGCACAAACGACGTGTGGACGAGCGGGTTTTGCAGCAGCAGCAGAAAATAGCCGAGCGCGATCCAGAGAATTTTTGAGAACGCGCCGCCGTTCGTCAGCACGTCCACGATCATCCCCACCGCCAGCGGCAGCAGCGACGCGGGCGATTGCTTGATGATGTAAAGCGTCACCGCGCCGAACACGCGGCCGCGCTGGTCGGAAAATAAATTCCACAGCGTGCGGCGCGGCTGTTTGGAAGCGAAACGTCCGTCGAGCAATTTTTCCCACGGCGCAGGTTGCGCGGCTGAATTCATCGGCGCGGATGGTAGCCGAAGTGGCGCGCAAATCCAGTTTGTGCGGCGGCGGCGCTGCGTTACCATTTCGCCATGGCCGTCCAGAACCGCATCGTCAAAATCCAGAAACGCAATCGCGCGCTAGTGCGCTTCGATGAATCGCGCATCTGCAAGGCCATCGCCCGCGCGGCCGAATCCATTGGCGGCTTCGCGCAGGATTTTTTGCCGGGCGTGAACGACACGATTTTTGCCGCGCATAAAACGGATACGGACATCGCCACGTTTCTCGCGGACACCGCCGTCGTCTGCCTGAATTCAAACCCGCAGCATTGCATCACGAATTTTCCGCCGACCATCGAGACGATTCAGGACGAGGTGTTGCACGCGCTGCGCAGCTACGGTTTTCAAAAAACTGCCGATGCCTACGAGTGTTACCGCTGGGGCCGCCACTGGATGCGTGAGGGCGAAATCACGGCGGCGCAATTTGTCGGCAATGGTTTTCAGCGCGAGCGCATCGGGAAAATTCATGAATGGAACCGGCAGCACGGCGTGGACACCGTCGCGGGTGTGAACGAAAAAGTTCGCGCTGGAAAAATGAAAGAGATCATCACCGCCTCGCTCGCGGTTTATGAAGCCTCACTCGACGAGGCGGCGGAAAAAGTCGTCGCGCGCCTGAACGCCGGCGACAAGCTGCGTATGATTTGGGTGAGCGGGCCGAGTTCTTCCGGCAAGACGACGACCACCGTAAAACTCACGCAGCGACTGGCGAAACACGGTCTGCGGTTCCTGATGCTGAACCTCGACGATTATTTTTGGTCGGCCGTGGAGCATCCGACCGACTGGCTGAACGATCGCAATTTCGAAGCGCCCGAGGCGCTCGACATCCAGTTGTTGAACGAGCATCTCCGCGCGCTGCTCGACGGGCAGACGGTGGAAAAACCGGTTTACAGTTTCAAGGAAGGACGCCGCAACGGCACGAAATCCGTGAAGCTCGAACCCGGCCAGATTCTCTTGCTCGATTGCTTGCATGGATTTTATCCGCCCATCACCGAAGGCATTGATAGCTCGATGCAATTCCGCCTCTACATCGAGGCGATGAATGTGCTTTACGATGATGCCGGCCGGATGACGCAGTTCACCGATGCGCGGCTCGTGCGGCGGATGTTGCGCGACGTGAAGCATCGCAACCACAGCCCGCTCGCCACGATTTTGCACTGGCACTACGTCCGCTACGGTGAACTCTTCAGCATCATTCCGTTCATGGGTCTCGCCGACCACGTCGTGAATGGCGGCACGCCGTTCGATCTTGCCGCTTTGAAACCATTTTTTCTCGGCGAAGGAACTTATCTGCCCAAGCCGGAAGACTTCGCGCAATACGCCGGCTTTCTCGATGCGCGCATCCGCTACGACCGCGTGAAAAATTTATTGGAAAGCGTCGAAGGTTTTACGCAGGCGCAGGTGGCCGATACCAATTTAATTCCCGGCGACGCCGTCATCCGCGAGTTTGTCGGCGGCAGCACCGTGCAGATTCCGCATAACGAATGACGCCGCTCAGTGTAGCGTAATTCCACTTTTAGAATCGGCGAATTGAATTAAACTGTCCCCATGAATTTGACGGAACAGATGACGCAACTCGCTAAGCAGGCGAAGGCCGCGTCGCGCGAATTGGCGAAACTCACCACGGCGGAAAAGAACGCCTGCCTGCTCGCGATGGCCGCCGCGCTGGAGCAAAACGCCACCTCCATCAAGCAAGCCAACGACCTCGACATGGAATTCGGCGCGAGCCATGGGCTTTCCAGCGCGATGCTCGACCGGTTGAAATTGGATGACAAAAGAATTTCCGGCATGGCCAAAGGTTTGCGCGAAGTCGCGGCGCTGGCCGATCCGGTCGGGAAAATTTTGGACGAGCGCCTCCGCCCGAACGGGCTGAAGCTGCAAAAAATTTCCACGCCGATCGGGGTTGTCGTCATCATTTACGAATCGCGCCCGAACGTGACGGCGGATGCCGCAAGCCTGTGTTTCAAATCCGGCAATGCCACGATTTTGCGCGGCGGCAAAGAGGCGTTGAACTCAAATCAAATCATCGCCAAGACCATGATTGACGCGGGCAAAATCGCGCATCGCGGTTTTCCAGAGCACGCAATCCAAGTCGTGCCGACGACCGACCGCGAGGCGATTCCGGCGCTGCTTTCGCTCACGCAGTATGTTGATTTGTGCATGCCGCGCGGCGGCGAGAGCTTGATTCGCGCGGTCGCGGATTGCAGCAAAGTTCCGGTCATCAAACATTACAAAGGCGTGTGCCATATTTTTGTGGACACCGATGCAGATTTGAAAATGGCCGAGGAAATTACCATGAACGCCAAAGTGCAGCGCCCCGGCGTCTGCAACGCGGCGGAGACCTTGCTCGTGGATCAGACGGTTGCGGAAAAATTTCTACCGATCCTCGGCGAAAAACTATTTGCGAAGCACGTCGAGATTCGCGGCGACGCGGCGACGCGGGAGCATTTGAAATTTCAAATAGCAAATTTCAAAACGGCCAAACTCAAGCCCGTGAGCGAGCAAGACTATTTCACCGAATACAACGATTACATTTTGAACGTCCGCGTCGTGGACGGCGTGCGCGGCGCGATTGACCACATCAATCACTACGGCTCCGCACACTCGGACAGCATCGTGACGAAGAACGAGGCGCACGCGCGGCAGTTCCTCGCCGAGGTGGATTCGGCGGCGGTGTATTGGAACGCGAGCACGCGCTTTACCGACGGCGGCGAGTTCGGCATGGGCGCGGAAATCGGCATCAGCACAGACAAAATCGGTGCGCGCGGCCCGATGGGCTTGGACGAACTGACCAGCTACAAATGGCTCGGCCTCGGCAACGGGCAGGTGCGCGGCTAACTAATCTCATGGAACTCACCCTCGCAGAAATCCGCCGGGCTGTTTGCGCTGCGTTGGTTGAAGACCTCGGCAGTGGCGACGTGACCACGCTCGCCACTGTTCCGGCCACGGCCAAATCCGTCGCGCTCATGAATGCGCGCGAGCTGCTGGTCGTGGCGGGAATTCAATTTGCCGAACTCGCATTTCGCGAACTGTCGCCGAAAATCCAAATTAAAAAATTTGCCCGCGATGGCCAGCGCGTGAAAACCGGTGCGCCGTTGCTAAAAATTTCCGGATCGTCGCGCGC
>CAIKKJ010000053.1 GCA_903827955.1 uncultured Verrucomicrobia subdivision 3 bacterium
GCAAAAAGCAGGGATACCTCATTGGTGGTCAAACCAAATCCGATAAATATCGGCTTGCTGGAATCAAATTCCGCAACTGGCACAAATCCAGCAGATGGAAAATACATGGTTTTTCCCAAATACGTCGTCGCCTTGCTTGAAATATACATGACAACCAAGTTGCTTCGTGTTTCTGAAACGACCAGTCCGTTGTTTTTCTTGTGCTCTTCCAAATAATTTATTTCGTTTGTCGCACCGCCATAATACTTATGGGCCGCCATATAATTAGTCTGCGCATTCACTGCGAAGGCATATAAAAAAATTAAAAATGTGAATATGAGCTTTTTCATAAACCTCAGAATTTATGGTGAACTAGTCCCAGCGATCCGTGTATAACGGAATTCAGGGTGATGATTCCACCGCGTGATGGACTGGATATAATAATAGCTGGGTGAATCAACCACCACGCTTCCATCGCTATTAATGGCAGACCAGTAACCTAACGGTATTGGCTTGGATGTAGGGTTTATATTTACTCCCCCCAATCGAGAAGCTATAAAAATCTTCCCCCTGGATAGTCGGTGTGAACGGCAGATCCGCCCCGTCCGGCAGAGTCATCCACAGCAAGCCGTCGCTGCCAAAATGTTTTTCCCCCACATAAATCTTCGTCGGGTCGATACCGGATGAGGGCAAGGCGTGGATATACGTCGGCGTTAACACCGTCTTGTCCAGAATCTTCACCGCCGACCCGCCAAACTCCCACAGGCTTTGCTGGCCCGGAATTTGTTTGCCCCCCGTCCGCACTTTCATATAGCCATCCGCCGTCCGGTCATAGCCCGTGTGCCGGTGATCGCTGTGCGTCAAGCCGTCGGACTGGCTGACGTAGGGGCTGGCATAAAATGTATCCAGCTCAAATTCCACCCCGCAATGTTCCGTGGTCACTTCCGGTTGGCGGCAGGTGAAGGTGGCTGCTGGCACTTGTCCGTTACAATCTCCGGTAGCCGTGGCTGTGCCGGGCTGGTCCGGGTAATCCGACTTGCCCCACTGATAATCTATCTGGCAATGCGTGACCTGATCGCTGGGATTATGTTGATATGGCTGATATTGATACTTTATATCTTCCTGCCAAAGGTCTTGTTGCTGCCCATGCCCGCCCACCCCGCTCGTCCAGTGTTCTTCATGGTGCGTGTCGCTCGTGAATCGCTCCCAGTCTTGATCCACCCCCGTCCAGTCATACCCATCCGACTCTTCATTCACATGCAAGTTCCGTGCGGAATGGTAGCTCGCCAGATATACCCCCAAGGGCTTGTCCCAATCGCTGCCATTATCGCCCACCGCACCGGCCCGGGGGTTCACGCCGTTACCAGCGGCACTGCCACTGGGGGCCGGACCCCGGCGCATAAGCCGTTACCGCAAAACAAGCCACGCCGCCAGGCGTCACCGGGGCGTTCGTGGCATCCCAAGTGCCATCGCCATGATTCTCGCCGGGAACACCGTTCACCCACACCGCCGCCGTGGGGTCTGAAATCTGCCCGGCCACCGCCACCGTCGTCTCCCATAAATCCCCGTTCACCGGGTCAAGCGTCAACGTCATGGCATTGGTGGTCAGGTTCATGTTGGTCACGGTCACATTGCCAGCTGCATCCCGCACGGTAATGGACACCCGGTTCGTGCCGCCGTTCAAGGGCAACTGCTCCAGCCAGAACCGGCCATCCCGCTCCACGAGGCCGTCGACCACGTTCGTCACGCCGTTCGCCGCCATCACCAACGCCGTTACCGTGGCCGTGAAATCATCCACCTGCCCGCGCAACGTGACGGTGCGGCTGCAGATTTGCATCCCGTCCTGCGGCCAGGTTAATTGCACCACCGGGGCGTTGGTCTTGCCGGTAAAATCCAAAGTGTAACTGAAATTGGTCACCATCACATTGCCCGCCAAATCGGTGGCGCGGAGAGTCAGGGTGTTCAAGCCGTTGGTCAGCGGAACGTCAAATGCCTGGAAAAAATTGGTGGTCACTTCCAAAACATTCGTATCGTAAAACTGTTTCGACACAAAGGCCGACTGGTTCGTCACGCCGCCCAGTGCATTGGTCAGGTCATAAGTAATGTAAGCGAGCGCTTCCGGCGTGTAGCCCAGCATCTGAATCATCGGCTGCGTCACCGTGCCGGTGGCTGGGCTGGTGATGACTACCCCGGGCGGGACGGTATCAAACTTCAACCGTTTGGCTTCCCACGTCACCGTGGCTTCAGCCGCAGGGCCTTTGAGTGAAACCCAGACAGTGTGCCAACCCTGCTGATTGCCGAGGCTGGCCGTGAGGTCAGCAGTATAAGCCGTCCAGTTGGTCGTTGCGGAATAATTGGTGTTATCCACCTGCACAGAACATAGGGCGGGCAGTCCGGAAGCCACATCCAGATGCAAGGCTGGGTGGCTATTGGTGACATAGTTACTAGCAGTCTCAACAGAGAATTGGATCACGTTTGGATCAAGATTGTTTTGATAATCAGAGAGGAGGGTATTGCCGCTGCTATCGAGGTTGGTGCAGGCGAAGGCATAGCTGCCGAACCAGTGCCACTCCCACCAGTCGGGGAGGCCGTCGTGGTCGGAATCTTCATTCACGGGATAATGGTAGCCCAAGTCGGGGGCGTTGGTGTCAGGAAAGCCGCCGGCTTGCGGGGCGTAGGTGGTCATGGCTTGAATGTCAGCCAATGCAGTAGAATCAATACTATCAGTCCCGGCATTTCGATAAGGACTATTTGCCTTGAGGTAAAATTGCGCCCGGTTGGCTGACTCAAACGGCGCAGCGTTGGTCAAAGTGAAACCTCGATAGTATGCGTAGTAGCCATTGTTTGATGATCCAGACGAATCAATGGATTCGTTAGCATCAATATCAGGGTTGTAATATTCTTCAGTCAATTTTAAGCCCCCTTGCAACAAACAATTTTTGAAAATTGCATCGCTCCAAAAATAGTATTGAGCGTTGACCAAATATCCGCCCCATAGATTTGTGGCTGTCACGTGAGTGATTTTACCACCCATCAACCCGGTTCCGCATTCCAAAAGCGAACCGCAGTTTTCCACTAACATATTATTCAACTTCGGGCCAATTGCTGCCTCTCCGAAGTTTATTGCACCCGAGCAATCATGAAACTCCAGATTTTGGAGCAAAATCCTACCACACCCATTAAACCCCAAGGCCGCCCCCAGATGATAAAACCGCAGGTCATGAATTGTCCCTGTATCAAGGTAACTCATCGAAAGTGCGCTATCAGCATAGTAGCCATCTGGCATTCCGGTGCTAACTCCCGTAATAATTTCGCCAACAGAATCATCATCCACTGCCGTAAAAATTGCGGGTTTATCTGGACTGGTCGCACAACTAATGGTGCTATCGGCTTCGTCGTTATAAATACCACTCCCGTTCTTTGAAAACTTGATGATCGCCCCTGATCTAATTGTCAGGTTATTGACTCCGAGATAACCGTTGATGTAATACGTGGTTCCATTTTGAAAAGTATAATCGTTCACATAGTCGTCAACGGTGTTGTAATCCAGCACCACGCCAGGCTCGTGGCTGAAATCAGCTGAGGCCAACTGGATTTGATTCGTGCAGGCGGTGAGTTCGTGGGAAGGCGGAAACTCGCGCTGGTTGGCGGCTAGTTTCAAGTTGCTGGTTGCAGGTTTTGAAATGCTCGCCGTCAGCGGCAGAGCATCCAAGTTATCCGCGATATCCAGCACGGGGACGC
This sequence comes from uncultured Verrucomicrobia subdivision 3 bacterium, assembly GCA_903827955.1. Lineage (GTDB taxonomy): Bacteria > Verrucomicrobiota > Verrucomicrobiia > Limisphaerales > UBA11358 > UBA11358. The sequence goes on from CAIKKJ010000053.1 coordinate 3,721, forward strand.
TTTCGATCAAGAATGTCCGCCCGCCGCTATGCAACCAATTTTTGTAAACCGGCACAGCGGAATTGATATTAGCTGCGGTTGAATTTGTTCCCTTAAACGCAAACGCTTTGCCGTGCGTCATCGTCAGCTTGCCAAATTTCAACGTGCTGTCTTGCAAACCAAACCAGTCGTCGCTCTGTGCTGGAATTTGCTGCGGGTCTTGTGTGTTGAAAAATTCCGTGACCAGTTGCAGCGTGGCAAAACTGTCGTCCAAACCGAAATCTCCCGGCGTCGGCGGTTGCTGGCGGAACACCAAATCACATTCAAAACCCCCACGGCGATAAGTGCACACAAGGTCAGCCTTAAAGCCGGTGAACGCATCGCGATAGGTAACTTGGTTGGAGCTGGTGAGATAGCCTTGCGCGCTCTTGAGCGTGGCGATGAAGACGGTGTTGCTGCCGTCATCGTAGCTCACGCCGAGCGGGCGGCTTTGCAAATGGCGTCCATCCGGCGTGACCACCTCGATGACGCCGTTGTAAATATTGCCGGGAAAGTAAACTTTGTGCCGTCCTTGCGTGGCCGCTGCGCCGCCGCTGGGCAACAGTGTGATCTGCTCCCGCGATTCGGTGAGCTGGCCGCTGGCGTTGGTGTAGTTCATGCCCGTCGCCAACTCCGTGTAGCGATGGACGCAGTTGGTGCCGTTTTCCACGGTGGTCTTTTCCAAGACCTTGTAGTCCGGCCCACTTTCAGTCACGGTGTAATCAGATTCAGCGTGAGTCGTGGTGATAATTAGGGTGCTAAAGGCTAGAACACAAGCCCGCCCCGAGACCGTAAGAATTTTTTTCATGTTTGGTTTTGATCTAGGTTGCACCCGGATGAGGCTGGGGCGGCTATCTTGTTTTACGCCTCATAGAAAAAGTTTTCTAATCAGATATGGCTATTTTTTAGTTTTTTATTGTCTTTCCCCTCGGCGCGCGAGACTGTGAAAATTCAATTCCCCTGAAAGACTACGCCTTGAATTCTCACAGACTCGCGCTTGCCCGTGTTCAACGCCGTTGGTGAGTGCCACCACCGCCGCGCCCGTCTCTGCCCCTCATCCCCGCCGGGCACAGCGGCAGCAACCCTCACCAACCGCGCCCCGATATACTCCGCTGTCATGCTTCATGCAGGAGCCATGAAGCCCGCCAGCCTCGCCCACTCACAGCGGAGTCAGTGGGGTTAATTTATCTGCGCCTTTTTTACGCCCGCCGTCTCCCCACCGTTGTCTGCTCGCTGGTCCGACCACCGGACGTCTTTTGTAGCGAGATCTAAAACCGCGCCAGCATCGCCACTTCTCCCACTTCGCTGCTGTCACGGTTTTAGCTTTCGCTGATTTGTTAATGCGCTCCCCGCACGTCCGGCGGTCTCCCCATCTGTGAAGCGAGCAGCCAACGGCAGGGTGACGGACAGCGGTTTCAAAAAAAAGCTATGAAAACAACATCTCAAAAACTAGAAGCGTCAGCTCCGGCGAATGTCCGGCCATCGTCGATTTCAAAACATCAGTTGAATCGGGGACTGCCTACCGAAGCCGTCTTGAATCTGTTGCGGGCAAAGTTGCCCCAGCAATACGAACTGGCGGAGGTCGTCGGTAAATGGGTTTGGCTCGATGTTTCCCCAGCACGGAAGCCGATGCTGGCAAAGGTGCTTTGGAGTTTGGGCTTTCATTGGAATCAGCGGCGCGGTATCTGGCAACATCCGTGCGGCAGGTTTGACCCGCTTGGCAGTCATCCCACCGACCCGCGCTCCAAGTATCGTTGCTATTTTCCGGCGGATGTTTTGCCCGCTTAACACCATGAAGACCGCCACGACGATACGCACTGGCACTGTCAGTGAAACTGTCAGTAACAGGGCTGGAAAATGGTGGAAAATGGTGGCGGCTTAATCCAAATAGTCTTTAGTTTCTCAACCAATTAGTTAATTTTGACCCGTATTAAATTATTGTTCCAGACCGTGCCCATCCGTGGTTAAATCAATTTGGCCGCAGAAAACTCGCTTGGCAGTGCGGCTCCGTTCTGTTTAATTGGCCGCGCCCGCATGAAACATTTTCCCCGCATCCTCGCGCTCGCCGCGTTCACCGCGCTGGTTTCCCTTTCCGCCACTGCCCAGGAAGCGCCGTCGCTCGAAGTGCAGGCGTTGAGCCAGATTCTTCCCGGCACGGTGCAGGGTCATCTTGATTTTGATCCCGCGACCGGCCAGTGGGCGGGCACGAACGGCATTTTCGTGCGCTACGGCGCAGCGGTGCTCACGGCGGACGCGGCCTCAGTAAACTCCAAGACCGGAGAGGTGCAGGCCGACGGCCATGTGCGCATCGAATCCGGCGAACAGGTCTGGGTCGGCGACCACGTCACTTACAATTTCAAAACGCGGCTCATGCAAACGGAATCGTTCCGCACCGGTAAATCGCCAGCCTTTGCCGGCGGCGATGGTCTGGCGGGCGACGCCAACAACCGTATTTATTCCGCCACCAGCGCATTTGTCACCACGGATGACTTCAGCGACCCGGCCACCCGCATCCGCGCCAGCCGCATCAAGCTCGTGCCCGGCCAATACGTCGAGATGTGGAATGCCGTGGCGTTGGTTGAGGGCGTGCCGGTATTTTATTTTCCGTATTACAAACGCAACCTCGGGCCGCACGCTGGCAATTTCAATGTCACGCCCGGCTACCGCAGCAGCTACGGCGGTTTCATCCTCGGCACTTACACCTTTTTTCTGAATGACAACGTAGACGGAAAAATCCACACCGACTACCGTTCCAAACGCGGCCCCGGCGTCGGCCCGGACGTGAACCTGCACCTCGGCCGCTGGGGCGAAGCGGACGTGCGCTACTATTATCAATACGACGTCAACGCCAACGACAGCACCAACGCCATCCCACAATTCGGCGGCATGCCGAAAAATCGCCAGCGCCTTTACGTCGGCTGGCAGGCCACGCCCGCGACGAATTTGAATCTCAAGGCGCTCGTCAATTACCAGTCCGACCCGCTCGTGCTTCGCGATTTCTTCGCCGGCGAATACGACGCCAACCCGCAGCCCAACACGTTTGTTGAAGCAAATCAATCCTGGGATAACTGGAGCCTCGACGCGCTTGTCGCGCCGCGCGTGAATGATTTTTTCAGCCAGATTGAACGTCTGCCGGACGTGAAGCTCACCGGTTTCCGCCAGCAGATTTTTGACACACCGCTTTACTACGACAGCGAAAGTTCCGTCGGCTGGTTCCGCAACTGGCACGCCAACGCCACCAATTTTTATTATCCGCTCACCAACGGTCTTTACAGCGACACCGGCCTGCGCGCCGACACTTACCATCAAGTCACGCTGCCATGGACATTTTTCCACTGGCTGAACGTCGCCCCGCGCGCCGGCGGCCGGTTCACTTACTACAATGCCGCCAGCGACGTCTCCGGTCGCGACCATGATGTGTCTCGCGGCGTCTTCAACACCGGCGCGGAAATTTCCTTCAAAGCCTCCGCGCTCTGGGCCGATGCAAAAAGTTCCTTGCTCGACGTGGACGGCCTGCGCCACATCATCGAGCCGTCGGCAAATTACATCTTCGTGCCCAACCCCAGCCTACCGCCGTCGCAGTTGCCGCAGTATGACGGCCAGATGGCTGCGCTGCTTATCTCGCCGCTGATGTTCCCGGATTACAACAGCGTTGATTCCATTGACACCATGAACGTCATGCGTTTCGGTGTGCGAAATATTTTGCAGACCAAGCGCGACGGCCAGCTCGATGACCTTGTGAACTGGAACCTCATGCTCGATTGCCGCCTTGACCGCCAGCCCGGCCAAAGCCGATTAAACGACCTTTACTCGCAGCTCGCCATCCGGCCGCGCGCGTGGATGACCCTCGAAGAACAACTCCGTTACGACACCGAAGCCGGCCACCTGAATCTTTCATTCCACCAGCTCACCTTCACGCCGAACGACCGCTGGAGCTGGGGCATCGGCCATCTCTACATCCATCAAGGCGCGTGGGGCGAAGGTTCGTGGGCGGAAAATAATTTCATCAGCAGCACCGCGTTTCTGCGCCTAAGCGACAACTGGGGCCTGCGCGCCCAGCACAATTTCAACGTCAAGACCGGCCGCCTCCAGCAGCAATACTATTCACTCTATCGGGACCTCCGCAGCGTCACGTGCGCGCTGACCTTCCGCGTGCAGGATGATTTGAACAGCTCGCCGGATTACACCGTGGCCATCCAGATTTCGCTCAAAGCCATGCCATCGCAACACGTTGGCGGCGATGCGGTGAACCCCTACCGCCTCGTCGGAGAATAAAATTTACTCGCGCGGGAGCGAGATGATGAAGACCGAGCCGTTACCCGGTTCGCTGTGGATTTCGATGGTGCCGCGATGTTCCTCCACCACGCGCCGGCAGATGGCCAGCCCCAGACCCGTCCCGTTTTTCTTGGTGGTGAAGAACGGCTCAAACAACCGCGCCAGATTTTCCTGCGCGATGCCCGGCCCGGAATCCCGCACGGAAATTTTCAGGTGCGCCCCAACAGTTTCCGTCGTCACGGTCACCGCGCCGTTGCTGCCCACGGCCTCCACGGCGTTGAGAAAAAGATTCATGAACGCCTGCTGCAACTGCGATTCATCGCCATGCACAGCGTCGCTCACGGCACGATAGTCGCGCTGCAAGGCGATGAGCCGTCCGTCCATCTGATGCTCCAGCAGCCGCAGCGAATGATCCAGCAGCTCGTGCGCGCGCACGGTGGCGAACGCCCTCGGCTGTGGCGCCGAATAGCGCAGCATCTGCGTGACGAGCGAATTGATGCGCACCAGTTCGCGGCTTACCACGTCGGCCATTTCCTTGTCCTCGCCTTTGGCCGCGAGCAGTTCCACAAAGGTGCTGATGGCCACAAGACCGTTTTTGATTTCATGCGCGACACTGGCGGAGACGAGGCCGAGGTTGGCCAGACGGTCGAGACGGCGGAGGTTTTCAGGCAAGGGAGTAGACGCGACGGGTGGATTCACCGCCGTGCTGCCGGTAATAGTTTGTGGTTCGCCGTGTGACATGGTTCGCACGACGCCCTTAACCCATCGTCGGGAAATTTCATTTGGAAACAACCGCCGCGAGTATGGAGAACTTTTGCAGGGTGACCAGAAAAAACAATCGGCGCCGCGGTGTGGCGATGCAATTGTTCACGTCCGCAGTTAAAATTCTTTTTACTGTAAAACCGCCGGATAAAAATAGAAAATCTGATTTGAAAAAAGCGGTGATCGCCGCCGCCTAGTTCAGCATTGCCAAATGAGTGAAGAAATATTTGATGTGGTCAACGAACGCGACGAGGTCATTGGACAGGCGCCGCGCAAGGAGGTTCATGCGCGCGGCCTGTGGCATCGCGCCGTGCATGTGCTGGTGTTCAATACGCGCGGAGAAATTTTTCTCCAGAAACGCTCGATGAAGAAGGACATCGCCGCCGGCAAGTGGGATTCGTCGTCGTCCGGCCATCTGGACACGGGCGAGGCTTACGATGTTTGCGCCGTGCGCGAAGTGCGCGAGGAGATCGGCCTGCGCCTGCCGGAACCGCCGCAGCGTTTGTTCAAACTGGATGCGTGCCCGGAAACGGGTTCGGAATTCTGCTGGATTTACCGCTGTGAAAGCGAAGGGCCGTTCGTGTTGCATCCCGATGAAATCGAGACGGGCGCATGGTTCGCGCCGGACGCGGTGACGAAATGGGTGAAGGAAAAGCCGGAGGATTTCGCGAGCTGCTTTGTATTATTGTGGGGAAAATTTTTGGCCACAGATGGGCGCGGATGAAACAGAGATTTTAAGCAAGTGTCGCGCGAGGTTTTATCTGTGTTCAATCTGTGAAAATCTGTGGCTGGAAAAACTTCCCGCCTTTACTTGGCGCAAAAATGGAGTAGTTATTTTGCCATGCTAAATTCGATTATTCCGTATCCGACCGTCATTGAGCAGACCGCGAAGGGCGAGCGCCAGTTTGACATCTTTTCGCGGTTGATGATTGACCGCATCATCTTCCTCGGCACGCCGGTGGACGACGGCATCGCCAACGTCATCATCGCGCAGCTCCTTTTCCTCCAGATGAACGATCCGAAGAAGGACATCCATTTTTACATCAACTCCCCCGGCGGCAGCGTCACCGCCGGCCTCGCGATTTACGACACGATGCAATACATGACCTGCGACGTGAACACCTACTGCGTCGGCCAGGCCGCGAGCATGGGCGCGGTGCTGTTGAGCGCCGGCACGAAGGGCAAGCGGTATGCGCTGCCGAACTGCAACATCATGATTCATCAAGTGCTCGGCGGTGCGGAAGGCCAGGCGAGCGACGTGGAAATTCGCGTGAAATATATGCTCAAGCTCAAACAGCGCTTGAACAACATTCTCGCGAAGCACACCGGCCAGCCTTACGAGGTGGTGGAAAAAGCCTGTGACCGTGACAACTTCATGAGCGCGGACGAGGCGAAAGCGTTTGGTCTCGTGGATCACGTCGTGCAGTCGCGGAAGGATGTTCCCAGCGCAGAAAAAGCGTAAGCGTTTAATCTAAACACTCAGAAGAATGCGGCCGTGAAATCTCGCGGCCGCATTTTTATTTCTTCTTCCCGCCCAATCCCCAGATAAGCCACACGGCGAGCAGCAGCAGCAAAACCAGCCACCAGAAATAAACCAGCTCGCGCGCGGCCATTTCCACGAATTTCATCACCGGCGAAAACAGCAGCGCCAGCAACAGAATCACCAGCACCGCGCCCAGCAGTTTGAAGAAAAATGCGTAACGGGGATTCATGGCTCACCGCAGTTATTTATTTTTCAAGTCCACTGCCGGCAGCAGCATGTTCACGCCGCCGCCGCTCGCACCGCCGACGTAGAGCGGCGCTTTGCCGTCCCATTTTTCCACGATCTGCAAATCAATGAACGCCGGCGTGAGCTTGAGCGCCTCACCGCGAATCTTGATGGATTCCGCGTCACCCTTGGCTTTGATGACGACGGTGTCGGCCTCAATCTGAGCCTTCTGCTGCGTGAACTTGGCCTTGGCCGCTTCCTGTTCCATGACCATTTTTGATTCGATGGCGGTTTCCAATTCGTGCGAGAGGTCAATGTTCTGAATCACCACGTCCACGATGACCACGATGTCGCCGACTTTTTTCTGCGCGGCGACGAGGGCGTTGGACTTGATGGCTTCGCGCTGTTTCACAATCTGCTCGGCGCTTTGCAACGCGGTAGCCTCCTTCAACGCCTCTTGCACGCGCGGCGCGATCAAACTGTCGAACGGGTCGCCGGCGAACTGCTGGTAAATTTTCACGACCGAGCTTTCGGGAATTTTGTAAAGCACGCGCAACTCGGTCTTCACCTGCTGCAAGTCCGAGGAATAGCAATCCGCCGTCAGCTCACGCGTTTGCTGGCGCACCGACACCGGCACAATCGTGGTGATGAAGGGCGTCTTCCAGCCGAAGCCTTCTGGCTTGAACACGGTGGAGACTTTGCCGAGCGTGACCTCCACGCCGCGATAGCCGGGCTGCACGACGTAGCTGGCGGACGAGGCCGCGATGATGAGGATGAAAATCAGGATGGCAACCCCGATAAGTTTGGCCGTGGTTTCAGCGCGCATAAAAATAATAGGTTGATGAGAGCATTTATCACGCAGCCAGTCCGCGCAAGCAAAAGAAAAATCACCGCCGCGAGACGAACGGGTTGTCCTTGATGTAAAATCGCAGCTGCCGTTTCGCCCAATGCTTCGCATAATCCACGCCGATGCGCGGGCGTTTGACGATGGAAAACTTTTCAGCAGCTTCCGGATCGGCGATGAAAAATTCGCTGCTCAATAAGTCGTGCGCGTTCAGGCGACGGTCAATGTTTATCGCGCGGCAAAGCAAACCCGGCCCGCATGTCCGACCTTCGAGATTTTTTACCGGCTCAAGCGCGCGCAGCAAAACGGCGGAGGCGTGAGCTTCGCGTTCCGTCACGACGTTCATGCAATGATGGATGCCATAAATCAAATAAACGTAAGCAAAGCCGGGCGGGCCAAACATGGTCTTGGTGCGCGCGGTCAGGCCTTTTGACGAATGTGCGGCGAGGTCGTGTTCGCCGAGATAGGCTTCGACCTCGACAATTTTTCCAACACGTTCAACGCCGCCAGATTTGTGGATGAGGAATTTACCTAGCAGTTCCTGTGCGACGAGTCGGGTGTCGCGGTCATAGAAACTGCGCGGCAGTTTGTTCACGCGCAGACAATTTCAGAAACGCAGCGTCGTTTGCAAGATGAATACATTCGCGTCCGGCAGCGCCGCCGAGCCGCCGGGATGGAAGACATGCTGGAAGCTGCCTTGCAGCGTCCACCACGCGGTGAGTTGCGCGCGGTAATTTACCTCGACGACATTTTCGTAATCCACCGGCACGAATGAGCCGGGCGCAAGTGCATTGATGTCCTGCTGCGCGCGGCGAAGGTCGTCGCTGAAACCGAGATATGAAAACGCGACGGCCAACGAATCCCAGTCGCGCGTCGGAATCAGACCGCGATAGACAAAACCGCCGTCGAGTTCAAGTTGCGTAAGGCTTCGGTCTGCGGGCGCAGCGAGCGCGCGAAAAAATCCGACGAGTCCTTGTTGCGCGGGATCGGCCTTGCCGTTTTCGAGGAACAACTGGTGTTCGGCGATCAAATAGCCGGCGTAATTTCCGCTGTGCTGGCTCGGCGCGGGATTCAAGCCGGCGGCATAAAAAACACCGTCGTAGGCGTCAGTGAAATCGCTGGTGTGATAGTAGCCGCCGACTTTCAGCGTGCCGCCGAGGTGCGGGTTGTTGGTGCCGGGATTGTGCCGCCACGCGGCTTCAAAATAATTCAGCGCGCCATCGTGCTGGCTGATGGGCCAGCGGGTGCCGGAGTAGCTGCGGTCGGGTGAGCCGCTGTAGATGCCGGCTTGCAGGGTGAATTGCGGAGCGGGATTCCACGCGAACACCGCGCCGGGCGTGGCGATCGGCATAGCGGCGAGGCCGTGCGGCGAGGCCGGAAAACCGGGCGCAGAATAGACGTTGAACGGCAGCGACGGATACGCAAACGTCTGGTTCAACAGCGAGAACTGGCCGAAGCAGGTGAAGTATTCGGGCGCGATGAAATCGGAATCAATCGAGAGTCGGCCTAATTTCAGTGAGAGCTTGTCGCTGAAAAATTTCTGGCGGTAAAAGATTTCCCAGCAGCGGAAGGCGTTATCCAGATCCACGAGGTTTACACGGTTGTAGTCGCCGGAATAGTTCGCGGAGAAAAGTTTTTGCCCGTGCAGCCACAGGCCGGAGATGTGGAACGTGCCGCCGGCGTAGCCGAGCAGTTTTTCCGAGTCGAGGTCGAGGGTGGCCGCGATTGCGCCCTGATACGCGGAGCCGGTCTTGATGCCGCCGCCGAGGTTGCTGGGGAGCGAGCCAATATAAAAAAATTCAAAATCCGCGCCGTGCTTCGAAAGCGCCGAACGCGCACCGCCCCAATCGCCGAGCAGGTAATCCTGCGTGGCCCATTCCGTGAACGCGTTGGTTGTTGGGCCGGAATTTCCCGTGAACGGCAGTAGCAGCAACGCAAAGAGTAGGCAGGATCTATTGACGGCGTTTTTCATAAAAAATTATTCGGTCAAAACCTTGCGGACGGCAGCCTGCACCTGATCATGCGTGTAGGGCTTGAGGATCACGCCCTTGAAACCGTAGGCGCTGAAATCAGACAAGATGGGGTCGTTGGAATAGCCGCTGGAGACGATGGCTTTGACGTTTGGATTCAGTTTGTGCAGCCGCTCAATGGCCTCCTTGCCGCCCATGCCGCCGGGAATGGTCAGATCCATGATGAGCAAGTCGAACGGTTTTTTCAGCGCGACTGCTTGCTCATATTTTTGAAGCGCGGCCTGGCCGTCGGACACCGTCTCAGCTTCGTAGCCCAGCTTGCGAAGCATCTTAGATAGAACGCGGCAGACCATCGCCTCGTCGTCCATGATCATGATGCGCTGGTTTTGCGCGGCGGGCGTCATGGCAACCTGTGTTTTGGCGGCGGGAGTTTTTTCAGACACCGGCAACAGCAGGGTAAAGGTGGTGCCGGCGCCGGGCCGGGAATCTACGAAGATGGCGCCATGGTGGTTGCTGATGATGGAATGAACCACGGCGAGGCCGAGGCCGGTGCCGGATTTTTTGGTGGTAAAATACGGGTCAAATATTTTTGGAAGATGCTCGGGCGCGATGCCGGTGCCCTCGTCCTGAATGCTGACCTCGACATACTCGCCTTCCGTGACGAGCAGTTGTTCCTGCTCACGACCGTTACGGTTTTGGGCGCGAATGGTGATCTGTCCGCCATTGGGCATGGCCTGATACGCGTTCAGCACGAGATTGTTGAAGACCTGGGTGAGCTGGGCGGCATCGGCCTCGACAGACCGCAACGCGGCGGGAATCTCGATGATGCACTTCACCGGTTTGCCGCGCAGGGCAAAGCTGGTGCTGTCGCGGATGATTTGTTCCAGATTCACGGCGGACTTCACGGGCTTGCCGCCTTTGGAGAAAGTCAGCAGTTGTCCGGTCAGCCCGCGCGCTTGCAAGGATGCTTTCTCCGCCTCATTGAGCAATTCATGGTTTTCGGAGGTCACCGGCAAATCCATTTTCACGAGCGAGACGTTGGCGAGAATGGCGGTGAGTAAATTATTAAAATCGTGCGCAATGCCGCCGGCGAGGACGCCGAGGCTTTCGAGGCGCTGGAGGTGCTGCATTTCCAATTCATGCTGGCGGCGTTTCTCTTCGGTCTTTTTCCGTTCGGTCAGGTCACGGATGAAGACGGCGGAGTATTCCTTGTTGGCGACCTTGAAATAGGTGATGGATAATTCAACGGGTCGCGTGGCCTGGTCGCTGCGGCATTGCGTCAGTTCCAAGGTGGCGGAGCGTTCGCGCCGGAGTTGTTGCCAGAGCTGGGTCCAATCTTCCGCCGGAAAATCCGTCGCCAGGTCGTGCAAGGTGAACACACGCAACGCCTCGGCGGAATACCCCAGCCCTTCCGTGGCCGCCGCGTTGGCGTAGATGATTTTGCCCAAGTCGTCGGTCCAGAGAATCTGTTCCGCCGCCGCGTCCATCGTCAACTGGGTCATCCGCAACTGTTCCAGCAACAGCACCTGCTGGGTCACGTCGGCGCCCACACACAGAATCTCGCGCAGGCTGCCCTGCTCGTCATAAATCGGACGGTTGGTCCATGTCACTTGGATGCGCCGGCCGTCGCGGCAGAGGTTTTCATTTTCGGAAAGTGCGTGCTGTTCCGGATGTTTGAGCAACGCTTCGAACTTTTCGACCAGACTTTCACCCTTCGAGGAAACCGTCGGCACGATGGTGCCAAGGGCATTCTGACCGATGATTTCCCCGCGCGAGTAGCCGAAAAGATTTTCCGCAAACCGGTTGAAAAACGTTACACGACCCTCGACATCAAGCCGGAGAATGATGCTCATGGCATTCTCCACGACACTGCGATAATTTTCTTCGCTGGCCGCGAGTTCCTTGGCGTAACGTGAGAGCAGCCCCTGTTCCCAGTCGTAATTCGTCACAATCACCCACACGACCAGCGCCAGCGCGATGAAACTACAGACGATGCCCGTGATGTTGTCCCAATAATAATCCGCCCGGTTGGGGATGTAAGTGACCAGATTCGGATAAAAATATTCTAGTGTCACCAACGCAATGAGATCAAACACGACAAAGGCGGCCACGCCCCAACGTAAAGCACCCCGACACAGGACCAGCGGCAGGACGATGACCGGGAAAAAATAGAAAGTGATGCTGGCACCCACCCCGCCATTCAAGAACCAAACCGGCGAAAGCAAAGACACCAGCACCACCAAAAAGAGTTTGATGTGGTTTTTACCCTTGCAGGATTGCGTGTAGCAGAACAGGGAGAACAGCCCCAGAATAATATCCGCAATGTTGACCCCCAGCGGCAGACTCGGCTCCATCAAATTCACCGGTAACACGATGAACAGGCAGACGATAGCCGCCGTCAAAGTCATGAGCCGGAACAGCCGCTCTTGCAATGTGAGCGACTTGTCCCGGGCTACAAAATCCCAAAGTTTTTCCAACAATAAATCCATAGCTGAACCAGCGTCGTCTATTTTTACAACAGTGTCAGCTTTGAAAAGTCGGCGCGACAACCTGTCAGTATTGTATCGGCAAAACGCGGGGAATACTTGAACAATCATTGAAAGCTGAATTCCCGGTTTGACAGTGGGCAAAATGTCCGCAAAATGGTTGGCCGTTTGGTTGCCAGCGTAGCTCAGTTGGTTAGAGCGTGGGACTCATAAATCGAACTGGGTGGTTTTTGCAGGAATATACTTTTTGCGACTCAAGGCGACTGGAAGCAACTTAATCAATGTTCACAATGGTTTCGTTACATGTGTTATTTTTGCAGGCGACAGCTGGCATTGACTCTGAAACGCTTACTTTATGCCGTGGGGATGTAAAAACGGGATGTAAAAACCTTGCGGAAAGCCCTGTAAAATCACCTTTCACAATTACGGATTGTCGCTCGGCAAGCGCGGGAAATTATTTTGAGCGCAACCACTGGCGAATTTCTTCATGCGTCATAATGTCAAACGCTTCAAGCCGTCCTTCACGATGGATAAAAATAATGCGATAGTGCAAGTCCAATCTGGCCTCGTAAGATTTTTCACCAAGTTTCCGAAGGCCAATCCCGCCGTGAACGTGAGGGCGTCCAAATTCTTCCGCGACTTGCGCCAGTCGCTTTTCGGCGGCGGCGGTGAGGTCTGGCTTAATCTTCCGCAGCGAACGCAGGAAGCGATGGCCGAAATCTATACGAATCATCGCGGCAGTTTCCCCGTGAAGGTTTGCATCCGGCCTGCCTTGCGCTCGGCATCCAGTTCGGATGTGGCCGACGCTTCCGCGCGGCTGGCTTGCGCCAGGGTGACGCCGTATTCTTCCAAAACGGGAAATGCCGACGGGCGGAAAGGCAAGCCGCGCAGTTTGATTATCTGTGCGTAAAACATTTCCAGTGCGGCACGGGGCGAAAGTCCGATTTCGTCCAAGACGGCCTCGGCTTCGCGCTTCAGTTTGGCATCAATGCGGGTGCGGGCAATTTCGCTCATGGCTCAAATGTATCATTTTTGTGTCACGCTTCAAGTGAAATACTGCCAACGGCTTTGCACGGCACAAAACGGCTTTCGGCCATTTCAAGTGTGATAAAAACACGGTAAAGGTGAATAATGCACCACAGAGACTGAACAAGGAACAGCCGTAGCCCGCAAACAATCGGCTCGCGCCCCCTGAAAAGCCCGTTTTTGGCGTGAACTTCGCACGGTTTGTGCGGCAAGGATTGAAGCGATGCCAAAATTTAAGTGCGGATGCGTTCGCTTTCGAGTGTGCGCCGATGGCGGCGCGCTGGATGCCCGCGCCGGGTGAAGGCCGATGTAGCTAGAAAAGCGGTTTCTGCGGATGTCGGAATAAGTAGGAAAAAGGGGGGCAAAAGTTTTTCCCCAATAGGCACAATGGTTTTGTGCCAATCTTTTTCCTACATGTTTTGCGGAATAAGTAGGAAAAAGCCGGAATAAGGGGGGGGGCTTATTCCTACTTATTCCTACTTATTCCGCATTTTGGTGCGGAAAAAGATTGGCATTTTGTTCAATGTTTATGCGGGTGAAAACTTTTGGGGGGCTTTTTCCTACTTATTCCGGCAAATTAGGGTGGAAAATCCGCTTTGGGCGGGTTCTGTGACGTATCGAGATGGGCGACGGGCGGCGAAGTCAGCAGCGAAGGCGGTAAATCGTGACGGGCTTGCCTTTGGTTGGCTTGCGGGTTTCGGTCACTTCGCCAGCGGAGATGAGTTTTTCCAACTCCGGCGAAAATTCATCCGGCGACATCCTGCCGCCAAGGGCATCATGCAACTGTGAGCGAGTCAGCCCGGATTGCCCTGCTTCGGTGAGCGCGGCGCGAATCTTCGCAGCGAGTCCGCCCGTGGTGAAGTCGCCCCAGATGTAAAGCGCGGAGTCTTGACAATACCGCCAACATTCCAGCGCGGCTTTCAAGTGGCAAAGTTGAATCTCGCTTTGCCCGTCCATGAGCGCGTAGAAAACGGAAAGGCGCAAGACGTGCGCCTCGGCACGGCTCGTGATGGAGCCAAAATTTCCCGTTCGGCTTTCGCTGGAAAGAACGGGATAGACATCACCCCAGAAGTTACGGGCTTCCTTGCTTTGCATCACACGCGAAATTTTTCTAGCGGTATCTATCGCGCCAGCAACCTTGCGGGCGAGCATTTCAAAATCATCATCTGACAAGCTACCGCCGTGCGGTAAAAGTTTAGAACGCTTCGCGCAGACAATCAGGAAGCGGTTGCCAAATCCGTTGGCGATGGCGTTGTCGCCAAGTTTCGCGTTCAACTCCGTTTCGGTGATGTGGCCAATAATGGAGATGTGCGCGCCCGTCGCGCGTGTCGGATTATTTTTCGTGAGCGTTTGAATGTCGCCACTGTCCCAAGCGTTGCGGATGACTTCCGAAAGCGTGTTGCCGTCGCGCGATGACACGGAAAGGATGCTGGCAAATTCCGACTCCACAACCATGCAACGCTTGTCCTCTGCGCCCGTGGTCGTAACGCGGTTGCCGTGTTCGTCAGTATCTTCGCGCGGGTCGCGGACTTGATGAACAACGCCCTCTCCGCTGCCTAGCCCGCTGACAATTCGTTTTGTCCATCGCTCGTCGGCGAGCTTGAACACGGCGCGGACAATGTTCCAGCTTGTGCCTTTGCGCGCCTTCGCGGACTTGCCGACAATCAGGACGAATTCGCGGGCGTGGTGCCGCGTCCATTCCTGCTGATAAAATGGAGCTGTGCCTACAGCGTTGCCAAAACACGCGATGAATTGAAATAAAATCGCGGCGGCGTCGGCCTCTGTGTGTGCTTCCACGGCGCGGACGAAATCGCCTGCCATGCCGATGTAAGCATCTTCGTTCAACGGGCGCGGCCATTGTCTGCGCCCGGTCTCGGCGGGGGCTTCGGGCGACTGGTAAGCGAGCGCGGCGGACACACTGCGGGCTACGGCGTTTGCCTTGTCAGGATTGCGGCGCAACTCTTCGCGCGCTTCGTCCAGCACGGCGGCGGTTCGGCGCGCTTCGACTTCACGCAAGAGCGGCGCGGCCTCTGTCTCTGCAAGTTGAATTGGTAACGCATCGGCGAGCAACTGTGAGAGCAAAATGATTTCTTCGCCCTGCAAACGTCGTCCAACATTCACCACGTCCGGCGGCAATTTTTCTGCGATGGTGCGATTGATGGCGAGCGCGATGTTTCCAAGCGCACCATCAGTGAACGCATCCGGCGCGGCGGCGACCAGCGCGGCAAGGTTTGGCGGAAGCGTGTCCGCCGGGTGATTGATTGCGGAGTCCACTATTGCTGCGAGCGCGGCGCGCTCCTTTTCTGCGGTCGTCGTTTTTTTCATGGGAGATGGAAGTTTTCAGTTAAGCCAATGGCGGACGACTTCTTAAAATCGCATTAGACGCATTTTGTTTTGCCGTACGCAGTGCTTACATGGGGAAAAATTTTTCGCGTGTCGGCGACGACTCCGACACGCGCGCGGCATTGCTGCCGCTGCCGTGCGCGCGGGCGAACGCGGCGCAGCGGCAAAGTGGTTTTGATTTCGTCGTCGTCATGTTCGCCGCTGCGGGTTCACTTCGGGGCGCGGGCGCGGACTCTGCCGTTATTCCAGTTCTGGCAGATTTTGCTGATTGAGCAATAACGACGCCATCGGACAATCAGTTTGCCCGCGTTGTGCCAATACCAGCGGTTTAAGCCATGCCCGCGAACGTCGGGCGGGACGTTTAGTTTTTGTGACCATTTTGCTACGGTGTCGCTGTGACAGTCCATTATCATGGCAAGCGTTTTTGTGTTAGCGAAGCGACTCTGGAACTTCCTTGAGTAGCCACGGAGCGAGGGCGTGGGGTCGGGGTTTGCGATTCTCATAACTCACGCCTCGGCTGGTTTGCTGGCAGTCTCACGCAAGAATCGCTGCAACTCGTCGTGTGAATAAAGCGGACGACTTGTGGCGCGCGATGGCCGCAATAGACCGCGCTCTGTGAGGCGGTCAATAGTGACCGGGTGCAAGCCGAGTTGCGCGGCGGCTTCGGCTCGCGTGTAGGCGAGCTTTGGTGAGGTAGATACGATTTCGGATTTGTTGGTTTTCTTTTTGTCTTTTCTCATAAGCGTTACGCAGCTTTATGCTGCTTGCTGTATTTAATCAGAGTTCACGGATGTTTCATTCCGACACGTTGCCGAAGGTTTTCGCTGGCGTCCGCTTTGGTGAGCTAGGGTTTTGTTGGACTTTTCGCGTTTTCAAAATGTAGTGAAGCGTCCCGGCACTGGTGATGCTGAAATGCGCCTGCGTTTTTTTGTAGGACTTGCACTTTTTGTGAAACGCGATAATGGCCGCGTATTCGTGTTTGCGATTCGGCTTGGACGCGGGCGGCGGAGGCGGCGGGGTGACTTTGAAAAAATCTTTGGCATCGTCCAGTGACGCTACGCCGTTGTAATGCGTGAGCAGAATTTGCGGGGAGTTGCCAAGCGAAGTAGCCACTTTGCTGGCATCGCCAGTGAGTGCCAAGTGATAGCTCGCGGCGGTGTGTCGCATGATGTCTTGCGGCCAGCGGGCGAGATTCAGCGCGCAACGCATCTGGCGGACGGCACGGCGAAGAGTTGTTGCGTGGGGCGCAACGCATCCGGCGGGCTTCACCAGCGGGCGCAACAAGGCATTTGCGCGCTCGGTCATGGTCACGATACGAAAGCGGCGCACTTTGGAAATGCGAACGGTGACTGTCCCGCGCTCAAGATTGATGTCCTCCCAATTGATGAGCGCGGCTTCGGACGGGCGCAACCCGCACCACAGGCAAAGCACCACCCAAGCGCGACTCGCTTGCGGACACGCGGCATAAACGACGCGCGCCTCTGCGGGCGTGAGGATGCGCGGCACACGATGTTCAATCGTTCCCCGCTCGACCTTGGCGCATGGATTTTTCTCGATGTATTCACGTTTAAGCGCGAAGGAAAAAAGCGTGTTGATACGGTTCAACCACCCGGCGCGGGTTGACGGAACGGGATACTTGGCCAGCAACGCCTCGACGTCTGCCGTGGTGACGGCGGTGAGGATAGGATTCGTTTCTGCGAAACGAGTGAGGTAATAACGCAGCGACTTGATGTAAAATTCGCGCCGGTTTGCGCAGCGTTTCGATTCGAGCATTTCAGACATCACGGCCAGTGTCGCCCGCGCGGGCATCGGTGACGCGGCGTGGCCAATCATCGGCATGTCCGATGGATAGTAATGGTAAAAATTAAATCCGTAGAAATGCGGCACGGCGGGGAGTAATTGTCCCGCTGGCGATTCAATCAGGAAATTCATCTTGCACCCCCGACGGTGAAAGTGACTCGTTTCATCTGCGCTATCTCGTAGGCGAGTCGCGCGGCTTCAAGAGCTTGCCATTCCTTGATTGGAAACGGAGTTGGAAACACGTCCAGCGTGGCCGTTACCGTGCGTGGCTGGCATTGGGCGGCGAGGGCTGCGTTTTCGTCGGACGTGGTGAAGTGCGCGGCGGGAAGTTTGCAAGGGCGCGCGGCCTTGCCTGCGGATTTTCTTTTGCTCATGTAACGATGACAAAAAATGAGCCTGCCTCGCACGGTTCGTTACAACCTACGCTGTGATTAGCAGCGATTGCAAAGCAGGCTCGAATCAGTTTAACAGGGGGAGTCTTTGTGTGCTTCTGGTAATCACTCCATCAGCGGAAAAGACATCAGAGGGTAACGCCTCTGACGCTGCGATTAAGTCAAAAGGCGGGAAAATATGCAAGGGGAAAGTGATGACACCAGCTTCTTGCTGCGGTTGTCAGATAACGCCTGTCGTCCACTATGCAGCCAACCGCGATGCTTTGAACGTGTCAAGACGAGAGCGCAAGCGGGGAAATCAGCCTTCTTCAAACGGCGTTCGGTTTTTGGAGCAGTGCTTTGTGATTTTTGATTCGATGGGCGGCCACTCTTCATCCGTTTCCGGCGCGGGCGCGGCATTAAAACTCACACGCTTCATTTGCTCGACACTGTGCGTCTGCTGCAAATGAGTGTAGCGTTTCATCAGGAGCGCGCCGCCGTCTTTGTGGCCAATCCAGTGCGCTATCGTCGGAATCATCACGCCGCTTTCCACCGCGCACGTCGTGAAGTAGTGGCGCAAAGAGTGATTGTGCCAGTGCGGAAAGCCCAGCTTCGCGCAAGTGGTTTCGAGGCATCGGCGCGCGTTGGCAATCCGGGCAACGAAGTCATCCGGCGCAACCTTGCCGCGCTCGCGCTTGATGCGTGTCAGCAGGGCGAGCATTTCAGCGGAGAGCGGCACGGTGCGTTGCTCGTGGTTTTTTGTGCCGCGTTCTCCGCCCGTCACGGTGAACACGCCTTGCGAAAAATTCACGTCGCGCCAGCGGAGCGCAGTCGCCTCGCGCAGTCGCATCCCGGAATACGCCAGCAGCTCTACCAAGTCCGCGCCGCCGCGTTCGCGTGGCTCGGCACGGATGGCGGTGACGGCGCGCTGGAATTGTTCGCGCGTCGGCACGTTGGATTTCTTCGACACGATGCGCGGCTTTTTGATGCCAGCTGCAGGACTGCGGAGAATCATCCCGTGTTCGAGTGCGAAGGCGAACACGGCGCGCATGGTGTTCAATTCGTGCGCGAAGGTCTGCGCGGAGATTTTCTCGCCGTCCTTTTTCACCCGTTGTGTCAGCCACGCTTCACAGTGGCTTGCGGTGACGTTTTTAATGGGTTGCCCAGAGAGGAACGGCGCAACGGCTTTCACGCATCGCTGGCGGCGGTCTAGCGTGCTTGGCTTCATCGTGTGACGCGTGGTTTCCAGCCAGCGCGCGGCAACTTGCTCAAAGGTGAGATTCGCGGCTTCGTCGGGCGCAAGGCGTTCAACGTCTCGAAGAAAGTCGGCAAGGCGACGCTTCGCCAGCGGCTTGTCGGTCGTCTCCAGCGAGCGGCTAATTTGCTTGCCGTGACGCTTCACGAAGGCATAATACACGCCCGATGTTTTTAGGCGTCTCAAGTTCTCGCCAGCGTATTGCCAGCGGTTATCTGCTGTCTTTAGTTGCCGTGAGTCCACGTCTAAAGGCTAGGGATGTAAAAGCGGGATGTAAAGCCCTTCGGGGTGCATCACAAAACCCGCATAAATAAAGGTTGCCAGCGTAGCTCAGTTGGTTAGAGCGTGGGACTCATAAGCCCGAGGTCAGTGGTTCGATTCCACTCGCTGGCACCAACCCTCACCCGCCCCATCGCTATTGCAATCCCCGTCCACCTCGCTACTTTAACGCCAGCGGTTTTGGTCCGACAACCCTTAAGCCCATGCCACCCATCGCTGAAAAACACCGGCTCCAGCAGGAAAAAAACGGCACGCAGCCGTGGAAACTTTTCGGTCCCTACCTCTCCGAACGCCAGTGGGGCACCGTCCGCGAAGATTATTCACCCGGCGGCACGGCGTGGGAATATTTTCCCCACGACCACGCCCGCAGCCGCGCCTACCGCTGGGGCGAGGACGGTATCGCCGGGTTCAGCGACGGCTTGCAACTGCTTTGCTGTTCCATCGCGTTGTGGAATGGCAAGGATTCGATTATCAAGGAACGTCTGTTCGGCCTCACCAACGCCGAGGGCAACCACGGCGAGGACGTGAAGGAAAGTTATTACTACCTCGACGCCACGCCCACGCATTCGTATTTGAAAATGCTCTACAAGTATCCGCAGCGGGAATTTCCCTACGCGAAACTCGTCGAGGAAAATGCCAAGCGCGGCAAAACCGATGACGAATTTGAACTGCTCGACACTGGCATTTTCGACGACGACCGTTACTTCGACGTCTTTGTGGAATACGCCAAAGCCGCGCCGGACGACATCCTGATGCGCGTCACCATCCACAATCGCGGACCGGAAGCCGCGACCATCCACGTCCTGCCACATCTCTGGTTTCGCAACACTTGGTCGTGGGACAAAGAACATCATAAACCCAGCCTGCGCGCCGTGCGCGGCGGCTCAGCGGTCAAGGTGGAACACGAGGAATTGGGAATGTATGAATTTTTCCCCGGCGCGATTGACGGCGAAAAAACGTTGCCGGAACTTCTATTCACGGAGAACGAGACGAACGCCCACCGTTGCTTCGGCGGCGAAGAAAACGAACACGGATTTTTCAAGGACGCTTTCCACGAATATCTCGTCCACGGGAAAACGCACACCGTGAACCCCAAGCGCGCCGGCACCAAGATGTGCGCGCATTACGAATTGGAAATTCCCGCCGGCGGCGCGCGCGAAATCAAATTGCGACTGCAGAGTTCCGCCGCCACGACCGTCCTGCCGCGCAAATCGCCGGAGACCGAGCGCAAACTCCAGCCGTTCGATGACTTTGATGCAATTTTTTCCAAGCGCATCGCCGAAGCGGATGAATTTTACGCCGAGCTGCAACATGGTTTGGAGGAGGATGATTTGCGCTCCATCCAGCGGCAGGCGCTCGCGGGCATGATCTGGTCAAAACAGTTTTATCATTTCAACGTCCGCAAATGGCTGAACGGCGACCCGTCACAACCATCGCCGCCGCGCGAACGCAAGCACGGCCGCAACTCCGAGTGGGCCCACCTGAACAACTCCGACATCATCTCGATGCCCGATAAATGGGAATACCCGTGGTATGCTGCTTGGGACTTGGCATTCCACTGCATCCCACTCGCGCTCGTGGATCCGGAGTTCGCCAAGCGCCAACTTGATTTGCTTACGCGCGAATGGTTCATGCATCCGAACGGCCAGCTCCCCGCCTACGAGTGGGCGTTCAGCGACGTGAACCCGCCCGTCCATGCCTGGGCGACGTGGCGCGTATTCCAGATGGACCGCCAGCAACGCCGCGAACTGGACGAAAACGACAAGGGCGATTTGCAATTTCTCGAACGCGTCTTTCACAAACTGCTGCTGAATTTCACCTGGTGGGTCAACCGCAAGGACACGCAGGGCCGGAATATTTTTCAAGGCGGCTTCCTCGGCCTTGACAACATCGGCGTCTTCGACCGCAGCTCCGCACTACCCACCGGCGGCTTCATCAACCAAGCGGACGGCACGAGCTGGATGGCGATGTATTGCCTCAACCTGCTGCGCATCTCGCTCGAACTCGCACGACACAACAAGGTCTACGAGGACATCGCCACCAAATTTTTCGAGCACTTCCTCGACATCGCCGCCGCCATCAACGGCGTCAGTGACGGCCACGGCGAAAAAATGCCGGACGAAGGCCTCGCGCTGTGGGACGAGACGGACGAATTTTATTACGACGAACTTTGTTTGCCCGACGGAAAAAAAATTCCGTTAAAAGTGCGTTCCATGGTTGGCCTCGTTCCGCTGTTCGCCGTCGAGACGCTCGACCCGGCACTGTTGAAGAAACTTCCGAATTTCACGGCGCGGATGAAGTGGTATCTCGCGCACCGGCCCGATCGCGCAAATCTCGTTTCGCGCTGGGAAGAAACCGGCAGTGGCGAGCGGCATCTGCTTTCGCTCCTGCGCGGCCACCGCATGAAATCTATTTTGCGCCGCGCGCTCGACGAGACGGAATTTTTGAGTGACCACGGCATCCGCGCGCTGTCCAAAGTTCACGACCGCGAGCCATTCCGCCTCGAAGCCGGCGGCGAAGTCCACGAAGTCCGCTACTGGCCGGCGGAATCGCAGGCCGGCCTGTTCGGCGGCAATTCCAACTGGCGCGGCCCCGTCTGGCTGCCGATGAATTACCTGCTCATCGAGTCGCTGCAAAAATTCCACCATTACTATGGCGACGATTTCAAAATCGAATGTCCAACGGGCAGCGGGAAATTTTTGACCATCAACGAAGTTGCGCACGAACTTTCCGACCGGCTCGTAAAACTATTCCGCCCCGGCGCGGACGGCGAGCGGCCGGCATTGAAAGGTCATCCCAAGCTGGCCAAGGATCCGCATTTCAAGAATTACATTTTGTTCTCTGAATATTTCCACGGTGATACCGGCCGCGGCGTCGGCGCCTCACACCAGACCGGCTGGACGGGCATCGTCGCAAAATTGATCCGCCCGCGCCGCAACGCCACGCACACGCTGGACATCGATAACTTGCCACCGAAGAAAAAACCGCACTGAAATTTCCAGCGTGCCGATGATCAACTGTCGAGACTGCGGCGGAGGGTGTCGAGTATTTCCTGCGGCAGACTGGGCTTTTGGATGAAATTTTGTCCGGCTTGCAGATTGAGTTCGCGGCCGGCGATGTCCGCGCTGTAACCGCTGGTGAACACGACCCGCAAATCCGGCTTGCGCTGCTGCAATTGCGCCGCAAGTTCCCGCCCGTTGATGCCTTCGGGCATCACGATGTCCGTCAGCAGCAGGTGAATCTGTCCGCCGTGCTGCTCCCACACGCGCAAGGCTTCGACGCCATGTGACGCTTCCAAAACTTGGTAGCCGTGGCGTTTCAACGTGACACGCGTCACGGCGCGCACGCTGGCATCATCCTCGACCACGAGGATCGTTTCCGTTCCACGGCTGGTCTTGACTGGGGAGCTCACAGCCTGCGCGGTGACGAGCAATTCTTCCGTGGCGCGGGCGGGGAGAAAAACGCTGAACGACGTGCTGCGGCCCGGCTCGCTTTCCACCTGCACCGCGCCACCGTGCTGTTTGATGATGCCGAACACGGTCGCCAGCCCGAGGCCCGTGCCTTTGCCCGGTTCCTTCGTGGTGAAAAACGGTTCGAAGATGCGCGGCAAAATTTCCGGCGCGATGCCGTGGCCGGTGTCGGTCACGCGCAACCGGAAATAACGTCCGGGCGACAAATCGGAATTCAGCCCGGCCTCGGAGTCGTCAACGGTTTTTTCCGTCGTTTCAATGATCAACCGTCCGCCGTTTGGCATCGCGTCCCGCGCATTGACCACGAGATTCAACAACACCTGGTCGAGCATGCCGGCATCGGCGCGGACAACCGCCGGGCGCGGATGCAGGTTGAGCTGGATATGCACATCTTCACCGACGATCCGCTGGAGCATATTTGTCAGGTTGGTGACGCTGTCGTTCAAGTCCATGACGCGCGGCTGCATGACCTGCTTACGGCTGAAGAGGAGCAGTTGCCGCGTGAGATGGGCGGCGCGCTCGGCGGAGGCGCGCAATTCCTTGAAGCTGTCCCGCGCCTCTTCGGGCAGATTTTCAATCATGTTCGCCAAATCGGTCTGCATGATCATCGCCGCGAGAATGTTGTTGAAATCATGTGCCACGCCGCCGGACAACTGGCCGATGGCCTCCATCTTCTGCGACTGCCGGAGCTGTTCCTCCAACTTTTGATTTTGCGTGATATCCACGATGATGGCCATCGAACCGGACACCGCTCCGTTGGCATCAAACATCGGCGTGGCGGTGTGGCGACAACGGATGAGCTTGCCGGAACGGTAGCGGAGTTGGACTTCGTAGCTGTCCGACAGGCCCTGCTGGCGGTCGTGGTTGCGCTGGCGCATCCGCTCGCGTTCCGCCGGCGCGAGCAGCAGTTCCGAGGCGTTCCTGCCCAGCAGTTCAGCGGCGGCATAACCGGTCATCTCGCAGAAAAACTGGTTGGCGAACTGCATGACGTCCGCATTGTCCACCATCAACAGACCTTCGCCCATGCGCTCGACGAGCGTGCGGTATTTTGCCTCGCTCGCCCGCAATGCGGCTTCCGCGCATTTCCGCTCGGTGATGTCGTGCATAATCACCTGCAAGAATTTTCCGCCCTCGCGGGCGACGGGGTTCAGCCGCACTTCGGCGTAAAATTCTGACCGGTCCAGCTTCCGGCTCGTCCATTCAAAAAACTGCGGACAGCCTTGCATTGCCGCCATGATGAATTCCTGCCCTTTCTCGACCGAGCGCCGGCCGTCCGGCTGGAACTCCGGCGAAAAATCCGCCGGGGTGGTGCCGACAATCTGGTGTTTCTCGCAGCCAAAAAGTTTTAGCGCGCTTGAATTGCAGTCCACGCAGCAGCGTTCGTCCATGATGAGGATGGCATCCTGGGCGGACTCGAACAGGGTTTTGAAATTCACCTGACTGTCGAGCGCGATTTTTTCCGCCTTGAGCAGGCGGTCGCGTTCGCGCAGCAGAATGCTTTGGCGCGCGAGCGCCAGCGCCGCCACGATGATGGCGCCCATGCCGCTGGAAATCTGGACCGCACGGGGCACGTTTGGAATCGTCCACGCCAGCACCACGGATGCCGACGCGCCGATCACCACCAGCAGCGGCAAAAGCCGCAAGGCTCCCTCGCAATAACGCTCCCAGTTTGGATTGGCGGATTTTTCAACCCGCCACGACAGCGCGCCCCAGCCCATCACGAGGGCCGTCACGGAAAAACTGGTGTTGTAAAGCGAGCCGTCCGACAATGCGTTATCCAGCGTCAGGGAATTCCATTGCATCCAGATGAAGCCGTCCCCGAGCAGCGCGCCGAGAAACAAAAACCAACTGGGCTCCCAGCGCACGCGCAAAGTCGGGATGAGAATCAAGCCAATGCTCGCCGCCGCGAGCAACCCCACCGGATACGCCACCAACACGGAGAGCGGCCAGATGCCGGTGTCACCGCGTCTTGGCAGATACAGCGCCAGCGTCAACGCCAGCACCAC
>CAIKKJ010000054.1 GCA_903827955.1 uncultured Verrucomicrobia subdivision 3 bacterium
AGGCCGTGGACGACGAGTTGCTCGGCGAAATCCACGAGCGCGTTCGGGCCGCAGGCGTAGAAAACGGTGTTCGGTAAATCGGTGGCGATTTCCTTGATCCATTCCGGCGAGATGCGACCGGTGCGGCCCGTCCAATTGTGTTCGGGCAACGCGCGGGTGCAGGTGACCAAAAATTTGAAATTGGGATTCTGTTTTTCGAGTTCGCGGAACTCGGTGTTGAAGATGATGTCGCTGGGCGTGCGCACGCTGAAGAGCACGGTAATCTTCGTATGCAAATTGCGGCGGGTCGCTTCGCGGGCGAACGCGCGGAACGGCGTCACGCCCGAACCCCCGGCGATGCAGACAAGATGTTTGTTTGGTTCCAGCACGGGCAGAAATTTACCGACGGGCGGGATGACAAACAGTTTATCGCCAGCCTTGGCCCAGTCCACCATACGCGTGCCCATCTTGCCATCGCGCTTGATGGTCACCTCGTAGAAGCCACGATCCAGAGCGCAGGACGAAAGCGAGTAGGCGCGTTTGTAGTTCGTGGTGTCCGGCCAGTAGAGCGTGATGAACTGGCCGGTCTTGAATTCAGGATTGTGGCCATCAGGCCATTTGAGTTTGAGGGTTTTGGTGTCCGGCAATTCCATCGTTGCGGACTCAATGAGCATTTCAAGAATTTCTTTGGCCATAATTTTGTAATGTTGGGCGGAGGTTAAAGGATGCGTTTCCGCGCGGCAAGCAACATGCGCCACGCTCGTAAAATTCTATTCATAACAGTGCAACAGACTTTCCTGATACTGCCATTTCGTCGTCAATTTTTGGCCAGCCGGGCGATGACTTCCTGCGCAAGCAACTGATACGCCGCCGCGCCGCTGCTGTATTTGTCGTAATAAATAATGGGCTGGCCGTGACTTGGCGCTTCGGCCAAACGCGTCGTGCGCGGAATCAAGGTTTCAAAGACTTTTTTACCAAGCTGGCGGCGGACTTCCTCAACGACTTCGTTGGAAAGTTTCGTGCGACCGTCAAACATCGTCATCGCCACACCAAAAATTTCCAGGCGCGGATTCACGCCGGCGGTGCGGAGCTGGTCGAGCACGCGATTCATCATGGAAATGCCTTCGAGCGCGTAGTATTCACATTGCAGCGGCACGAGCACGCCGTCGCAGGCAGCAAAGGCGTTGAGCGAAAGAATACCCAAAGACGGCGGGCAGTCCAGCAGCACGACATCGAAACGCCCGCTGTCGCGCACCGGCTGGAGCGCAAGCGCGACGCGCTGCAAATGATTTTCCAAACGCGCGAGTTCCAGATCGGCGGCGCACAAATCCACTTCGCTGGGGATAGCGGAAAAATTTTCGTAGGCGGTCGGCTTGATTTTTTCGAGCAGCGAGCCTTCGCCAAGCAAAACGTGATACGCACTCGCGCCGTCAATTTTTTCGAGACCCACACCGCTGGTGGCGTTGGCTTGCGGGTCGAGGTCAAAGAGCAGGACGCGCAGGCCTTCCGCCGCAAGGCAGGCAGCGAGGTTGACGGCGGTGGTGGTTTTGCCGACGCCGCCTTTCTGGTTGGCGACGGCGATGACTTTGGTTGGCACGAACGAATTAAAAGAAAAGCGCGGTGACGTTTCAAGCGTTCACCGCGCAAAGTTATCCAAAATTTTCAGCTCAATGCGCCGGGGCAAAACTCGCGGGCTGGAACAATGAAGCCCCGGAGGCTTGACCAAACAGTGAGGCGACCGGCTGGAGGCTGGCGTTGGTGCTGATGGCGATGCCACCTTCGGCGGCGCCAACGCTGGCAAATTCAGGCACTGCAGACGGCACTGCAGACGAACCGTCGGGCGAAGCTGATTCGGTGGAGGCCGTGGTGAAAACATTTTGTGGGCCCGACTCGGAATGTTCCGCCAGCACCACGCCAAGCACGAGCAACAGGCACAGGCTGGCCGCGAAACCGCCAATCAAACCGGGCTTGGCTTCAAATACGCGGAGAAAATTCACCAGCCATGGCGCATGGTCGTTGAGGCGCTCGGCAACGGAGCTTTGCGAGCGAGCCTCGCCAGCGCGGATGCGGTTCACGACTTCATCGGAGAAATGCTCGAAGAAGCCGGGCGGCGGAGATTCGTGACGCTTGAGTTTGAGCAAGTGCTTCAGTTCTCTAAAATCGTTTTGGCTTTCGTTCATGACTTGATATATCCGGCCAAATGGCCTTGTAATTGTTGACGCGCATAGAACAGCCGCGACCGCACTGTGCCGATGTTGCAACCCATGATTTCAGCAATCTCATCGTGAGACTGACCTTGCACATCGTGCAAAACCACTACCATTCTGTGAGGTTCAGACAGCTTGAGCAAAGCTTCGTTCAATTTTTTTTGCAGTTCAGACAGGGCCACATCTCGGGTGGGGGTCTTGTCGGAAATCAACGCCATCAAGTCCGGATCGTGCTCGGCATTGAAATCAATGTCATTCAGGCTCAAATGAAATTTATTCTTTCGCTGCTTGAGAAAATTAATGGTCTTGTTGACGGCAATCCGGTAGAGCCAAGTGTAAAAAGTAGATCCGCCCTTGAATGATTTGAGGGCGGAATAGGCTTTGATGAACGCTTCCTGTGCAAGATCATTGGCATCTTCGTGATTCGAAGTCATGTGATAAACGGTGGCGTAAATACGCTCCTGATAACGCTTCACCAGTTCGTCGTAGGCTTGCAAATCACCGCGCTGTGCGCGTTTGACAAGGTCACCCTCCAGCATGCCGGCGGGTGTGTTCGGGTTGGCGGCGGGTTCGGACATAGTCATTGAACCGCCAAGGCCGCAGTTTGTTGCGCAAGAAAATCGGTCAATTGCAATAGGCCGGTGCGACCGGCGGAAACCGGCAACCCGCACAATGCTGACCGCGCCTGTTCCAGAAACTTTTCAATCTCCTGCACCGATGGTTCAAAGACTTCGTATTTCGCGAGCAAGGCGTTAACCAACGACAGATTTTCCGGCTGCCAATTTTTGATGGCGGACTCCAGACTGGTGCGGTCGGCGGCGTTGGCGCGCTCCCAAGCCAGCAGCAACGGCCAGGTTAACTTGCCTTTCGCCAGATCCGTGCCAAGTGATTTGCCTGCCTCGGCCTCGGTGCCGAATAAATCTACACAGTCGTCGTAAACCTGATACGCCGTGCCGAATGCCGTGCCAAATTCCTTCAATGCCGTGCGTTGCGCCTCTGTTGCGCTGCTCAAAAATGCGGCGAGATCGCAGGCCAAAGTGAATAGTTCGCCAGTCTTCATCTCAATGACGCGAAAATAATCTCGACGGGAGGCGATGAAATTTCTCCGCTGCTGGGTCTGAATGATTTCGCCGGTGCAAACCGTGTTCGTCGCGGCAGAAACCGCCCGGCATACTTCAGTCGTGGGAAAACTTGCGGCCAGTTTCAACGCTTGCGCAAAAAGACAGTCGCCAAAAAGCACGGCAATTTCGTTTCCCCACTTCGCCGCCACGGTCGGGCTGCCACGGCGGATGTCCGCCTCATCCATCACGTCGTCATGAACCAGCGTGGCAAGATGAACCATCTCGATGATGACCGCTGCTTTGACATGCGCCTCGTTGGGTTTGCCGAAACAGGCGGCGGCAAGCGATACCAGCGTTGGCCGCAGGTGCTTGCCGCTGTTGTTCAATGCATGTTCAGCATAAGACACCACTTGCGGGTCAAAGTCACGTGCCTGACGCACCAATTGTTGCGTCACGGCCTGCAAAAATGGCTCGACCGGTTCCACGATTTTTTTCCAGGAACAGGCCGGGACAGTTTCGGAGGCATGGCCGGATTTCGCATCCGACAATTTGGTTTCAGCAGCCAGCATTGGCGGCAGCTTAAATTCAGCCGCGCGGCGAGTCAAACCTGTTAATTGCCATGCCGGCGGTTTGGCTTGAATTTCGGCGCACAAACGGCATCATGCGTGCATCGTTAAAAACCATCCGTCGCCGATGAAAAATAAATCACTGACCGTGCCGCTGTTGATGACCGCCTCGCTGGCCTCCGTCGTCGCCCTAAACTTGGGTTGCGGCAAAAACACTTCCGCCCACCCAGAATCAGGAGCCACGCCGGAAGCCGGGGTCAACCCGGGTGGAACCATGACAAATGGCAACCGCACGACCAACGGGACGGTTGCTGCCGCAGTTGACGCAACCCAACCAGCAATAACCGCAACGGTTGCAGAAATCACCAACCCGCCCGCCGCCGTGACCACAACCCCGGTGACTGCACCAGCTACCCCAGAAATCGCACCGACCGCCCCTGCCATTAAATCGCAAACCAAAGTGGTTGAGATGCCCGCCACGATTCCGGTCGCGCCAAAAAGTTTTTACTCGCAAAATTTTGCCACCAACCGCTGCGACGCCTCCGCGCATGAAGATTATTTCTTCACCTTGCGCGCCGGTTACGAACATTCCGGCTACGGCGATAACAGCGATACCTGGTATGCCGGCATCAAATTTTATGCGCATCCCGAAAAACTCCGCGAGCGCGCCGGCAAAAATGCCTGGCTCGTGCCAGACGCCGATGCGGAAATATCCCACCATTTTTTAGCCAAGCCAAACGGCACGGCCAATCCCGGCACGGGCGAAGGCCTCCGGCTGCGCGCGGATTTTTACTGGTCATGGATCAACTGGAACACCTGCGTTCTTTCTCGGGAAAATTGTGCGTGCCCGTTTGCCCGGCCACTCAAGTTTTCGTTCGGCCCGGTGTTCAGCACCGGCTTTGACAAGACTTTTGACGACAGCGGATTTCGCTTTGCCCGTTACGGCGGCGCGCGGCTGTCGGTCAACCGCTACGCCTTCGTTCAATACACCTTTGGCGAAACCGACGGACTCGGCCATCAGCATCAGGAACTTTCCGGCGAAATTCCGTTCTACATCAGCCACGACCAGCAGGTGCGTTACGTCATCCGTGGCGAATGGAACCGTGCCAATCATGGCCTGCCAGACTACTACCAGATCGGTGCGTTCGCAGAAATGCCGCTATCGTTGCTGGCTCGCCCGCGCGAATGGCATGATTTGATTCCGTTCGCGGATTGATTCAAATTTGCGACCAGAAACGCCGGGCAGGAAATTCCTGCCGGCGTTTTATTTTTCGGCAACGATGTGTCTTGTCGTGTCAAAAACACGAACACACGCGGGCAATAAATGTCCAGTTGGCGGATTTTTGAGGCAATAATTGCTGGAATTTCAAAGGTTTAAGAAAATTTTGCCCGTGGCATGGATGTTGCAAATGTTCGGCGCATGAGAAACAATTCTTTTGATCGCGCCATGAGCCAGATTGTTGCCCAGGCGGAAGCCGAGCGGGAACAGGAAGTCAAAGCCATCCGCCGCGCCGAACTTTTGGGCCGGGTGCGCAGCGTGTTTGTCTGGCTGTTCCTCGCAACCATCCTCATCTTCGCCTATAACTTTCACGACAAGCTGACCGACGTGATGGATGTCGTGATGCCCGCCAAAAAATCGAACATTCTGGCAGCTTCAACCATGGGAGGTTCTGCGACTTCCAAGGAACCCACCGGCCAGGCGGCAGTCGCCTTGCGCGGCGCGGCGCAGAACGCTGCTGTGCGCGACAATTTGATTGAGGCACTCTCCTCCAACGGAAAATAATCTAGCCGCTAGCCGGCGATGCCTCCGGCGATATATTGTTCCAATTGCTCAATCGCCGCGTTCTGCGTGGAGATGATCCAGTTCACCAAATCGCCGATGGAAATAATCCCGGCGACCTTGCCTTCCTCGACGACTGGCAGGTGACGCACGCGATTTTCTGTCATCAACTTCATGCAGTGTTCCACCGAATCTGTCGGTGTCACCGTGATGACTTCTTTCGGCATAATTTCCCACACCTGCGTTTGTTTGGAATTTTTACCATGCAGCGCAATTTTTCGCGTATAATCGCGCTCGGAAAAAATCCCTGCCAGCTTCCCGCCAGACATGACCAGCAGCGCGCCAATGTTTTTTTCCGACATCAATTTGATGGCGTCGAAAACCGTTGCATCCGGGGCGATATTCCAGAGCGCAGAAGTTTTGTGGTGAAGCAATGAGCTGATCGGGTAGGTTGTCTTCATAGGCTTATAGCTGTTATCTGCCCGTTCCGTAGATTATTCAAGTAAAATTATTCCGGCGGGAAAATGAATAAGCTTTCCCGCCCTGCCCGCTCCTGCCAGACTGTATATATGTCTACAATCAACGATACACTGCCAACTGTCCTCCTCAAACCGGGTGAAGCCGACCGCATTGTTGCCGGCCATCCATGGGTATATCAGAACGAAATCCTCCGCCTCACCCAAGAAACCGCTGACGGAGATTTGGTTCAGGTCAAAGACCACCGCCAGCGACTGCTCGGGGTGGGCTACTACAACTCCAAATCTAAAATCGGGATCCGCCTGCTCGCGCCGGATCGTATCCGGCCCAATGAGGAGTTTTTCGAGGAACGCATCCGCGCCGCACTCGCCGTGCGGAAAAAATTTATGCCGGATGCCACCTCATTCCGCGTGGTCAACGCCGAAAGCGATTTTTTGAGCGGCCTTATTGTGGACAAATACGAGGACGTCCTCGTCGTGCAAATTTCCGCACTGGGCATGGATCGGCGAAAACAGCATATCGTGGCCGCGCTGGAAAAAATATTTTCTCCGCGCGCCATCATGGAACGCAGCGATGTCGCCGCGCGCAAGTTTGAAGGATTGGAACCTGCCAATGGCATTCTCTCTGGTGAATCTGATGGAAAAATTTCCGTTAACCTGAACGGCCTGAAATTTGAAACCGACCTCATTGCCGGCCACAAAACCGGAATGTATCTCGACCAGCAGGCGAACTACCAAGCTGTCTCCCAATTTGCCAAAGGCGGAAACGTCCTCGACTGCTTTAGTTTTCTTGGCGGGTTTGGCTTGCACGCCGCCCGCGCCGGCGCAGCACAAGTCCGATTGCTCGACCAGAGCGCGGACGCCATCGCCGCCTCCGAACGGAACGCCAAGACGAACGGCCTTGAAAAAAACTGCGCATTTGAGACGGTTAATGTTTTTGACTGGCTCAAGTTGAATACTGCCGTGAAGCCACACGAACGCGTCATTCCACGCTTTGATCTCATCATCCTCGACCCGCCGTCTTTCACCCGCAACCGCGCTTCGGTGCCTGACGCGCTTCGCGGCTACAAGGAAATTCATCTACGTGCGCTTAAACTTTTGAAGCCCGGCGGCACGCTGGCAACCTTCTGCTGCTCGCACCACGTCAACACGGAATTATTTCAGGACTCACTGCTCTCGGCAGCATTCGATACGCGCCACGTATTGCGCCGCGTAGCAACTTACGCACAAAGTCCTGACCATCCAATCATACCCATGATTCCCGAAACAGAATACCTGAAGGGCTTCGCCTTTGAAAAAGTCCGGTGAGTAACCTTGCCTAAACAATCCGAGAACAACTCTGATTATGATTTCGTGGCTGGGGGCATGTGGGTAATGTGCTAGGGAAAGCCCACATGAAAACAGATTAAACCTCACCAAACACAACGTTACGCAGCCTTTAAGCATTCAGCCGTGGAAGAAGGAATGCTCCGTCTGGAGTATTGCTGCGGAATCGAGCATCAATGAGCAAAGCCTGCATAAATGGAGACAACAGTTCAAGGTGTCGCCGCCAGTCAACCGGGTTGCCGGGACGTTGGATCAACTCAAGCGGAGAGCTGCCGATTGCCGCACCGGATGATGCAGCTGCGGGACATTCTAAAAAAGGTGCAGGTTCAGAACATGGGTGACGGGGATGGTTCAGGATACAAAACACTTAAAGAAGGTAATCCCGAGCGATAGGCTTCGGAATGTCTTGGAAAACGAGTGAACCTAATTGAGTTGCAATGAAAGCGCTGCGGACGGAGAGCTTCCGTGCGTTGTGTGCCGAATACGGGCTACAAGTGGCTGGATCGGTTGCTGCGCTGGGGCGTGCAAGGTCTGGCGGAGCAATCACGCTGGCCCCACAACCTTCCAGAGCAATTGAACTCGGAGGTGGTCTGCAAGATGGTGCGGCCAAACAGCTTCACCCGCATTGAGGACCGCGCAAGATTCGGGCATTATATCAGCGTATCCACGGACAGGCTACCTCGGTTAGCCGATGCGGCGCATGAGGACGGGATAATCGTGCTGGGCCTTCAAGCCGGTCATCACGACGGTCTGGTCGAAACGCAATCCGGTGGTTTTGTCAACAGGCCGGGAGTAACGGCGGGCGCACCGGAAGTTTTGTTTGGCCCGGGTGACGAAGAACGCGCCGCATTGATGCAGCCGATGCCAGCGGGCAAGTCGAGATAGTCGCGGTCCATGATGTAAAACGAACCGGCTTCCCAGACCAGTTGGTCGAGGATGTTTACGTCATGCACACTGCCGGTGGAGACAATGATGACGGTGGGAAAGTTGCCCTGGAGGGTCAGCAGGGTGTGGAGTTTTATAGCGGCCTTGTGCCGACGGAAGTTGGCCCACGGAAAGAGCGAGAGGCAGAGGTCTATGGCGGTGGAGTCCAGCGCGTAAGCCGCCGCTTGGAGTTCAAAGTGAAAGGGTTCATCGGCGTAGAGCGCGGTGGCTTGCCGGATGAGGACGTGGGCGAAATCGGCAAAGATACGCCAGTCCCGCTTTTCATTGGCCACCGCCAACGTGTTGCGCGCGGTGGGTTGCCGGATGCCGGCGTGATAGAGCTTCGGGCCGAAGGCCGCCAGACAGGTTTCGATGTCGCGCAAACTTTCGCGCCACGTCAGTTGAGCAAACGCCAGCACGAGGAACTGTTCGTAGGTGGGCAGCTTGCGGACGCGGAAGTTGCCGTGGTAGCGGGCGACACACTTGTCGAACTCGTATTTGGGCAGGAAGCTGAGGAGTTGGGCTAAGACGGTGCGACCTTCGTTCATAAGGTGAAAAACTGCTGAAGTGCGGTGGAACACCCTCGGAGAGGCGTCGCAGAGTTGAAATCAAAAAATGACCAGACAGCGGTTTTATCCAGATTTTACAATGGTAAAATCGCTGTCAGAAAAAACTAAACGGACAGCATTGGTGTTACCTTTGTTCTGACTGCGCTAAAAACACTCATGCCTTCCACACTCACCTCCTGTCCACCAAATCAAGGCATAAGCATAATCCCAAAAACAGGCAAAAATAAGTTGTGCCATTTCGTTTTACTGTTATTTTTCCGGTGCTGTATTTTTTTTGTGGTAGTTTTTCATTATAAATCGGGGCGTAGCGTAGTCTGGCTAGCGCGCTTGTTTCGGGTACAAGAGGTCGTGAGTTCGAATCTCACCGCCCCGACCATTTTTAAAGGTTTTTTTGAAGGTTTGACACTTGAGCACACGGGAAGTCTTGAATAACGAGCCACTAAAGTTTGCGTTTTCGCCCGATGAGGCATTACAGAAATGTGCCTTCACCAAACTACCAATGAGCCGTAAGAAGTCAGTCAAAACCCGACTCAAGTCCCGTTAATCTTTTAGCCGATTCACCAAGCTGCCAACGAGCCGCAAGAAGTCGGTCAAAACTCGCCTAAAGTCCCGTTAATCTTCTAAGCAATTGCAATCAATGCCTTGCAACTATTCAAGTTTGATTTGTGCATAATCCGCAAATTAAGAGTTCACTTTTCCTTGACCGGTAGATGAAAAGATCTCATAGTCCTCGAATAACCACGAGGGATGACTATTGGTGTATTGTGATGGCTTGATGAACACGACTGAATCAGATGTGTTCATTTCACTTTCTCCAACCTCGCAAATCAGGAGCTTAGCTATGGCCAGCGGCAAAGTGAAATGGTTCGATAATAAAAAAGGGTTTGGCTTCATCGCCCAAGATTCCGGGCAGGACGTTTTTGTGCATCACACGTCCATTACCGGATTGGGCTTTAAGACACTGAATGAGGGCGATAGTGTAACATTCGACATCACGCCCAGTGATAAAGGCCTGAAGGCACAAAACGTCCAACGCTCCACTACCTGAAACAGAGAAACATTCCCAACGCCGCGCGGCTTTGCTAAGCTAAAGCCATGGTGGAAAATCCGTCGGCTCCCAACCCCAGCAACGGCCGGATTACGAGCCTCTACATTCACGTCCCGTTTTGCGCGCACAAATGTGAATACTGTGCGTTCTACTCCGAGGCGAACTCCGGCGAACTCATCAACCGCTACGTCGGCGCACTCGTGAGCGAACTGGAAATCGTCGCGCACGATCTGAAACCCAAAACCATCTTCTTCGGCGGCGGCACGCCCTCACTGCTCAACCTGCGCCAGTGGGAAACCATTTTACGCGCGATGGAAAAACTCAACTTGCTCGGCGCGGAAGAATTCACCGTCGAAAGCAATCCGGCGACCGTCTCCGCCGACAAATCCAAACTGCTCCGCGACTTCGGCGTAAATCGAATCTCGATGGGCGTGCAATCGCTGGATGAAAAACTGCTCGACCGGCTCGGTCGGATTCATTCACGCGAACAGGTTTTCAAATCCTACGACACCCTGCGTTCGTCCGGCTTTGAAAATATCAATCTCGATTTGATGTTCGCCATTCCCACGCAGACGCTGGATATCTGGCGCGCGACGCTCGACGAGATTTTTGCCATGCAGAGCGAGCATCTTTCCAGTTACGAGGTGATTTACGAAGACGACACGCCGCTGTTTGAAAAGCTCAAGGCCGGTGAATTTTCCGTGGACGAGGAACTGGCCTACGATATGTATGAAGAATTGATTTCGCGCTCCGCCAACGCCGGTTTTCATCAGTATGAAATTGCAAATTTTGCAAAAACCAGCAACCAGCAACCAGCAACCAGCAACATCCCCAGCCGCGCCTGCCAGCACAATGTCAACTACTGGCGCGGCGGCTCATATCACGGCCTCGGCCCCAGCGCGACGGGTTACGTTCGCGGCGTGCGCACAAAAAACTGGGCGAACACGCCGCTCTATTGCGATCAATTGGAAAAAGGCAAACGCGCGATTGAATCCAGCGAGGAATTGCCGCCGCTGCGTCGCGCCGGGGAAATCGCCGCGTTCGGCTTGCGGATGAACGCCGGTTGGCCGTTTGCTGATTTCCAGCGCGCGACGAATTTTGATTTGCGAAACGAGTGGCCGTCCGAAATGAACCAGCTTGCCGAGCGTGGCTGGGCAAAACGCGACGCGGAAAAATTTCAGCTCACCCACCAAGGATTGCGCTTTGCCGATGCGGCGGCGGAAATGTTTTTGCGCTAAACCGGCAGTCGCACGGTAAAAGTTGTCCCCGCATTTTCTTCACTCGCCACTTCAATCGTGCCGCCGTGCGCCTCGACGATGGCTTTGGTGATGGCGAGGCCGAGACCGGAATTGCCCGCACCGGTGCGCGATTGGTCGGCGCGAAAAAATCTTCCGAACACGCGCGGCAAATTTTCGGCGGCAATCCCCTGCCCTGTGTCCGCAATCGTCAGCACCGCCAGCCCGCCAACGGCTTCCAGTTTCACCCGCACTTCGCCTTCGGGTTTATTATATTGAATCGCGTTGGTCAGCAAATTCGTGACGACCTGCGCCAGCCGTTCGGAATCGCCGGTGATTACCTGCGGCAGAATTTCGGAAATAATTTTCACGCCACGCTCCTCCGCCAGCGGTTGCACCAGCTCCGTGCAATCGGCAACCGTTTGGGAAAAATCAAACCGCAAGCGCTTCAAAACTTCCTGCCCGGCATCAAACCGCGCCAGCGCCAGCAGCGACTCGATCAATTTCCGCATCCGCTGCGCGGCGCGCTGGCAGGCCTCGACGGTCTGCTTGTAGCCCGCCGCATCGCGCTCGCGGCCCAGCGCCATTTGTGCCTGCGTGAGGATGACCGTGACGGGCGTGCGTAATTCATGCGCCGCATCGGAGGCAAACTGCTTCTGCTGTGCGAACGCCGTTTCCAGACGCGCGAACGTGGAATTCAAAACCGCCGCGAGCTGGCCGAGTTCGCTTTCCGTTTCCGCCGAGTTGATGCGCTGCGACAAGTCGCCGGCAGAAATTTTTGCGGCCGTAGCGCTGATTTCGGAAATGGGTTTCAGCGAACGCCCGACGAACCACCAACCACCAACGAAGCCGACAAATAAAATCAATCCGCCGACACCGGCAAGGTGCAAGGCGGTGTTGCGGAGTTCCGTGTGCAGCAGCTTGAGCGAGCAACCAACCTCGATGACTTCGCTTGACGGCAGAATTTCAACCACCATCTGAAGATCGCCGAACTGAATGGTTTTTTGCGGATTCGGTTTTTTGCGGGTCGGCAAATCATAATGGTTCAACTCGGTAAAATAATGGTCGTATTCCGGGCCAGCCGGCGCGGGCTGTGGAAAATTTTCAGACTGCGCAATGATGACGGTGTCATTTTCAATGGCGCGCCGGATTCGGAAAAAGAAACCGTTCACATCATTTGTGTCAAACAGATGGGCGTTCTCCGTCGCAAGATGAAATGCCGGCGGACGCCTTTGAAATTGAGGCGGCCCATCATCGGGAAATTGGTCCTGCGGCGGTGGCCGGTTGCCAAATTGATCGCCGCCATTACCTTGTCGTGGCGGCGGACGATGCAAATTATTCGCGAGAATTCCGATGCGCTGGTGCAACTCGTCGTCGAGATGGCGGAACTGCCGGCTGCGCTCCAGTTGATACGCCGTGCCGCCAAAGCCCGCCAGCACGACGACGAGAATCAGGCCATACCAAAGCTGCAACCGCCACTTGATGGATTTGAAAAGTTTCATTCAATGCAATAGCCGTGGCCGCGCCGCGTGGCGATAAACTCCGCGCCGAGTTTTTTTCGCACGTTTGAAACATGAACGTCCAGGAGATTGGAAAACGAATCTTCGTTCTCGTCGAACAGATGTTCGTAAAGTTGCGTGCGCGTCACGACTTCGCCGCGATGCAGCGCGAGAAATTCTACGAGCGAATATTCACGCGCGGTGAGCTCCACCGGTTTGTCGTGTTGCAGAACATGGCGCGCGGCGGTGTCAATTTTCACATCGCCGATGGCGATGACGTTGGTGGATTTATTTGCGCTACGGCGGATAATGGAACGCAGCCGCGCAAAAACTTCTTCGAGATCGAACGGCTTCACGACGTAATCGTCCGCGCCGGTATCGAGCCCCTTCACGCGGTCGCGCGTCTGGTCGCGCGCGGTGAGCATGAGCACGGGAGTCTTTTTGGTTTTGCGGAGCCGCTTCAAAACCTCCCAGCCGTCCAGGCCCGGCAACATCACATCCAACACGATGGCGTCGTAGTCCGTGCCTTCGGCGTTGAAGAGGCCGTCGTCACCGTTGTCGGCGGTGTCCACGGCGTAGCCTTCCTCGCGCAACGCCTGCGCGAGGCTCGCGAGCAAATCGGGTTCGTCTTCGACAATCAAGATTCTCATGTTCGTGGTGGCGGCCACATTTAACATAGCCGCATACTGGCGTCACGTTCGCAAAAGCAACCTTAAGGGCGGATGAAGAAAACCACCTGTCGTGGTCATGATTTTTTGCGCAACCCCGGGCAAAAAATACGCAGCTTCATCTTTGGTTAAGGTTGCATCCGCTAAAGTGGCGACATGAAAACTCAATCACACCAAACATTCAACCTGTCGCCACTCGCTTTTTTCTGTGCGGCGATTTTGCTCGTGCTCACCCTGACCGTTCGCGCGGATGATCCGCGCACGAACTCTTGGTTCACCACCTACGCCGGCAAATACGCGCGCGTCTATACCAATGCCGCATCCTTCACCGCAAACAACGCCGTTGCGACGTGGGGTAACGGTTCGCAGACGCAATCGTCTCCGGCGTATTGTGGCGTGCAGGAAGTTTATTCCTCGAGCAACTGGGTTTATATCCGCACCACCGGGCTGGCCAGCCACACGATGGGCAATTGGTCGGCGGGTTTTCCCAATTTGCCGACGAACCAGAAAGTGCTCTACAAAATCCCGCGCACGAACAGTATCACCATTCCCACAACCAAAACGCAGACTGGTCTTGGCGCAATTGGCTACTTCGTGGACGGCGTGGCGATGTTTGATTCGCGCGATGGTTATGTCTGGACTGGTTCCGCCGAGAGCGGCAGCGGCACTGGCTATTGGAACCGCGACGCGTATGTTAACGAAGGCGCGACGTTTGACCCCGCTTATGCGCATCAGGAAAACACCGGCAATTACCATTACCACGCCAACCCCATCGCGCTGCGTTACCTCATCGGCGACCACGTCAGTTACAATTCCACCGCGAAGACTTGGAGCGAAAGCACGAACGCCGTGACGAAACATTCGCCGCTGCTCGGCTGGGTGCGCGACGGCTATCCAATTTACGGACCCTATGGCTATGCCGTTTCCAACAACGCGGCCAGCGGTGTGCGTCGGATGATTTCAGGTTTTGTTTTGCGCAACGGCCAGTTCGGCACGGATAATTTGACGAATACACTCCGCGCCAATCTCCCCGCGTGGGCGCAACGGCTCTATGGCCTGAATTCTGCCGGCCCGACGGACACCACCACTTATCCAATTGGCCGCTACATGGAAGACAAAGCTTTTCTCGGCGACCTAACGAACTCGGCCACGACGAACAAATACATCATGGGCACGGACTACGACCTCGACGAATACAATGGTCGCTGGTGCGTGACGCCGGAATTTCCCAACGGCACATACGCCTACTTCGTCAGTATCGCCAACAACGGCACACCCGTTTTTCCCTACAACATTGGCCGCGCATTTTACGGCGGCGCGAACGGCACGTCCGTCACTTCGATCTCGGAAACGGTCGTCACCAATTTCCTCGGCTACACCAATCTCACAACCACGCTAAATTCGCCCGTCGTTAAAAACGGCGCGGTTACCCTCTCGTGGAGTGCGCTCGAAGGCGGCACTTACATGGTGCAGTCCACCACGAATTTTTCCGCGTGGACCACGAACTCTACCACGGTCGCCGCCGTGCAAAACGCCGCGAGCTACACAAACAATTCCCCAGACAGCTACCGCTTCTACCGCGTCGCCCGCACCGCGCTGGCCGCGTATGACGCCGCCGGTTCCACGACCACCAGCGGCGGCGGTGGCAATGGCATCGTGAGCGTCTCGCCGACTAGCGGCAATCGCGGCACAACTTTCACGCTGACGATCAATTTGGATTCCGCCGTGAATCCGCCGCCGCAAAACGCGCCCATCAACAGCGTCACCGTTGGCACCATTACCGGCACGGGAAACGTCCACGTCAGTCAGACGCAGTTGACCAGCAGCATCACGATTCCGGCGAACGCCACCACCGGCGCCCAAACTGTGACCGTCGTTTTCCCCGGCCCGCCCGGCAATCCCACCGCCACCGTGACCTACACGCTCACCGGCGGCTTCACCATCAACTGAAATTCCGTCCGTGCGGACACTAAACCGGCCGGGGCGAAACGAGTGCCGCCCCGGCCGTAACTTTTCGTCACCCACCGTCCGGCGGCAACGTCTGTGCCAAGGTGAATTTCAAAAAACTTTTTTCCGCCCTGCTGCTCGCGGTCGCGGTCACTCCCCTCCCCGCCGCCGAAAACTGGCGGCTTGTCTGGGCCGATGAATTTAATACCAATGGCACGCCCAATCCTACGAACTGGAATTACGAACGCGGCTTCGTTCGCAATCACGAACTCCAGTGGTATCAACCTGAAAATGCGTTCTGCACTAATGGCATCCTCGTCATCGAAGCGCGACGCGAGACCCGGCCCAATCCTAATTTCAAAACGAAAAGCCCGGATTGGAAAACCGGCCGCCAGTGGATTGAATGCACCTCCGCCAGCCTCACCTCGCGGCGACTGCGCGAATTTACTTACGGAAAATTTGAACTGCGCGCCCGGATTGACCCGCGCGCCGGCAGTTGGCCCGCATTCTGGACGCTTGGGGCCAAGCGCGGCCACCGCTGGCCGGCAGGCGGCGAAATTGACATCATGGAATTTTACAAAGACACGGTGCTCGCGAATATCGGCTGGCAATTAGATGGAAAGATAAACTGGAACTCCGTCAAAAAATCGCTCGCAGATTTTGGCGGCACCGAGTGGGCGAAGGAATTTCACACCTGGACTATGGAGTGGGACGAAAGCAAAATTGATCTCCAGCTCGACGGCCAGCTGATGAGTCATCTCGAACTTTCACAGGCCGACCACGCGGACGGCGGCAATCCCTTTCACCGCCCAGTATATTTTATCCTCAACCAAGCCATCGGCGGCGATTGCGGCGGCGACCCGACGGAAACCACCTTCCCCATCCGCTACGAAATTGACTGGGTGCGCGTCTATCAGAAGAAATAGCGCCTAGTCCTTTGTTTACGGGCCTTGACTGTGCGTCATCAATGTAATCCCCGCCAGCCGTGCCAGGCCATGAAACCGGCCAGCACCAGCAGCAGCACACAGGAAACGTAAGGCGCGCGGCGCATCAGCTCGCCAAAACCTTTGAACCGCTTCTCGGCATGACGCACGCTCCACGCAGCGAGCACGCCGGTCGTCACCATCGTCAGCGCCAGCCCAAAGCTAAACGCGCCAACCATCGCAAAACCAAGTGTGGTCTTTTTTAATTGCAGGCAGACGAGCAGCACGGTGAACGCCGCCGGACACGGCATTAATCCGCCGGTCACGCCGAACAATATGATTTGCGGCGTGGTGACGGCGCGTCCGGAAAATCGTTGCGCGATGTCCTGCGCGTGAGCGCGTTCGTGTGCATCTTGAAATTCCCCGTCCGCTTCATCGTGGTCGTGATGATGATGCTCGCCTTCGCGAAACTCGACTTTGCAAGTGTGATGATGATGGCCGTGGCCGATGGTCACGGTGGCATCGAATTCATGCGGTTCAGGAATGTCTGCGGTGGATTCCAGAAAATCATTTTTGGCGGTGAATTGAAACACCTGCCGCGCGCCGTCAGAGCGGACGGTTGTCAGTGTTACGTCTTTGGCCGCAGGCGGATGTTCGCCGACGGGCGCACGGAGTTGAAAGACCGGCGGCACGCCTTCTTCAAACACGCTCAACTCCAGTTTGCCATGCCCTATGTCGAGCAGGAATAATTCACTGTGCGCATGCCCGTGACTGTGGTCGTGATGATGGTGATGAGCTTCATGCAATTCGCGGCGCGTGCGGAAAAACATCCATATCGCC
The DNA here is from genome assembly GCA_903827955.1 of uncultured Verrucomicrobia subdivision 3 bacterium. Lineage (GTDB taxonomy): Bacteria > Verrucomicrobiota > Verrucomicrobiia > Limisphaerales > UBA11358 > UBA11358. Next base: position 17,049 of record CAIKKJ010000054.1, read on the forward strand.
AGCGCCAGAATCATTACGGCGGAACCGAGTTGCAGATACGGCTCGACAGATTCCGCATTAAACTGATTGCCAAAGTGCAGCGCGGCCGCGGCCAGCAACCAGATGATGAGCGAGTGTGAAATCGCGGCAGAAAGTCCCAGCAACACCGCCTGCCCGATCGTTCCACGAATGGCAACAATGAACGCGGCCATCATCGTCTTGGAATGTCCCGGCTCCAGTCCGTGCAATGCACCGAGCAAAATTGCGGCGGGAATGAACAGCCAGAGATTCGTGGAACCGTTCTGAACTGCGTGCAGGAAATCTTGCATGGCCAGATTGTAAGATTGAAACCCACCTTGTCAGCCCCAATCGCACTACGCTGTAATCAACGCTTGAAAGTTGAAACCCGAAACTTGAAACTCCGCCGATGCAGTTGCCCGCCGATTACCACATGCACACGCCGCTGTGCCGTCACGCCATTGGCGAACCGGTGGATTATGCGCGCTGCGCCGAGGCCGCCGGCCTCACGGAAATCGGCTTCTCCGACCACTCGCCGATGTTGCGCGATGATTTTGACAACTGGCGGATGTTCGACCGGCAGCTCGATGAATACGTCGCCAAAGTTCAGCTCGCGCAGAAAAACTTTCCCCAGCTCACAATCCGTCTCGCCCTCGAAGTGGATTACCTGCCCGGCCAAGAGGAATGGATTCAAAAACTGGCGGCACGGCATCCGTGGGACTATTTCATCGGCAGCGTGCATTACGTATCCGAGTCGTGGGACATTGACAATCCGGCGAAACTTTCCGAATGGAAAAAGCGCGACGCTTTCGAGGTCTGGAAAATTTATTTTGAGCGGCTCGCCATGGCGGCAGAATCAAAACTCTTCGACATCATCGGCCACGCGGACTTGCCAAAAAAATTCGGCATCCGCCCCACGCAAGATTGCACGCCACTTTACGCACATTTTCTCGACGCGGTGGCAAAGTCGAATTGCGCGATCGAATTAAACACCGCCGGGCTGCGCAAGGACTGCAAAGAAATTTATCCCTGCCGCGAGCTGCTGCAGCTTGCCTTCGCCAAACATGTCCCCATCACGTTCGGCTCGGACGCCCACGTGCCGGAAGAAGTCGGGATGAATTTCATCGAGGCCATGGAACTTGCCCGCGCCACCGGCTACTCGGAGACCTGCCGCTTCAAACAGCGCCAGCGCGAATCCGTCTGGCTGTGAATCGCGCGGCGAAAAATTGCTTTGTCCCGCGCCGCACATTTTGAAAAACTTCGCGCCCATGAAACAAGTCATCGTCACGTTGGATATGGAAGGCGTGCTCACGCCAGAAATCTGGATTGCTGTCGCCGAGAAAACTAAAATCACCGAGCTCCGCCGCACCACGCGCGACGAGCCGGACTACGACAAGCTGATGAATTACCGCATCGGCATCCTCGACCAGCACGGCATCAAACTCTCGGACATCCAGCAAGTCATCGGCACGCTGCCATTGCTCGACGGCGCGAAAAGTTTTCTCGATGAACTCCGCAGCCTCGCGCAAGTCGTGATTCTCTCCGATACCTTCGAGCAGTTCGCCCGCCCGCTCATCCAGCAGATGAACTGGCCTACCTTATTTTGCCACACGCTTGTCGTGGAAAACGACCGCATCACCGGCTACAAACTTCGCATCGCCGACCAGAAACGAAAAGCCGTCGCGGCGTTCAAGGCGTTGAATTACCACGTCATTTCCGCCGGCGATTCTTACAACGACACAGGGATGCTCGCCGAAGCGCATAATGGATTTCTCATCCACGCGCCGGAAAAAGTGAAGCTGGAATTCCCGCAGTTCAAAGCCGTCGAAAGCCACGCGGAACTGTTGAAGCTGATTAAAACAGCGATGAAATAATCGTAGTCAATCCTCGGCCTTGAACGAGCGCGAAATCAGATCGCGCACGGCCTGCCGGGGATCTTTGTTTTCGTAGAGCATCGCGTTCACCTCGTCAATGATCGGCGTTGCAACTTTCTTTTTTTGCGCCAGCCGGTGCGCCGAGCGCGCGGTGGGATAACCTTCCGCCAGCTTCGGATGCGAGGCGACAATCGCGGCAATCGTCTCGCCACGCCCCAGCCGTTCGCCCAAATCGCGGTTGCGGCTTTGCTTGGAAAAACAGGTGAGCATCAAATCGCCGAGGCCGCTCAAGCCGGAAAACGTTTCCGCCTGCGCGCCGCACGCGAGGCCAAGCCGCTTCAGTTCGGCCAGCGCACGCGAAACCAAACCGGCCTTCGTGTTGTCGCCGTAGCCCAAGCCGTCGCTCACACCGGCGGCGATGGCGATGACATTTTTCAAAGCGCCGCCGTATTCCACCCCCACGATATCCGTGCTGCGGTAAATCCGAAATTCCGGGCGGTGAAAAAGTCCCTGCACCGTGCGCGCCGTGCCATCGCTTTCGCTGGCGCACACGACCGTCGTGGGAATTCCCAGCGCAACCTCGCGCGCGAAGCTCGGCCCGGACAGCGCGGCCACGCGATCCGCCGGTGCTTGCTCGCGCAAAATACGGCTCATGGTGATGCCAGTTTCAAACTCGATGCCTTTGGTGACGCTGACAAAAATTCCCGGATGCCCTTTCAGCCGTGCGGTGATTTCGCGAAAGGCCACCGAGGGAACTGCTAGGAGCACGCATTCCGCACCGCCAACGGCTTTTTTGAAATCGGCTTCGGTTTTCCAGTCGTCCGGCAGCTTCACGCCAGGCAGATATTTTTCATTCGCGCCGCGCTGAAGTTGCGCGAGCAATTCGGCATCGCGATCCCACAGCGTCACGGTGTTGCCATTCTCCTGCAAAATTTTGGCAAGCGCAGTTCCCCACGCGCCGGCACCGAGCAGCGTGATTCTCATTTCGCGTCCTCCCGTTTTTTGCCGAGGCGGTTTTCCGTTCCCGCCAGCAGCCGCTGAATGTTCGACTTGTGTTTATACACCGCCAGCGCACCGAGCGCCGTCGTAACAATCCCCAGCAATAAATTGTGCGGCTGTAAAATCCAGACCGCCACCGGCAGCGCAATCGCCGCCGCGATGGAACCAACGGAAACATATTTGGTCAGCACGACCGCGAGAATGAAAACGACCAGCGCGACCAAAACCGCCCACGGCGCGAGCGCAAGAAAAACTCCCGCCGTGGTGGCAATGCCTTTGCCGCCTTTAAATTTCAGCCAGCAGGTGTAGTTGTGGCCAAGCACGGCGCCGATGCCGCCGAGCAAAAAAAACTTTGCTTGCAGGTCTGCGGGTTCATGCTGAAACCAGATGAACAGCCCGGAATAATGCGGCGCGAGGGAATTGAAAATCAGCGACGGCAGCAGCGCGCAGGCGATGTAACCTTTTAACGCATCCATCAGCAGCACAAAAATTCCCGCCGGTTTGCCGAGCACGCGCATGGCGTTCGTCGCGCCGATGTTCCCGCTGCCCACGCTGCGGATGTCTATGCCCTTCGCCTTCGCGACGAGAAATCCGAACGGGACAGAGCCGAGTAGATACGCGCCCAAGGCGGTAAGAATGTAAGCGATGTCTGGCACAGCAGAAGCTTATGAATCCTTTGCGAAAAGTTCAAACTTCATTCCGCAATTTACCAACTCCGTCGTTCAGCTTTTCGGCGCGGCGGTGCTTTGGCGTTCGATGATTTCGGCAGGCAGGCGCTTGGTCTGGACACTTTCGCCGTGAAGCAGCGACAGCATGCTTTCGATCGCGGCCAGACCAAGTCGCAGTTTCGGCTGACGCACGGTGGTCAGCGGCACGCGAAAATGTTGAGCCACCAAAATGTTTCCAAAACCGGCAATGGAGATGTCCTCGGGAATCTTCAAGCCCTGCTGCAACAAGGTTTCCGCCGCGCCGATGGCCACCAGATCGCTCACCGCCTGCAACGCGGTCGGCTGGCAGTCTTCGTTCAGCATTTGCAACGCGGTGTTCACACCGTCCTCAATGGTGTTGCCGGAGGCGAAGACGAGGTTGTCATCCGGCTCGATGCCCGCCTCGCGCAAAGCGCGGCGATAGCCTTCAAAACGTTCGTGTGCCCAGGGTGCGGCGGGCGGCCCGGTGAAGTAGGCGATTTTTTTGTGGCCAAGACCGATGAGATGTTTGGTGACGTGATAGCTGGCGAGCCGTTCCTCGATTTCCACGCCGGGAAAATTTTTGCAGAACGGTGCGGGCGGGCCGAGCAGCACGGTGGGAATTTTCCGCGCGGCAATCTCCTGATAGACACGCGCCTCGGCCTCAAAACGATAAACCGGCGAGACGAACAAGCCATCCACGCGCCGCGAAATCATCCGGCGCAAAACCAAGTCTTCACGTTCCGGCTTGTTCAGCGTGTGGGCGAGGAGCAAATCGTAGCCGAGTTCAAACGCCCGTTCCTCCATCGCATAAACCATGCGGGCATAAATCGGATTGGTGGTCGCGGGGATGACCAGGCCAAACAGCTTGGTCGTCCGCGAGCGCAGTCCTTGCGCGCTGGTGTCCGGGACGTAGCTCATCTGCGCGGCGAGCGCCTTGATTTTTTGCCGGGTCTCGGCGGAAACATCTTTTTGATCGCGCAACGCCTTCGAGACGGTCATCACGGAAACGTTGGCGAGAAGAGCAATGTCTTTGAGTCGAACCATTTTTTTGAATTATGAAATTGGAAGCCTGAAACCAGAAATAAAATTTCGGCCGTCGCCAGGATTTTGGAATTTAGGTTTCAAATTTCTGGTTTCTAAAGATACGTCCCGCGCCAGTGCAGCTTGCGGCGCATGGCTTCGAGGAAGGAACCATGTTCCAGCCGCATCAACCGCACCGCGCGCCGGCTGCGGCGGATGGTGATTTCATCGCCGGCATCCAGTTCGCCGACGATCTGGCCGTCGGCATTCAAAAATGCGGCAGGTGCGGCGTTGATGGCTTTCACGCGGATGGTTGCGGACAGCGGCAGGATAATGGAGCGATTCGAAAGCGCGTGCGGACAAATCGGCGTGAGCGCGAAGACTTCCGCCGTGGGCAGAACAATTGCGCCGCCGGCCGCGAGCGAATACGCCGTAGAGCCAGTCGGCGAACTGACAATCAGACCATCGCAACGGTAGCGCGTGACAAGCTCGCCGTTCACGGAAACATCCAGCGCAATCAGCCGCGAAACCGCGCCGCGCGTCACCACGATGTCGTTCAGCGCCGAAGCTGTCAGTCGGCTGCCGTGGCAAATGCCGGTCGCCTCGATGAGCGCGCGGGATTCAAATTTAAATTTTCCCTCCCAGACAGATTTCAGCGCGCCAGCGATTTGATCGGACGGAACGGCGGTGAGAAAGCCGAGGCTGCCGATATTCACGCCCAGCATCGGCGTGCGCGACCCAGCAATCTGCCGCGCGGCGTGCAACATCGTGCCGTCGCCGCCAAAGACGAGAATAAGATCCACTTCCTTCGCGAGCGCGGCGGCATCGGGACGCACCTCGCATTTGAGCCGAGAAATTTTGGCCGTGGCCGCATCGCAGAAAATCTTCCGCCCGGCGCGCTGGATGAGCCGCGCGGCGGCACGGACGCTGGCGGCGCACGCGGGTTTGTCCACGTTGCCAACGAGGCCGATGCGACGGAAATGGTCAGCGGTCTTTTTCAATCAGCGCCAGGAATTCTTTGTTGCCGGCGGGGCCGAGCAGCGGTGATTCAACCACACCGCGCCAGCAAACACCAGCCTGCGCCGCGACAAATTCTTGGAGCTCCCGCAACACGCGTTCATGCACGGCGATGTCCGTGATGACGCCCCGGCCTTTGTCCACCTCGGCCTTGCCCGCCTCGAACTGCGGCTTGATGAGCGCGACGATTTTGCCGCCGGCCTGCACGAGCGGAATCGCGGCAGGCAAAATCTTCTTCAGCGAGATAAACGAGCAGTCGGCAACGACGAGATCAAACGGCTGAGGAAAATTCTCCGGCTGGAGAAAACGCGCGTTCGTTTTCTCCATCACGACCACGCGCGGGTCTTGCCGGAGTTTCCATGCGAGCTGCCCCTGCCCCACATCCACGGCAAAAACTTTTTCCGCGCCGCGTTGCAACAAACAGTCGGTGAAACCGCCGGTGGAAGCCCCGAGGTCAATCGCGGTGAGTCCCTTCACATCAATTTGAAAATGCTCCAGCGCGTGTTCCAGCTTGTGTCCGCCGCGACTGACAAACTTGTCCGCCGCGTCCAAAACGATTTCATCGGCAGGCTTGATGTTGTCGCTGGGTTTTTTGGCGGGATGGCCGTTGACGCGCACCTGCCCGGCAAGGATGAAGCGCTTGGCTTTTTCGCGGCTGTCGCAAAGGCCGCGTTCCACGAGGGCCTGATCGAGACGCGTCACGGACGTTCGCTTTTGCCGCCGGCGAGCAGCCGGTTTTGGATATCACGGTAGTTGTGGAGAAAAAGATCGTTTTCCGCGACGGCTTTCTCAACGAGCTGGTTGAGCAGGAAAAGTTCGGAGCTGTTGACAACGGCGTGAACACTGTGCTTGAACGCCTCCATCGGCACAAAGGTTTGAAACGAATCGCCGACGAGCAGCACGGTGGTGTGCCGGCGCTGGCTGGTGGTCATGTTTTGCAGCGCCTTGAGCGCCAGATTTTCCTCGACGATATTCGCGCCGAACAATTCTTCCACCAACACGACCTGATAATGCGCCTGGCTGAAGCGCAGGAGAAAATCGCTGTGCGTGGCAGCGGTGTGCACCTTGTAGCCGAGCTGTTGCAATGCAGCCTTGGCGGATTCCAGCCACGCCGGCGTGGAAAACGCGATGAGCGCCGGCTTGTCCGTGGTGGTGACAAAATCGAAGGAACCGTTCATTTGAGTTTTAGGATGGGCGGCGAGTTGGGCGATTCCGGGCTGGAGCCGGGCATCGCGCCGGGTTTCATGCGGAGCGAGCCGGCGGTGTTGCTCATCTCGCCGCGCGCTTTTTTGAAATTATCAATGCCGCGCGAGACGACACTGCGCTTCGTGCAGTAAAGCATCGCGGTGTCTTCGGAGATCATGCCCTGTTCATAGGCTTCCAAGCACGCTTGATCAAACGTGCGCCAGCCGAACGTGTAACTCGCCTCGATGATTTCATAAAACGTTTTCCCCTCGCTCTCGCCGAGCCGGATAGCTTCCTGAATACGCAGATTGGAACCCATGATTTCAAACAACGCGTGCCGCGCACCGCCGACCTTGGGCGCGAGCCGCTGGCTGACAACCCAGCGCAGGGAATCGGAAAGCCGGATGCGCACCTGTTCCTGTTCCTCCGGCTCGAACATGCCGAGGATGCGGTTAATGGTTTCACCAGCGTTGATGGTGTGGAGCGTGCTCAGGACAAGGTGGCCGGTCTCCGCCGCGCTCAAGGCGATTTTCACCGTGTCGCGGTCGCGCATTTCGCCCACGAGAATGACTTTGGGCGCCTGACGCAGCGCGGCGCGCAGGCCATTGGCATAGGAATCAAAGTCCACGCCGAGTTCGCGCTGGTTAAAGGTAGCGCGGTTGTGGCTGTGCAAATATTCCACCGGGTCTTCGAGCGTGACGATGTGGACGGGCTTCTCGCGGTTGATCTCGTTGAGGACGGCGGCGAGCGTGGTGGTCTTGCCGGAGCCGGTCGCACCGGTGACGAGCACGAGGCCGGTCTTTTCGGCGGGCAGCAGTTTGAGAACTTCCGGCAGCTTTAATTGTTCGAGTGTCGGGATGCTGGAGTTCAACTGGCGCATCACGATGGAATAATTTCCGCGCTGGGAAAAAACATTTACACGAAACCGGGCCGTTTCGCCAAGCGCGTAGGACGCATCGCACGAGCCGTGCCGCAGCAAATCTTCCAACTGCCACGCATTGTCGCCGACGATGTTCATGGCGATTGCCTCGACCTGATACGGCGTGAGCCGGGCGATGGGCGGGTCGAGGGTGACGGGCTTAAGTTCGCCGTAGGCCTCAACCTGCGGCGGGCGGCCGACGGTAAAATTCAGGTCGGAAACCTCCGGCTGCGACGCCAGCATCGTCATTAAAATCTGGTCAAGCTCAGGGCGGCGCATAAATCACATGGCTTCGTCATCGTCCGGCGGATGCGCGAGGAGCGTGCGGAATTTTTTCTTGTCGAGCGATTTGTCATAGGCGTCCTCCGGCGTGATCCGTTTCATGCGGACGTGTTCCATAATGTGATCGTCGAGCTGCTGGTTGCCGAATTTTTTTCCGACCTGGATCATACCTTGAATCTGGTGTGTCTTGCCCTCGCGAACGAGGTTGGCCACGGCGGTGTTGAACACCAATATTTCAAACGCCGCCAAGCGGCCTTTTTTATCGCAGCGCTTGAAGAGCGTCTGCGCCACCACGCCTTTCAACGCCTCGGACAACGTCTGGCGAACCTTGTTCTGCTGGTCGGCGGGAAAAACGTCAATGATACGATCCACCGTCTTCGCCGCGCTCTGCGTGTGCAGCGTGCCGAAAACTAAATGGCCGGTCGCGGCGGCGGTGATGGCAAGTTCGATGGTCTCCAGATCGCGCATTTCACCGACCATGATGATGTCCGGGTCTTCGCGCAACGAGCCGCGCAAGGCAGCGGCGAAGGATTTGGTATGCACGCCAACTTCGCGATGGTTCACGAGGCAGCTTTTGCTTTCGTGGACGAACTCAATCGGGTCTTCAATCGTGATAATGTGGTCTTTGCGGTTGCGGTTTGCGTAATCTACGATGGCCGCGAGCGTGGTAGATTTGCCGGAGCCGGTCGGACCGGTCACCACGACGAGGCCGCGATGGAGCATCGCAAATTTTTTGAACACCGGCGGCAGCGGCGCTTCCAGCTTGTCAAAGTCCTCGAACGACAGCACGCGGCTGGGAATCTGGCGGAACACCGCACTGACGCCGTTTTTCTGGTTGAAGAAATTCACGCGGAAGCGCGAGATGTTCGGTATTTCGTAACCGAAGTCCACGTCGCCAGTTTCTTCGAACTGTTTAATTTTGTAATCGGGGGCGATTTCGTAGAGCATCGCCTTGAGATTGTCGCTTTCGAGCGGCGGAAAATCCACGCGCTGGAGATCGCCGTTGATGCGCATCATGGGCGGGTTGCCGGCAGCCATGTGCAAATCGGAAGCCCGCTGCTCAAACATCAGGTTGAAAAATGCGTCAATTTTCGCCATAAGTCCTCTCGGTTGCCGCGACACTAATCAAAGCCATGCCACCCTGCAAGCAATGAAAATGCCCACCGAATATATCTGCGAAGAAATCCGCCAAAGCGGCGCAATTTCCTTCGCACGCTTCATGGAACTTGCGCTGTATTGTCCTGAAACTGGTTATTACGAACGGAATCAGGACAACGTCGGGCGCACCGGCGACTTCATCACCAGCGTCAGCACGGGCGAACTTTTCGGGCAACTGCTCGCCTACCAGTTCGGCGGGTGGCTGGAAAACTTGAAGCAATTCAAAATCCAAACCGAAAAATTGAAAATCGTCGAAGCCGGCGCGCACGATGGCAAACTCGCCGCCGACGTTTTGCTCTGGCTGAACGAAAACCGCCCGGAACTTTTTTCGGAAATCGAATACGTCATCCTCGAACCTTCCGCTAAGCGTCAGCAATGGCAGCAGGAAAAATTAAAAGCATTCACCAACATCCGCTGGGTTGGTCAGCCATCAGCGATCAGCAATCAGCCACTCGTTGGCATCATTTTTAGCAACGAATTGCTCGATGCCTTTTCCGTCTACCGCTTCGGCTGGAACGCGAAAGAAAAAAAATGGTTCGAGCACGGCGTCACCTTGGATGGTGAAAAATTTATTTGGACGCGACTACCGCCCCCGACGCTGCCATCCTCCATCCTCAATCTTCCATCCTCGCTGCTGGAAGTTTTGCCCGACGGCTACGCCATCGAATCTTCGCCCGCTGCCGAAAGTTGGTGGCGCGACGCCGCAAAAAATTTATCGCACGGCAAACTGCTGGCGATTGACTACGGGTTCACGGCGGAAGAACAATTTTCCCCGGCACGCGTGAACGGCACGCTGCGCGCCTATCACCGCCATCGCGTCACGGACGATTTGCTGGCGCATCCCGGCGACCATGACTTGACCGCGCACGTTAATTTTTCCGCGATCCAAAACTGCGGCGAGGCGGCTGGATTAAAAACCGAAACCTATGCCACGCAGCCGCAATTTCTCACGCGCATCCTCGGCGCGGCCGTGAAACAAAAATATTTTACACCGCTGACGCCGAAACAAATCCGCCAGTTTCAAACGCTCACGCACCCCGACCACCTCGGCCGCGCGTTCAAAGTGCTGGTGCAGTCGCGGTAAGCTTTTCCGACTGGCAGAAGCCGCAAGCGATAATTCTCCTGTGGTCTGGACAACGGACTGCCTGTCCATTTTGCTGGCGGCAATTACTGGAGCGACCTTCATGCCCATCAATTTTTTAGGCCGGAAACTTTTCCCGCGCCTGCAGCCGTGGCTGCAGCGACGGCGTATCCTCACCATCCTCGTCACCCTGCTCGTGGCCGTATTGTTTGCAATTATTGTTGGCGCGCTCATGTTTTTGGGCAATTCCCGCCACTAGTCCGGCTTCAGCCGAGTTTCGCGCCCGCCCTTGGTTTTCAGCCGCGAAATTTTTTATACAAATTCGGCGGCGGCGGTGTCTATGGATTGAAAACGTGAACAGCGAACAACATTGGTGCGAGCAGATCTACGACGCAAAAGCGGCGGAAATGATCCTGTATGGCCGCGCGCTCGGCCTCGGCCACGGCGAGGCAGAAGACGTGTTGCAGGAGACATTTCTCGCGCTCCTGCCGATGGATTTCCCGCCGGCCAAACCGGAAAATTACATCGTGCGAAGCTTCCGAAATCGCGCGTTGAACTATCGCCGCACCCTCTGGCGGCGGCTGACGCGGGAATGGGAGTCGTTGCGCTGGTTCGAAAAATCGCCCGATGAAACCCCGACGGAACGCGCGGCGATGCGTTCGCTGTCCGAATTGCCGGTAGCTCAACGCGAAGTCATCGTGCTGAAAGTCTGGCACGGCTGCACGTTCGAGGAAATCGGCGGCCTGCTGGACATCTCGCCAAACACGGCGGCGGGACGCTACCGCTACGGTTTGCAGAAAATGAAATCAAAACTGGAAGGAGTCGCTTATGAAAGAGATGGACGAGAATCAATTGCGTGGCTGGCGGCCACGCCGGCCGGCAACGAAGCTTAAGCGGAACATTTTCCGCGCGGCAGATGCGACGATGGTGGCCTGGGATTTTTCCAAGCTCGCCCCGGCGACGGCCTGCCTGCTGTTCGCGCTGATGACGCTGCACTTCAATGGCCCCGCCGCCTGGCGCGGAGCCGGTGCGGTGGCGTATGCCAATTTCGCCGCCAACAGCAACGCGGCAGCGTTCAGCGACCATGCGCAGGAACCGGAGAACCACCTCGCCAGCGTCACTTTTGATTGGACAAACCATAGTGTTTTCAAGTCTAGTATGCGTTCGCTATCCGGCCAAACGCCGGCAACCAATTTGAGCAACTGAATTATTTTTACATGGAAACCCCGAAGAAGTCCCCCGCCAAACCTGAAGCTCCCAAAGCCCCTGCCGAATCCGCCAAGCCGGAGAAAGTTCCGCCGATGTTCCGCCCGATTGACTGGCTCTCGCTGCTCATCGCTTTCGGCGCAGTCTGGGCGGTTTATCTCTGGACGCTCGCGCCGGAATTGACGCTGGAAGATTCCGGCGAACTTTGCACCGGCTCGTATTATGCCGGCATTCCGCATCCGCCGGGCTATCCGTTCTGGGCAATCTACAGCTGGCTGTGGACGGTCATCGTGCCGTTCGGCAACGTGGCTTGGCGCGTGGAAGTCGGGCAATCGTTCGCCTCCGCAATGGGCTGCGGCCTGCTGGCATTGATAGTTTCACGCGGCGGCAGCATGTTGATTGACGGCATCGAGGATTTGAAAGAAGTGAACCGCCGCTGGGAAAACGCCATCTGCATCGTCTCCGGCGTGGTGGCGGGCATGTTGCTCGGCTTCGGTGGTTTCATGTGGAAAGAATCGGTGGTCATCAACCGCATCTCGATTTTCGGCGTGCCGTGGCTGCTGGCGATGATTGCGCTGATGATGCGCTGGATGCATGCACCGCACCAACGCTGGTATCTGTATTTTGCGATGCTGATTTTCGGCTGGATTGCAACGATCCACCAGAGCTTGATCCTGTGCGCCGTGGGCGTGGAAGTGCTGGTCGCAATGGTGCTGCCGCGTTTGGGCCGCGATTTGTTTGCGGTGAACAGTTTGATTTACCTTGTCATTCTTTATTACAAAGGCAAAGGCACGGTTCCGGCGTTGAACGCGATGACGTTCACCGAACAGACCATCTTCAATACCGTCGGCTTGTTTTCAATTTCCTGTGTCGTCTGGCTGTTCATGAAAACGAACAAGCTGTTCTCGGAATGGAAATCCATCCTCATCATGGGTGTGATGTGGGGGATGGGCGTGGCGGTCTATCTCTACGAGCCGATCTCCTGCATGACCTGCCCGCCGATGCAATGGGGTTACCCGCGCACGGTTGAAGGATTCTTCCACGCACTGAGCCGCGGCCAATATGGCACGGGTGAAGGCACAAACGTGCTGCAAGATCCGTCACGTTTCCTGTTTCAACTATGGTATCTCGCCGAGGGACTTTCCGAATCTTTCAGCTGGGTTTATATGTTCATCGGCCTGCTGCCATTCCTCTTCCTGAAAAAAATGCAGGCGCGCGAACGCGGCTGGATTATCGGCCTGACTACGATCTACCTGCTGCTCTCCGTGCAGCTTGTCATCGTGCTCAACGTCTCCGCTGATCGTTCCACGACGGAATTGAACAAGGTTTTCTTCACCGCCTCCCACGGCGTGTTTGCCATCATGATCGGTTACGGTTTGGCCATCCTCGCCGCCTACATTTCGACGCACTATGAAAAATTCCGCCGGGTTGGCCTCATCGGCGGTGGCGTGGCGTTGGTGCTGGCGGTCTACTGCCTCATTGAGGCCATCGGCAAACTTTATTTCGGCAAGGCGGGTCAGTTGCAGATTTCCTGGCTGCCATTCTCCAAATGGGGCGGCTGGGATTATCTCGCGTTCGGGCCTTCCGGCCAATTTAGCTTGGGCGAAACCCCGCGCTGGATTTTTCAGGCGTTCACCAAAGATCAATACGGCCTGCCGGTCTTCGCCAACTTGATTCTCGTGGCCATGCCCATCGTGTTCATCGCCGCGCTACTGTTTTACCGCAAGCGCGGCCCCGTATTGATTTTGCTCTGCCTGTTCTGCCTCGCACCAGTTTGGTCCGGCATGTCGCACTGGTATAAGAGCGAGCAACGCAACCACTGGTTTGGCTACTGGTTCGGTCACGACATGTTCAATCCGCCGTTTGCTGATGCGACCGGCAAATTGAGCTACGACAGCGCCAAGCGCGCGGAGGTCATAAAGAATCCGGCGCAAGCAAAACTCACCTACCCCGAAATGACGCGCGATGCGATTCTTTACGGCGGCACGGATCCCGGACGTTTCTGCCCGACCTACATTATTTTCTGCGAAAGTTTCATTCCGCACCGCTGCCAACCGGAGCAGGATCAGAAATTTGACCGCCGCGATGTTTATATCATCACGCAAAACGCCCTCGCGGACGGGACGTATCTGGATTACCTGCGCTCACAATACAACCGTTCCAAACAGATTGACCCGCCGTTCTTCAGCCGGCTGTTCAAATACGTCTGCGCCGTCGGCGGCCTCGTCACACCCGGCAGCATCGTGACTGAAGGCATCGAGGCCGGCAACGGCGACTCCGGCAATTCACTTGTCGAAGGCGTCGCAAAAATTTTGGACGGCACGCTGGATTCATTTTTCCTGGCCAACGGCAAACGCATTGAAAACCGCCGCCGCACCGAAGGCGTTTATCCGCCAAACGAAATCTACATCCCTACGCCCGAAGATTCGCAGGCGTGCTTCTCCGAATACGCCCGGCAGAAACAGCTCAACAGCACCGATGGTCGCATCCAAATTTCCGGCCAAGTGGATGTGATGAACATCAACGGACTGCTGTGCAAGGTGATTTTTGACAACTGCCCGACCAATGAATTTTTCATTGAGGAAAGTTTCCCGCTCGACTGGATGTATCCCTATGAAACTCCGTTCGGCGTCATCATGAAAATCAACCGGAACCCGCTGCCGGAATTGTCACAGGAAGCCATGGACTTGGACCACAAGTTCTGGATGGACTATTCGGCGCGCCTGTGCGGCAACTGGATTAATTACGATACCTCGGTGGAACAGATCGCGAAATTTGTTGACCAGACCTACATCCAAAACAATTACAAAGGCTTCACCGGCAGCCGCGCCTTCGTCCGCGATGACGACGCGCAAAAAGCTTTCTCCAAACTTCGCAGTTCGCAGGCCGGCATGTATGCCTGGCGCGCCGACCCGCGCACTTGCCCGCCGGAGTTCCGACAGAAAACTGCCGCGTCGCAGGCCGCGCTCATCCGCGAAACTGATTTCGCGTTCAAACAGGCGTTCGCGTTCTGCCCTTACAGCCCGGAAGCCGTTTTCCGCTACATCAACTTCCTGTTGACGCAGGGACGATTTGAAGACGCCGTGATTGTCTGCGAAACGTGCCGCAAGCTGGATCCGTTCAACACCCAGGTCGCCAGCACTGTTGACCAGCTCAAACAATTCCGCAACCAAAACACCCAACGTGCACAAGCCGTCGGTCAGATTGACCAGATGGAAAATCTCGCGCGCACCAATCCTGGCAACATCACCAACTTGATCTATCTCGGCGGCACCCTGCTCCAGTTGCAACAGACCAACCGCGCCATCGAGCTGTTCAATCAGGCCATTGACAATCCAGCTATCAAATATCCCGACGCGGCGGCGGTCGCGCAATCTTTCGGGCAGCTTGGCTATATTTCCGGATTTGAAAAGGCCTTGAAAAAAATTGTCGTGCTCGCCCCGGATGCGCCGGAACATCGTTACAACCTCGCCGCCGTCGAAGCCGTCACCGGCCGCCCCACCGAAGCGATGGCTGACCTGAAACTCGCGCTCGACTTGAACGCCAAGCGACTCGCCGCGAATCCCACGGCGAATAATATTTTAAACGTTGTCCGCAACGATCCAAATATTAACAGCCTGCGCACGCAGCCCGAGTTTCAGAAGCTCGTCCCGGCACAGTGAGCCTCACGCGTTCGTGCTCAGCTTGAAGGCCAGACCCGCCGCGGCTGCGAGCGAAAACAGATTTGCCTTGCTCAACAGCAACAGCAGGAAAATTCCCTTGAACGTGTTCTCCTCGGACTGCTGCTCGTCCTTGGTCAGCGACGTTTTCAAATCGTGCTGTTGCTCGTAGTCCGTCTTGGAAATCTGGCCGCTCGCAAGCTTCTGATATTCCGGCAGCAATGTGTCATGAAATTCCTTCACATCATCAGCGGCAAAATCGGCGGGCGGCAGCTTCAGGCCGGAATCGGCGGCCTTTTTTGAAAGAAAGCCGCGGATCTCAATTTCCGACCCCGTCGGCACTAGCGCCACCACGCCTTTAGCTTCGATGACGGCATTGGCATAAGCCGCCTGATCGCTTTGCATCCGTTCCGCCGTGCCTTCATGCCACCAGCCAAGCGCCACAAAATATTGCGCGCCGACGATTCCCGCCAAAACCAAGACGGCCGTGATACCGCCCAGTTCCTTGCTGCCCTCGCCTTTGCCGAGAAAATCCGCAAACCAGCCCGCCAGCGCGCCAACGCCGATGGCTAGCAGCTTGATGCGATAGCCGGTGTATTTAAAAATTAAAAAATATATCAGCACGCCCACAAACATGCCGATGACCCCGCCAAGCAAACCCTTGCTGAAGCTGGCCTCCTTTTGACGCGCCGCCAAGGCCGCCACCTGCGCTTCAAACGGCCGCGCCACGCCGATGGCAGGCGCGGAATTTTCGCCACCTTTCACTGCAGACGGCGGCGCAGATGGCGCAGGGGCGGCGTGTTCACGGTTGATGCGCAATCCGCCCATCGGCGCAATCGGGGGTGGCGCGGAAAGATCAGGCGTGACCGCCGGCGGCGGTGCAGTCACGGGCGCGGCCGGCACGAACATGAATTTTTCCGCCAGCAGCGCGTTCGCCGCCGCCGTGCCATCGGCATTGCACACCGGGCAGTTCACGGTGAACGGCATCCGGCCGCCGACCGGCTCCACGTCGAACTTGAATTTTTGGCCGCACTGACAGACGACTTTGAGTTCCATAGGTTTTAGGTTGCCCGCGAACGGCCAAGCGATGAGGTTGCGCGACTTTAATTTCCATGCGAACCATTGTCGAATGTTTTTGCAGCGATGAATTCACTTTTCTTTCGCGCGGCGCAGTTTAATTTGCGCGCAGCAAATGGCCCTGAAACTGTTCAACACCCTGACCCGCTCCGCGCAGGAGTTCACCCCGCTCCACGGAAAAAAAGTCGGCATGTATTGCTGCGGGCCGACGGTCTATGACTTCGCGCACATCGGCAACTGGCGCACGTTCGTCTTCGCCGACCTCGTCCGTCGCACGCTGGAATTTTCCGGCTATGACGTGACGCACGTCATGAACATCACCGACGTGGAAGACAAAATCATCAAGCGCGTCCGCGAACAAAAAACCACGCTGCGCGAATTCACCGGCAAATTTGAAACCGCGTTCCTCGACGACTTGAAAGCCCTCGGCTGCCGCCAGCCGCACCAGACGCCGCGCGCCACGGAACACATTCCCGAAATCATCGCGCTCATTGAAAAGCTCGTCGCGCGCGGCGTGGCGTATCAGGCGGCGGACGGCTCGGTATATTTTTCCATCGAGAAATATCGCGGCTGCGGCTGCCACTACGGCCAGTTGCTGAAATTAAATTTGGACGAGATGCGCGCCGGTGAACGCGTCGCGTCGGACGAATACGAAAAAGAATCCATCGCGGACTTCGCGTTGTGGAAGGCGTTTGTGCCAGAGGACGGCGACGTAACTTGGGATAGCCCGTGGGGCAAAGGCCGTCCCGGCTGGCATATCGAGTGCAGCGCCATGAGCATCAAGGCGCTCGGCGAGACGTTCGACTTACATCTCGGCGGCGAGGATTTGAAATTTCCGCATCACGAAGACGAAATCGCCCAGAGCGAAGGCGCGACTGGAAAACCGTTCGTGAAATTCTGGCTGCACGGCGCGCATCTGCTCGTCGAGGGCAAAAAGATGAGCAAGTCGCTGGGAAATTATTTCACATTGCGTGATCTGGTGGCAAAAGGTTTCACCGCGCGCGAAGTGCGTTACCTGCTGCTCTCCGCGCACTACCGCGAAACGTTTAACTTCACGCTCGACGGTTTGACTGGCGCGAAGTCGGCGTTGGCGCGCATTGATGAGTGCGTCAGCAAACTGCGTCAGAGCGCCAACATTGTTGGCATCGTGCAACCAGACCAAATCAAACTACAGGAGCAACAAAACGCCTGCAGCAACATGTTGCATGATTTTACTGATGCGATCACTAATGATTTGAACATCTCTGCTGCGTGGGCCGTTGTCTTTGAATGGGTGCGCGAAACGAATAAGCGGTTTAAAAAAAACAATCACATGGCCAATGATGCTGCATCCGTATCATTGTCCGCATGGGAAAAAGTTGATTCTGTTCTTGGCGTTGGCAAACAAGCGGACATTGAAATCCCCGAAGAAATTTTATCACTTGCCAAAACTCGTTTGGAAGCAAAAGGCAATCGTGATTTTAAAAAAGCCGACGCCATCCGCGACGAGTTGAAAGCGAAAGGCTGGTTGGTCGAAGACATGCCATTAGGATTCAAATTTAAAAAATTGTGAGCAAAGGTCTTTTCATCTCCTTCGAAGGCACCGAAGGCTGCGGCAAATCCACGCAGGTTAAACTGCTCGCCGACCGGCTACAATCGCTCGGCCATCGCGTGCGCACGTTGCGCGAACCGGGCGGCACGCCCATCGGCGAGGAAGTCCGCCACACGCTCAAGCACAGTAAAAACAACGCGGCGATGACTGCCGAGGCCGAACTGCTGTTGATGAACGCCAGCCGCGCGCAACTTGTCCGCGAAATCATCCGCCCTGCCCTCGCCAATAATGAGATCATCATCTGCGACCGGTTTTATGATTCTACCACGGCGTATCAAGGCCATGGCCGCGAACTGGATCTGGAAAAGGTGAAGGCCGTCATTGATTTCGCCGTTGGCGATACGCGGCCTCAAGTCACGCTGTTCCTCCACGTCCCCGCCGACATCAGCGCGGAGCGGCTGCGCTCGCGCCAGGAAAATCTGCCCTTCGTCCGCGACCGCATCGAAGAAGCAGATCAGAAATTTTTTGAGCGCGTCGCGCACGGCTTTGGCGTCATCGCCGCCAGCGAACCGCACCGCGTGAAATTCATCAATGGCATGCAGTCCGTCGAGGCCGTCTGCGCAAAAATCTGGGATACCATCCAGCCCGTGTTGCCACGCATCGGCCGCTGGTAAAAACATTTGCCCGCAGCCGGCGACGGGTTAAGTTATAGCATGATTGAAAACACCATCAGCGAGATTGAATCCAAAATCCGCGCGGCAGAAATGCTCGGGGCGGAACGTCAACACGAATTGTTGGAACTGCTGGCGCGTTTGAAGGCCGAAGTCTGCGAGCGCGACGTTCAAAGCCTGCAGCCGCTAAAACTTTCCGTGGAAGAATTGCGCACCTCGGTGGAAGGCTTCGAGCAGTCGCATCCGAAACTGGTGCAGGCGGTCAACGGCATCAGCAGCACGCTGGCGAATCTGGGGATTTAATTCAGGAAGGGACGGCGTGCCGCCGTCCTTAACTTTCGGAAAAACCGGGACGCCGAACCGGCGTTCCTCCAAAAAATTAGTCCAATTTCCGCTCCAGCTTGGCAATCTCCACCATGATTTCGTCGGCAACTTCCTGGTAAATCACCTTCAGCCGCTGCTTGTCACACGTCTTCGCCTCGGCGCGAAGTTTCTCAAACATCATCGGTCTGCCGTATTTCACCGCGAGGCGAATGGGCTTGTGAAACTTCCATATCCGGCTGTAACACTCAAACGTGCCGAACGTCCGCACCGGCACGACTGGTGCCGCCGACTTGATGACCGTCAGCCCGATGCCTGAACGCGCCGGTTGCAACTTGCCGTCCTTGGTCCGCGTGCCTTCGGGAAATAAAATAATCGCGCCGCCCGCGAGCAGGCGGTCAAGAATGGCCTTGAGTCCGCGCGCACCGCCGCCATCACGATCCACTGGCACGGCCTGCCAATTCCGCAGAATCCAGCCGGCAATGGGATTGTGAAACAAACTTTCCCGTGCGAGATAATTAATCGGCCGTTTCAGCCCGGAACCGACAATCGGCGGATCAAGAAAGCTCGCGTGGTTCGACGCGATGATGACACCGCCCTTCAGCGGCACGCGTTCAGGATTAAACACCTGCCAGCGAAAATACACCGCATACATAAGGCGAAACAGCGCCCAGCCAATGAAATAAACCGGGTTCATTTTTCCAACGCCATTATCTTGCGGATTTCCGCCAGCAACCAGCCGCTTGTCTCGGCGGAAGTCAGCTTCGAGTTGTCCAGCACCTTGGCTCCGAGCGCGATCATCAGCGGCGCAGCGGCGCGCTGGCTGTCGCGCTGGTCGCGCGCGGCAAGATTTTCGTGCACGCCATCGGCGGCGCGACGCGCGGAACGCTCTTCCAGTTTCGCGTCGAGGTAAAATTTGAAATCCGTTTCGGGAAAAACATTTGTGCCGATGTCACGGCCTTCCATGACAAGATTGCCGAACTGAATACAATCGCGCTGCGTTTTTTTCATCCAATCGCGCACCTTCGGCACAGCGGCGACGTGCGACACAGCAGCGGCAGTTTCTTTTAAGCGGATTTCCTTTTCCGGATAAAAGCCATCCACCAGCAAATGCACTTGGCGCAAACCATCGCGCTCCACGCATTCGAACGACGTCTTCCAGCGGCGGCACGCGTTGGCCACGGCCTTCGCGTCGTTCACGTCCACATGCTTGAGCAGGCAATGCCACGCTAGCGTGCGATACATCGCGCCGGTGTCCACATAAACGTAACCGAGTGCCTTCGCCACGAGCTTGGCGTTGGTGCTTTTGCCGCTGGCGCTCGTGCCGTCAATCGCGATGACAATGGGATGCTTCGTTTTCAAATTCAAAAAAAGTTTTTAGACAGAATTAACAAAATTTTCAGAATTCAATTTTTTAAATTCTGTTAATTCTGTCTAAATCAATCCGCGAACAACTCTTCGCGCGTCAATTTTCTGCCGGATTTCGCGTCCAAAATAGTCGCACCCAAACCGTGCGGTGGCGGGGCGGCTAGTTTCTGGAAAAAATTCGGGAACGTCTTTTTCACGCAGGCCGGATTTTTAATTTTTATGCCGGGAACTTTCAATCCCAAAACTGCAAAACACATCGCCATGCGATGGTCGTTGTAGGTTTCAATCTCCGCGCCGTGCAGTTTGGCCTGAAAAGTGGTCAACGTTTCACCTTCCTCGACAACCTTCGCGCCACACTTGGTCAACTCCGTCCGCAACGCAACGACGCGCTCACATTCCTGCACGCGCAGGCGGCCGAGGTCGGTGAAAACATTTTCTGTGAACGATAATGATGCCAGAGTAATGGCTGTCATAATACTGTCGCCGAGGTTTGTTTGCCTTGAGATGGCGGATTGTGGCACCAAACTTTCTTTCAAAGCGGCCATGACATCTGATCTTTCCATCCAATTAGAACCAAACTTTTCAGGCAGACCTTCAAACAAAATTCCTCCAAATTGGGGGATGGTCAAAGCCAACGAATACATTTTGGATGGAAAACCTTGATCAAATTGCCAGCCAGAGTCTGGCCAGTTTGAAACTCTGACATTCAAATGCCAATAGGTTTCTCCAGATTGATAATTGTCAGGCAAAACTGCCAACTGCACGTTTTCTATAACGCCAGCGCCCCAAAAATAACTCCCGCTGCTCGCGTCCGGTTCGATTTGAAACGTGCCGCCGTTTTTCGGAAACACTTCCATCAATTTGGAAGTCATGGCTACATACGGCGATTCATCCGCGTTCTCGCCAACGATTTCAATTTCCCATCCGCCGTGTTTGGCCGCGAGCAGCAGCGCTGACGCAAACTGCGAGCTTTCCTCAATACTTACTCGACATTTTTTCTTTTGCCACAGAGGCACAGAGGACACAGAGCCGGATGCTTCTTTCTCCGTGCGCTCTGTGTCTCTGTGGCTAATTCTAACGGGCAACTTGTCATTGCCCTGCTCGGATTCCACGCGGTAGCCGAGTTCGCGCAATGACGAAAACAGCGCCGCCTGCGGACGTTCGTGCATCCGCTTCACGCCGTGCAACCGATACACGCCGCTGCCGAGACAGAGAAACGGCGCCAGAAAACGCGCCGCCGTGCCCGCATTGCCCACGAACAAATCCAGCGGCTCCGCCTCCGTGCCACCAGGCGGAACCACCCCGCCCTGCCCCTTCACCGTGATGGTGCGGTTACAAAGTTCATCCGGGTCTGGCACCACGTTCACCGCAAAGCCAAGTTCCTTGAGACACTCGACCATGATCTGTGTGTCCTCACTCCACAGCGCGCCTTTAAGCGTCACCTCGCCCTCCGCGAGCGCGGCCAGAATCAGCGCACGATTCGTGATGCTCTTGGAACCGGGCACGGTAATTTCCGCGCGCACGGGCTTGTCGAGCGGGACAATTTCGATTAAATCAGGAAGCGCCATCGCGAATTATTCAGAAGAAATGGAGATTGGTTTGGAACACCATTTATCGCGACGGGATTTAGCCGAAGCGAAAAAGTTTTCGACTGCGTCCGCACCTCCCGATTTCAAAGCCGACTGGAATTTTTTTAGCTCGGTGATGAATGCGTCCACAGACTGCGAGATGTTTTTCCGGTTCGCCAGTGTGATGTCGCGCCACATCTCCGGCGAGCCGGAGGCGATGCGCGTGGTGTCGCGAAATCCCGTGGCGCAAAGCCCTGCCTGCGTTTTGACGGCGGCAGGATTCAAAACCAAACCCGCCAACGTCGCCGCGACGACGTGCGGCAAATGGCTGGAACGGCTCACCAGCAAATCGTGCTGCGCCGCGTCCAGCCGCAGCGTGCGTGCGCCGAGCGATTTCCAAAATAAATCCAGTTTGCGAACGGCGGCGGCGTTAGATTTTTTGGTGGGCGTCAAAACACAGACGGCGTTTTCAAAAAGATTTTCCCGCGCCGCCAGCACGCCGGTTTTTTCCGCGCCGGCCATCGGATGACTGCCGACGAAATGCGCGCCGTTTTTTTTCAGGAGCGAATCCAGTTCGCGCACAACCTCCGCCTTCACGCTGCCAACGTCGGTGACAATCGCGCCGCGTTTGAGCGCGGGAAGAAATTGTTGCGCGAGTGAACGCATCTGCGCGAGCGGCGTGCAAAGAATTACCAAGTCGGAATTTGAAACCGCCGCGAGCAAATCGGTCGTGGCGTAGTCCACGGCGGCGGCGCGCTCGCAATCCTTCAAACTGGACGCGCGGCGGACGTAGCCCGCGACTTCACGCGCGAGCCGATGGCGTTTGACGGCCAGCCCGATGGAGCCGCCGAGCAGACCGACGCCGATGATGGAAATTTTCTGAAACTGCACCGGCGCAGGATAGCGAAATCCCAGATTTGATAAACCATGAAATACGCGAAGCTGCAAAAAATTTAAGGCACCTACTTCAGCCAGTTGTCATAAATCATCTTGAGCGTGATGAGCGTTACCATTGCAAGAAAAACCGGGCGGATAAATTTTGTGCCACGCGTAATGACCATGCGGCTGCCGAGCCGCGCACCGATCATCTGTCCGGCGCCCATGACAAGACCAGCCGCGAGCCAGATTTTTTGCGCGAGCGCAAAGACGACGAGCGACGCGACATTGCTCGCCCAGTTGAGCGCCTTGGTGTTGGCGGTGGCTTTGGTGAGGTTCAAGCCGAGGCCGAGCATGAAGGCCAGCGCCAGAAAAGTTCCCGTGCCGGGGCCGAGAATGCCGTCGTAAAAGCCGATGCCGAATGCGAAGATGAAATCAAACTTCACGCGCGAAAGCCGCGGATGAATGTCTTTTTCACCCAGCTGCGGACGGAGCCACACGAAAACCGCCACGGCAAACAGTAGCAGCGGCAGAAATTGTTTTAGCCGGCGCGGATCCACCTGCGCCACCAGCAACGTGCCGATGAGCGAGCCGAGAAATGCCAGCAGACAGGCGCGGCGAACTTCGCGCAAATTCAAAGCGCCAGCACGGGCAAAATGAAATGTCGCGCTGGTCGAGCCGAACGTGGCCTGGAGCTTATTGGTGCCGAGGGCAATTTTCGGGTCAGGACAAATGTTCAGCAAAATCGGCAGCGTCAGCAGCCCGCCGCCACCCGCAATGGTATCCACAAAACCAGCCACAAGGCCGGTGGCGAACAACAGCGCGATTTGCCACCACTCGATCATACAGAAATTTTGACCGGCGCATTTCGTTTTGCGGATTCATGGCACGCATCTAAAACTTTTTGTGTCTTCAGCGCCCACATCGGCCAGTCGTCGTTCAATTTGCCGGAAAAAATCTGGGTCGCAAAATTACGCCACATCCGCGTGTCCTGCGCGGTGGGATGACCGAACGCCAGTGGATCGGCGGCAGGCGGGCATTTCACCCCACCCGAAACGACAATGGATTTTTCATTCACCTCGAATGTCGGTTCGTAGCCGTTAAACGGATGCACAAAATCCGGCAGGCGCAGCCAGCCTTTTTGGCCGCTGACAAAAAACCACTGCTGTTTGGCAGCGAGAAATGAGGAATAGAATTCCGCCGTCACGCCACCCGGATAATTCAGCGTGGCGGAAAATTCCGTCGGCGATGACGGCCGGCCCGCCAAGTTTTCCGACTGCGAAAGAATTTTGCCGGTGACGCTTTCTGGCAACTGCCAGTTTTGCACCCACAACGAAAAACGAATGGAATACCAACCCAAATCGCCAAGGCAGCCAGTCGGTTCCAGATCGCCGTTCGCACGGATGTTCGTGCCAAAAAATTCCTCGCCGGGATAAAAACTGAACGCCGAGGCAAGGCGGCGGATCTGGCCGACACTCTGACCGTCATCGAGCACCGCGCGAATTTTTGGCAGGCGGATGTTGTGCATGAACATCACGCCGTCGAGAAATTGCACGGAGTTATTTTTACAGGCCGCGAGCATTGCTTCCAGTTCAGCGAGGTTCACAGCACACGGTTTTTCGCAGAGGACATGCTTTCCGTGCTGCGCGGCGCGGATGACAAAATCTTTTCGCAGTCCGGTTGGAACCGGCAGATAAATCGCATCAACGTTTTTCGCCACGAGCAATTCCTCGTAGCTGCCGAGCGCGTCGGGGATGAAGTCAAAGGCGTTTTCATCCTGACATTCGCGAATGAAGGCGCGGCTTTTCTGCACATCGCGGCTGGCGACGGCGGCGACGACGCAGTTTCCAGAATTCAAGATGGCCTTCCAGTTTTTCCGACCAATGCCGGCGGTGCTCAGGAAACCGATGCGGAGCTTTTTCATAATTTGATTGGAGGTGGCGACGCGCGTGGTCTCTAATAAAAAGTAGTTTGCGTCTCGTCACCTCGACTCCCACAAGCCTCGCGGACGCGCTGCAAAATCACCTCCGCCAGCAGCGGTTCGGTGCCGACGGATGGTGCATACCAAATTAATTTCCCGCCGCGTTCGGTGGGATTGCGCCACGTCGGCTGGCCCGCGGCAAGGCGTTCTTTCACGATCCGTTCCGGCTCGCCGAGCAGCACGGGAATGTCCTCGACCGCATGCAGCCCATCGCTGATAAAAAATGGCACGACCACAATATTTTTCGTTTTCACCGTCTCGTGACAGCCTTTGATAAAGGGCGCTTCTTCCATGAATACCGCGCCCACCTCGGCGAAAATTTTCAACGCGCGAATGAAGTCCGCCTGCCGCTCGACGGCTTTGCGCGAATTGGCGTTGCGCCCCGTGCCATGCCCGGCGATGAGCAGCGTGGTGTCGGAAATTTTTGGCGGGCGCGGGAACGGAAATTTTTCCAGAACCTCCTTGGCGCGGGCGAGAATCACCGTGGTCATTAAGTTATGCGAGCCCACGGGCAGGCAGTAATGCCAGGAGGATGGAGGATGGAGGATGAAAGATGGAACAGTGGGAAAGCCAAGTTCCTTCGGGATCACTTCCGTGCTGAAATAGCCTTCGCTGATAAAAAACGGGACGATGAAAATTCTTGGCGCGGTGAGTTCGGCCAAAACTTTTTTGACCTGCGGCTCCTGTTTCCAAAACGCGGCGCGGACCTCGCGGAAAATGTTCCGGCGTCGCAACTCCGCGACGTGCTGGAGCACGGGCGCAGCGGACTGGTCGTTCAAGGACGTTCCGTGCCCGAGCAAAACCAGCGCGGCAGCGGAAAAATCTTCATTATTCACGCGCCCAAGTTGGCGGAGTTGCCAGAGGACTGCAAGCCGCGTCAATTGACGAAGAATTTTGTTGAACCTTTTACTCGGTTGTGGCGTCTTAATTGCCGACCGTCATCAAACCAAACCAAAAACATCAATGAACCTGACCAAATTCACGCTCGCAGCCATGGCTGCGGCTTTCACTGTCACGCTGGCCGCCAGTGGTGCCGATACCAAGCTGCCGCCGGCGTCCGACAAGAAGGACGTGACCTATGCCACCGACATCAAGCCCATTTTCGACGCCAACTGTGTGAAATGTCATAGCGGCGACCGCGCGAAAGCCCGGCTGCACATGGACACGCTCGAAGGCGCGCTCAAGGGAACCAAAGCTGGAAAAATCGTCACCGTCGGAGACAGCGCGAAGAGCTTCATTGTGAAGAGTATCTCCCACGCGACCGGTGAACGCGATGAATGGATGCCGCCCACGCCCAACAAAGCCGGAGCCAAGACGCTCACGCCCCAAGAAATCGGCCTCGTTCGCGCATGGATTGATCAGGGCGCGAAATAATTTTCCGCAAAAACAAACGGCGCCGTCCAAAAATGGATGGCGCCGTTTTTACTTTTCCAGTGGCGACAGCGGCAAACGCTTCTGTTGCTTCACCCGTTGCAACTCATGGAGACATTCCATGCGCGCCTCGTCATTCATTTCCGGTGTGCCAGCCTTGTGAGTCAGAGCGGCAATCTGCTGGTCAAAAAACTGGTTGCGCAACTTCAGCGTCACGTCAGCGAGTTGCCGGTCAGCGTTCGACAACGGACGACCGTCGGCCACAGCCTCGGTAACCAGGCTGCGGAGCATGGGTGGTTCCAGCCCGTCTAAAAATTCCGCCAGCGTGCGCCAAAGCTCGTGTTCACACGCAGTCAGACGCGCCGCCACGATCTGCCGCACGAACGGATGTGCGAGCCAGTTCACGTCCAGATGCGCGGCAAGCCACGGCGCAAGGTCTTCGTGAAGAAATAAAATTTTCAACAGATGGAGTTCGTTATTCGCGGGACGGCCGAGGGTTTCAGCCTCAACTTCACCAGCGAGAACAGAATCGTCCGGGCCATTGTCCTCCGTGCGAACATAAGCCGGTGCGGCCTTGACCTTGGAAAATTCCTTGCGCACCGCATCCACGGCCACGCCGAGACGTAGCGCGGTTTTTTGCGCGTGGGTGTCGAGCAAAACGGAATTATTTGTTTTGTGCAAAGCCTCAGCCATGCCGCGCAGTATAGCGAGCTGCCCCTTGTCCGTTGCCGCGTCGTTCGTGGCGCAAAGGCGCTTTAGCAGGTAATCAAAAAAACCTTCCGCATTCTCGACAAGCTGGCGATATGCCTCGCCGCCAAAATTTTTGATGAAGCTGTCCGGGTCGTGCGGCGCAGGCACGACAGCCACACGCACGGCGAGTTCCGCCGCGAGCAGATGGTCGAGTGAACGCACAATCGCATTTTGCCCGGCGTTGTCGGAATCGAAACACAGCACAACCTCGTTGGCGTAGCGTTTGATGATCCGAGCGTGCTGGTCGGTGAACGCCGTGCCTTGCGGGGCAACGATGTTCTGCACACCAGCCATGAAGCAGGCGATCAAATCCAACTGGCCTTCACAAATAATCGCGTAACCGGCATCGAGAATCGCGCGTTTGGATTTGTCGAGACCGAAGAAGATTTTGCTCTTGGTGAAAATCGGCGTCTCCGGTGAGTTGACATACTTCGCCGTTTTTTCGTCCCCGCTCAAAACCCGTCCGCTGAACGCAACCACCCGGCCCTGCTCGTCGCAAATTGGAAACATTAACCGACCACGAAAACGGTCGTAGTGGCGACCAGCTTCCTCTTTTTTGATGATGAGTCCGGCTTGCTCGACGATTTCAATCGGAAAATTTTTACTCTTCGCCCAGTTCACCGTGTCATCCCAAAGTTCCGGCGCGGCACCGATGCGAAAAAGTTTTATCGCATCCGCCGAGACGCCGCGCTTGGCGAGATAATCACGCGCTACTTGCCCGGCGGCTTCATTGGCGAGACAGTTTTGCCAGCGCGTCGCGAGCTGGTCGTGGATTTCCAACAACTGGTCTTTGAGATGCCGCGATTCCTGCGCGCCGGGCGTGTTCTCAAATTCGAGAGGAATTTTCGCGCGCTCTGCGAGCCGCCGCACGGCGTCCATGAAACCGATGTTCTCGTAATCTTTGACGAAGGTGAAAACATCGCCGCCCTTGTGGCAGCCGAAGCAGTGAAAAATTTGCTTGTGCGGATTGACGTTGAAGCTCGGAGATTTTTCCTTGTGAAACGGGCAGAGCGCGGTGAAGTTTGCGCCGTTCTTTTTCAGCGGCAGGTAGGAGCCGATGACGTCCACGATGTCGCTGGCGGCGCGGATTTGTTCGCGCGTGGCGGGAGAGAGGAAGCCGGCCATGTGCTGCGATCAACGATGCACGCCGTCGGAGGCTTTTTTGACCTGCACCGTGCCGTTGATGAGCAGCATGCCCAGGTTGTCCTTGACGAACGGCCCCATCAGCGACTTTTTAAAGACGCCCGTCTGGATTTCGGCCATGCTCGGAATGAAATCGCCGCTGTAATCTTTCATACCACCGCCATACCAGCGATTCTTGTAAGCCTTGTCAGCAGCGATTTCAGCCGCCGAATAGAACGGCGCATTCAACAACGCCAAAAAAAACAGGGTGATACAAGCATACCGAATAATCCCCGAAATGATTCCCAGATAATATTCGCCGCCGCCAAAAGCATTGCTGCCGGAAACTTTTTCCCGAAAAATTTTTGCCAGAAACGAATAGACAATCATCACCCCCATGCAGATGGCGAGATAACTGACCATAAACGACACTGTGCGGTCATTGAATGATTTGCCGACGATTTGTTTTACGTAGCCCGTTTTTTGGACAATTTCGCCGAGCGCCTCGCACCCCAGACCCGCGCCAATGACGGCCGCCAGCCACATCAAAGTCGGCAGCGCCTCGCGGCTCATGCCCCGCTTGCGACCGCGCCAGAAGCCAAACGCCAGCACTGCCACCAGCACCACGTCAAACCAATTGAATGACAGGTTCTGCCACCATGGCGTCGTTTTCTGGACGGTTGCAGCAATCATAGTTAAAAAATAAATCGTTGGCGGGTGATTACCAGCGAAATCCGCGCCAACCAGCCCGCTAAATCTAAATTATGGGATTATGCCGATTACGGAAGTGAGTGAAGGGACAGCCAAAAACCCAATCTCGACCAATTTGAGCGGACTTGTCATTTCGCTTTGGCGGCTTAAACTTGCAGGGTGAAAACCGAAGTCGTGCCCGTTCAAATCCGCGGAATCCTGCCGGCCAACAACAGTTGTGCGCTGTTTGTGGGCAATGACCAGAAGGTTTTTGTCATCCAGGTCGAGCCCCAGATGGGCGCGGTCATCGGGATGTTTCTGCGTGACACACCGAAGGAACGTCCGCTCACACACGACCTTATCAACCGAGTCTTTCAAGGTTTCGGCATCAACGTCGAGCGCGTCATCATCACCGACCTGAAAAATTCCACCTACTTCGCGCGGCTGATTTTACAGCAGCAAAACGAGCTGCACACCGAACGGAAAATCGTGGAGCTGGATGCGCGCCCCAGCGATTGCCTTGCGCTGGCCGCGGCGCAGAAAAAACCGGTGTTTGTTTCCGCCAAACTTTTTGAGTCGGTCGAAGACATGAGTTCCGTGCTGGAAAAAATGAATGAGTCCGGCGAAGAGTCAGATTGAAATGCCCGCCGCAACTCCCAACCCGCTCGCGCTGGTCTTTGGCGATGACGATCTGGCCGTCAAGCTGCGCGCAAAACAAATTTTCACCGAATGGTCGGTGGAACTCGGCGGCATGGATCACGAAATCATCGAGGCCACCGCCAGCAATAGCGGCGATGCGCTGACCGTGCTCGGCAAACTCCGCGAGGCATTAAACACCCTGCCCTTCTTCGGCGGCGGTAAAGTCGTCTGGCTGCGCGACTGTAATTTTCTCGGCGAGGACCGCACAGCTTCGGCGGCAGCGGTGACGGAAACCTTGGCGGAAGTTTCCGAGGAGTTGAAAAATTTTCAATGGCAGAACGTCCGCCTGCTGATAAGCGCCGGCAAAGTGGACAAGCGGAAAACATTTTTCAAGACGCTGGATAAAATCGGCACGGTGGAATTGTTTGCCGCTTGGTCGCTGGACGACAAGGACTGGGCGGACCGCGCGCAAATCGCCGCGCGCAACGCGCTCAAAGTTCGGCAGAAGGATATTTCGCGCGAAGCGCTCATGGAATTGATGCAGCGCGCCGGCAGCAGCGCCCGCCAGTTGGAAAATGAAGTGGAGAAACTTTGCGTATCAATCGGCGGCCGAAACAAAATTGAATTGGCGGATGTAACGCAGATTTGCCCGCTCAATAAGTCAGCGCGAGCGTTTGCGCTGGGCGACGCGCTGGGCGACCGCAACCTGCCCGCGCTGTTAAAATGCCTGGATGAAGAACTTTGGGAAATCCGCGCAAAGATCAACAAGGATAAGTCAGAAATCGGCCTGCTCTACGGGCTGACCACCAAGGTGCGCGCACTGCTGTTTCTGAAGGAGATGATGCGCGAAGGCTGGATCAAGGAACCGCGCGATTACAATTCCTTCAAGGCGCAACTGGAACGCGTTCCCGCCGACAAAATGCCGGCGGAAAAGAAATTTAATCCGCTCGCCACCAATCCGTATGTGCTTTACAAAGCGCTGCCGCAGGTCAGAAAATACACCTCGTCTGAACTGGTGAACGCGCTGGAAGTTTTGCTGCGCTGCAACCAGCGACTGGTGAGCAGCGGGCTGGACGAGGCGCTCGTGCTCCAGCAGGCGCTCGTGCAAATTGTAACGCCATCACCGGTCGCGGCTTAAATATTTAACAGAACCAAAATGTCATCAGCCAATCTGTCAGTGCTGGTCGGGAAAAAAACCGCGTGCCTCCGCATCGCCGGGCGGGCGAACTTTGCGAGCAGCCCGGATTTTAGGGCGGTCTTGAGCGGGCTTTCAGAAAAAGGCTACAAGCACTTCGTCATTGATCTCACGGATTGCGTGCTGATGGACAGCACGTTTCTTGGTGTGCTCGCCGGCTTCGGCATGAAACTCAACCCCAAGGGCGCCCCGGCTGAACTTGGCATCGAACTGCTCAACGCCACGACGCGGGTGAGCGAACTGCTGGAAAATCTCGGCGCGGTGCATTTGTTCCGGCTGAAAAACGGCGCGGTGGAAATGCCGGATGATGCGAAGATCTGCGAGCCGGCATCCATCAACCCCACGCATGAACAAATCACCCGGACTAGCCTTGAAGCCCATCAGACGCTGATGGCGATGAATCCGGACAACGTCGCACGATTCAAGGATGTGGCGCAGTTTCTCTCGGAAGATTTGAAGTCGCTGGAAAAATCTGCGGAATAAATTTCTGCTGCAAAGTTGCGCGAAAAAGGACAGGCAAACGCCTGTCCTTTTTTTGTTTTTAATTTTGTGAGTTTTTGCGCCTTTTTGCGGCTGAAAAATCAGCCGGCAGGCGCCGGTGCCGGTGTGCCGAGGCCACCGGGCAATTTCGGCGGTGCGGGCTTGGGCGGTGTTTCCGGCAACGGCGTGCCGGCGGGCGCGCCCATCATCGGCTTGAGATCCACCGGCGGCTTGGGCGGCGGCGTAAATGTTCCGGTGCGCACGATGTCCGCCACCTGCGCGCCGTCGAGGGTTTCGTATTCCAGCAAACTATTGGCGATGATTTCCAGCTTGTCGCGGTTCTCATCAATCAATTTTTTGGCGGTGTTGTAACCGTCGTCCACCAAGCGTTTCACTTCGGCGTCAATGGCCTTGGCGGTTTCTTCGCTGTATTCCTTGGAACGCTTCATGTCGCGTCCGAGAAAAACATATTCCTCGCTGTCGCCATAAAGCACGTTGCCCAATTTGTCGCTCATGCCCCAGTGCATGATCATGGCCTTGGCCATTTGCGTGGCCATCTGGATATCGCCAGACGCGCCGGAGGAGATGTCATCAGTGATGATCTCTTCGGCGATACGTCCGCCCATCGCCACCGCAAGATCATCCACCAACTGTTTCTTGCGCTGGCTCAAGATATCCTGCTTCGGCAGCATCATCGTCACACCCAGCGCGCGGCCGCGGGGAATAATCGTGACCTTGTGCAGCGGATGCGTGTGCTTGAGCAGCACGTTGACGAGCGCGTGGCCGGCTTCGTGCCAGGCCGTGCCGCGTTTTTCCTCGTCGGACATTGCCATACTGCGACGTTCGCGGCCCCAGCGGACTTTATCGCGCGCTTCTTCCAATTCCAATTGATCCACGGATTTCTTGTTCGTGCGCGCGGCGAGCAACGCAGCTTCGTTCAACAAATTGGCCAGCTCCGCGCCGGAGTAGCCGGGCGTGCCGCGCGCGATGATGGACAAATCCACATTCGGCGCGAGCTTCACATTCTTGGCGTGAACCTTCAAAATCGCTTCGCGTCCGCGCACATCGGGCAGGTTCACCGTGACTTGACGGTCAAAGCGTCCGGGACGCAACAGCGCGGGATCGAGCACATCGGGACGATTCGTTGCGG
Organism: uncultured Verrucomicrobia subdivision 3 bacterium; assembly: GCA_903827955.1. GTDB lineage: Bacteria > Verrucomicrobiota > Verrucomicrobiia > Limisphaerales > UBA11358 > UBA11358. The sequence goes on from CAIKKJ010000054.1 coordinate 48,925, forward strand.
CGATGATGATGATGCCTTCCTGCGTGTCAAAGCCGTCCATCTCCACGAGCAACGCATTCAACGTCTGTTCGCGTTCGTCGTTGCCGCCGCCGAGGCCGTGGCCGCGGGAACGACCGACGGCGTCAATTTCATCAATGAAAATCAAGCACGGTGTGCTCTTGCGCGCCTGTTCAAACATGTCGCGCACGCGGCTGGCGCCCACGCCGACGAACATTTCCACAAAGTCCGAACCGCTGATGCTGAAGAACGCCGCGTCCGCCTCGCCCGCGATGGCTTTGGCCAAAAGCGTTTTGCCGGTTCCCGGCGGTCCGATCATCAAGACGCCTTTCGGAATGCGGCCACCGAGGCGCTGAAATTTTTTCGGATCTTTCAAGAAGTCCACGAGCTCGGAAACTTCCTCCATCGCTTCTTCCACGCCGGCGACGTCTTTGAACGTCGTCTTGTTGCGTTCCTTGGCGAGCATCTTCGCCTTGCTCTTGCCGAAGCTCAACGCGCCTTTGCCCGCCGCTTTGATCTGGCGGATGAAGAAAAACCAGAACAACACGCCGAGAATCAAAAATGGCGCGATACCCCAGATGACATTTTGCACCATGACGTTCGGCGACGTCGCTTCAATCCGGTCGGAAACGAGCAACTGATCGAGCATTTTTTGGGTGAGCAAAACATTCGGCGCGGAAAACCGAGTTTCTTCCTTGGTCGGCTTGCCGTCCTTGTCCGCCTTGAATAGCGTGCCGGTGATGGGCGTCAGTTGCGACGTCTGGTTGCCCAGATTAATCTTGGCATGGGCGACGAAGTTCGACTGAAACAGCGCCAGAAATTCCGATTGCTGGATTTCTTTAGCCTCCGAAGTGGGCATCCGCCCCCGCATGGCCACCAGCGCGACTGTGGCCGCGATGATGCCCGCCCACGCCAGCAGCGTGAACGTGGGAATTTTGAAACCACCGCCGTCGCCAGCCGATTTTTTATCAGCGGGCTTTTTGTTGGAAGAATCGTCGTCGAACATTTTGCCGCCAAAATATCACGCCATTCCCGCTTCTGCAATGCGTGAATTCAGCCGGTCATTTCCTAATCTTAAGCCGGCTCCTCCTCATCCTCGCCTAAGATTAGGCCTCAAGACCCCCAACGAAGTCTACTACGAACAACCACCCTTTTGTCGCACTACAAATGTGAAACTAAACGGCGTAAATAATCTCATGGCCTTTTTTCTAACTGCTCGATGCGACTTTCCAGGGAAGCAACTTTTGCTTCCAACTCTTTCTTGGAGTATTTGCTGCCGAATAGCTTGGCAATCCAATCCTGAATCCCCGTGATGCTGAGAATAATAAGGCAGATGGTAATCGAAATAGCCCAATCAACAAGTCTGTCTGGTGTCATAATGTTTGTGTGTTTTGTTTTTGTTGTCACGCGAGCCGCCTAACATCCAAACCTGAGCCACCGCCGAGTCTTAGCAGACTGCCACCCAGCGTGAACCGCGACAGCGGAACCCGTAGCACGGTGGCAGCCAGCGCCATCGGCTAGGTGGCCGTCCGCAAGGACCTCCAGCGAGTGGTTAGGCCTCTTCGTCTGGGGGAGTCTTCTTGTTGAGTCGCCGCACTTTGGCGATGCCTTGAATGGCCATCCAGATGCCAATTATACCAACGATTTCTGGAATCGCCAAATAGCTGCCCCCCGCACGGGTATAAAACCGAACTGCCCAACCGACAAGGAACAGACCGAGCAAGGCCACTGCAATCCAGGCAATTAACATGCCTCGCTTTATAGAGTCCGGGCGCATTTTCGATAGAAAGTGCCAGGGCTGCTTTCGGGTCACATAAACACCTGCCATAACTGAAACTCCAACTACCAAGATCCACCAAGTTTCAAGGACCAATCCGAAAAAGCACCCAACGACGGCGACAGCAACTACGAACATCCCGTCGAGCGTCATCTTTTTCTCCGGCTGTTTGTTGCCGCGCATTTGGTTTGGTGTGCGATGAAGCCTAACGACCAAACCTGAGCCACCGCCGAGTCTTAGCAGACTGCCACCCGGCGTGAACCGCGACAGCGGAACCCGTAGCACGGTGGCAGCCAGCGCCAACGGCGGTTGGCTCCGGCGAATGGTTAGGTGGCGTCATTTGTCTCTCACTCTACCTAAAATGCTCTGCTTCGGCAACGCACCCCAAAAGCGGCTGTCGAATGAATTCGTGGTATTGTCACCGACTAGGAAATACGTGTCGGCTGCAATTTTATATGGATAAGAAACAACTGGGAAGGGTGAGTGGGGAATACTAGCATCGTAGTGAATACCTGCCAACCTGTCGGGCTGTGCTTCGCGTTTTCCATCAATGTAAATACCATCGGCTCGAATCTCCAAACTCTCTCCTGGAAGGCCGATAACTCGCATGACCCAAATCTCCTGCGGCTGCGTCAATGTCTCTTTCGGTGGAGGGTGGAACACGACAACATCCCATCGCTGCGGCTCACTCTTACGAAACGCAGACATATCGGCGACGACGCTCTCATTCGGCTGGATGGTCGGTGACATGGCTGACGACCCGCTTTGGCGGAAACATCGCTCGGAACATCCGCTGATTAAAACCAGAAGCGTGAGAATGATGATGGATGTGCGCATAGCCGCCTAACAGTAATATTAACCCTTAAAAGTGTGGTTTATCACTTTCATTGATTTTGACCTTAGTTGAGGGTTTTTTCCCTGTCAAGCAAGGGGGTTTGGAAAATCTTCGGGGTGAAATGTCACTGCAGAAAACCGCAGTTGAGGGCTTGGTGCCCAATCCCAAGTTGCGCTTGCGGGAGCAGGTCAGGAGGTGCGGCGCCGCCGGTTCTTGGGGGCGTGGGCGAACCACCGCCAGCGTGTATCCGTCACGACCAGCGGGCAGTCATTTAACCCTCCCAACCGGCCAAAACAGTCACCGGTAGGGACGCTGCGCGGCGGCGTCCTTCCGCTGGCGCTTCCCTGTTTTAAGCCAGCGGAATCCCAAAAACCGCCCGCCAAGAAAAGGAAAGCGCGGGCGGGGACGGCCCAGCGGTCCGTCCCTACCTGCGGCAGGGCGTAAGGTGGATTGGGGCAAACACCGCAGGTCATTGCCAGCGGGTGGCCTTTTCGCCTTCCCAACCGGCCAAAACGGTCAAAACGGGGTTTTTTAATCAAAATCGCCGGTTTTAGACTTAAAATCGTCAAAACATAGTCATGATTGATTAAAACATAGTTATGTTTCGCGGATTTATAGTCTGGAATCGGCGGGGAATAGTCATGTTTTGAGCAAACATAGTGATGTTTCGGCCAGCCATAATCATGTTTTGCCGGAACATAATCTGGAATCGGCAAATCCAAGTCATGGATCGGCCGGGGATGACTTGGAATCGTGGCGGGATGATTTGGTTTTGGTGAATCATAATCTGGATTTATCGCGGAATAATCTGGTTTGGGAAAAAGAAGATTTTCCGACGACGGGGAGGGAAATCTTTTAGACAGAATTAACCGGATTCACAGAATTTTAAGGCAGAAAGGCCGGCAGCTTTGGCTGACTACAAGTTATTTTGGGAATGCTTAGCGTGCCGTCACAAGGTTGCGCGCTTTTATTTTTTTCACGTTTGTTTATCATCCGCGCCGATGTTGGGAACGCTGCGCAAAGCCGAATACGCCGAGCTGATGATTTTATTTTTCATCCAGGCGGCCGGCATGGCCATCTGGTTCGTGCCGCTCGGCCCGATTCTGGACGCGCACGGGCTGCATGAGATCAAGCCCTACGCCTTTGCCTCGCTGGCGGTGGCGGCGTTCATTTCCCCGTTGATTTTTGGCGCGATGGCCGACCGGCATGTGCCGCCGGCCAAAGTCTTGCGCTGGCTGGCCGTCGCCTCGGCGGTGCTGATGGCGGGCATCAGCACGGCGCTGAAATTTGAATTGAACCGCTGGCTGGTGCTAGGCCTCATCCAAATTTTTTATCTCTTTTACTCGCCGATGTTCAGCATCTCCACGGCCATCGTGCTGGCGCGGCTGGCGGATGCCAAAAAAGAATACGGCCCCATCCGGTCGCTGGCGACGTTCGGCTGGATGGGCGGCGCGCTGCTGGTCAGCGCGCTGGCGCTGGATCATTCGGCCTATGCCGGATACCTCGGCGCTGTAGTCTGGCTGTTGGTGGCGGCGTTTACTTATTTTCTGCCCACGCTGGAAATGCCGGCGGCGGCGGAAAATCTTTCGTGGCGCGAACGGCTGGGCCTCGATGCGCTCACGCTGTTGAAGAACCGCGAGACGCGCGTGGTGTTTCTGATGACCACGCTGTTCAACATCCCGCTCTGCGCCTTTTATCCCTACGCGCCGACGCAGTTGCATGAACTCGGTTACGAGCGCACGAGCGCGTGGATGAGTTTGGCGCAGACGACGGAGATCATTGCGATGTTCAGCCTGGCGTGGATGCTGCATCACTGGCGATTGAAATGGGTCTTCGCCTGCGGCCTGGGCATCGGCGTGGCGCGGTTCGCTTTAAGCGCGATGAATGATGAAAGATTTCTGCTGCTGGGCATCGCGCTGCACGGCGCGTCGTTCGTGCTGGTGTTCATCACGGCGCAGATTTACCTCGACCAGCAGATTGACCCGGCGTGGCGGGCGCGGGCGCAGGCGCTGCTGACGCTGATGAACGGCGGCTTCGGCAACCTCATCGGCTATCTCGGCACGGGCTGGTGGTTCGCGGCCTGCACTAAAAGCACCGGCACGCATTGGCCGTGGTTCTGGGGCAGGTTGACGCTGGTGATCATCGGCGTGCTGTTTTATTTTCTCGCAACGTTCCGCGACCAGAAAATCCAGATGAACAGAAATGGAGTTGCCACCAAATGAAAATCATCCCGGCCATGCTTGTGTTTTTTTTACTGCTCGGAGTAAAAGCGATTTCCGCCGCCGAAGTTTTTTCCGGGACGCTCGCGGAACATCTCGCCACGAACGCCGCCGCGCGCGTCACCATTCCGCCCGACCTGCAGCCGTTCCGCGCACCGAATTCGCTGGGGCTCGACCGCATCACCGGCGCGGCGTGGTCGCGCACCTGCTGGCTGCACGATGTGCAAGGACTGCCCGCCACGCCCATCGGTTTTACGAATTATCCCGGCGGCCAGGGATTGATGACGATGGTTTCGCCCCGCCATTTTCTCTGCGCCACGCACATGCACCCGGAGGCGTTTCTCGCGGCGTTTCTGGACACGAACAATGTCGTGCACTACCGCCACGGCGTGCAACGGTTGGACGTGGGCAGCGACACGTCCGTGGGGATTTTGGATGAAGACCTGCCGGCGTCCGTTGGATTTCTGCCGGTGCTGCCGGCGAATTTCACAAACTATCTTTCCGCCACGAGCACAAATTTTTTTCAGGGCATCGGCATGAACCAGGAATTTTATCTGTTCGGCCAGTCATTGAATTTTGGTTCGCCCGGACTGGCGTGCTGGAGCCCGGAAAAAAACATCGCCGGCGGGCTGGCAAAAGAATGGAACCTCGTCGTGCGCGGCGGTGATTCCTCAAACCCGGTCCTGCTCCTCATCAGCAACCGGCTGGTGCTCGTCTCGCATAACTGGACCGCGCGCAGCGGCCCGAATTACGCGTATCAAATCGCCGACATCAATGCCAAGATGCACCTGCTCTCGATAAACAACCATCTCGCCAGCGATTATCAACTGACGGAATTTTCGCTGACGAATTGGCCGGCGATCCGGTGACCGAATCAGTCTTCGGTTTCGGCCGTGCCGTGGAATTTTTCCGACATCAATTTGACCGTGAATCCCCCGATCGTTTCCTCCCCGCGCTGACAAAGCCAGTCGTTGATATCGGCAAGCTGCGCGTTCACCTCGTCGCCGAGCTTCACATTGGTCAGCGCCGCCGGTGAATTTTCCAGTTTGCCCGTGATGGTTTCGCCCGCGATGCCCGTCACGGAAACCCACATGAACTCCTCGTTCTCGCCGTCGCTGAAACGCGCTTTGACGATGAAGGGTGCCTCCGGGCTGGCCACGCCTGCCTGGAACGCGGCCACAAATTCCGGCCAGCGGCTGCGGGCTTCGGCCACGGCGGCGACCATGCGCGGATCATCGGCGGAGATGTTCACGACGGGCGCATTCGTGGGCGCGTCAAAAATTTCCAGCGGCTGACCGGACTTGAGTTGCTCCACGACCGCCGGCGCGTATTCATTGCAGCGCTCCAACTCTGGGCAATACAGCGCCAGACAATCCTCATCTGCAAAAGGTGCGAGCAACCGGCCCAAATCCGCGTAAATTTCCTCGCGCTCCGATTTTGAGCCCGGCTCGCCGAACAGGTCGGCAGAAATCCATGCCTGGTGTCCAGCCACTGCCCGCTGCAGGCGCAGGTCGGAAATGCTTTCAGAATATTTCTCCGGGTCATCCATGTAAGGCCGCGTGAACGAATTGATGAGCAAAATATTTTTGCCCGTGTTGATGAGATAACTCATGCCCGCCCCCGGCGTCAATGACGGCTGAATTTTTTCGGCGGCCACCGCCATGATGGTGTTGGGCTCGGGTGTCTCACCCATCTTGAACTCCATACCCAACACCTGTGCCGCAATTTGCCGCACCTGCCAGTCGGCCAGCTTGCGCGGTTCTTTCAGCAAAAAAACCAGCGCGGTAATCGGCCGTTCACCTCCCCCGCCCGCCCGCCGACGCAGAATCCTCACCACAAAACCAACGGCCACCACGACCATTACCACTATGATAAACGTTTTCACGGAGGATCAACTTACATCGCGGCAGTTTTTTATTTCGCCAGAATTGTCTCAATCAGTGCCAGCTCTTCCGCGCTGAAATTCAGGTTTTTGACCGCCCCTACACAATCATCCACCTGCTGCACCTTGCTCGCACCGATGAGCGCGCTGGTCACCACCTTGTGCCGCAGCACCCACGCCAGCGCCATCTGCGCGAGCGTCTGACCGCGCGAATGTGCGAGGTCGTTCAGCTTTTTTGTTTTGGCGATAACTTCATCCGTGACGTGTTCCGGGCGGAGAAACCGCTGGTCTTTCGCAATGCGTGAATCGGACGGGATGCCCTTGAAGTAACGGTCAGTCAACAAACCTTTTGCCAGTGGCGAGAACACCGTCGCACCGATGCCTTCCGCTTCCAGCGTGGCAAGCAACTGCGGCTCCACCCAGCGATCGAGCATGGAATAACGCGGCTGATGAATGAGGCAGGGCGTGCCGAGGTCGCGCAAAATTTTCGCCGCGCGCGCCGTTTCGGCCGGCGGATAATTGGAAAGCCCGGCATACAACGCTTTGCCGCTGCGGACGGCGGAATCGAGCGCGCCCATCGTTTCTTCCAGCGGCGTGTCGGGGTCGGGGCGATGCGAATAAAAAATGTCCACATACGGCAGCCCCATCCGCTTGAGCGATTGGTCGAGTGAAGACAACAGATATTTCCGCGAACCCCATTCGCCATACGGCCCCGGCCACATGTAGTAACCGGCTTTCGTCGTGATGATCAGCTCATCGCGCCACTGGCCGAGGTCGTCGCGTAAAATTTTCCCGAGCGTCTCCTCCGCTGAACCGTCCGGCGGGCCGTAATTGTTCGCGAGATCGAAGCAGGTGATGCCGAGGTCAAACGCGCGGCGGGCGATGGCGCGGGCGTTTTCGTAAGAATCCACCGCGCCGAAGTTGTGCCAAAGGCCGAGCGAGATCAGCGGCAGCCGGACGCCGGAGCGTCCGCAGCGGCGGTAAAAAGCGGGCGAGTCGTAACGGTTTGGATTGGGGGTGTGCATGATTTTGAAATAATTTTTACTTTCTGCACCCGAAAGTCGAGCGAACAGAATTCATTTTTGACAGGAAGCGCTTGCCTCATCACCGCGCAACGGGCTTAATTCTGCGAATCCCAATCCACTCGCCATGAGCCATAAATTTATCCGCACTTACGCCGCACTGGGCCTCACTCTGTTCGCACTCAAAACCTTTTCCGCGCCGACGGACGACGTTTATCTGCTCGGCCCCGACTCGCAAGCGCACACCAACGTGCCGCACGGAAAAATCATCGGCCCGCTCACGCTCGCCAGCGAGGTGTTCACCAACACCACGCGGCACTATTGGATTTACGTTCCCGCGCAATACCAGCCTACCAACGCCGCCTGCCTCATGATTTTTCAGGATGGCCACGCGTTCCTGAATTCGAACGGCGATTATCGCGTGCCGAATGTTTTCGACAATCTCATCTACCGTCGCGAAATGCCCGTGACCATAGCCGTGTTCATCAACCCCGGCCACACCCCTGCGCAACCGGAAGCCACCGACGCGGTTTGGGGCGATGGCGTCAACGGTCGCGCGACGGAATACAATGAACTGAACGCCGATTACTCCAAGCTCATCGTCAACGAACTCCTGCCTGCACTGGAAAAAGATTTTAACCTTTCCAAAAATCCCGACGACCGCGCCATCGCCGGCGCCAGCAGCGGCGCGATTTGCGCGTTCACCGTCGCGTGGCAGCGGCCGGATCAATTCCACAAAGTCATCAGCACCATCGGCAGTTTCACGAACATTCGCGGCGGACACGTTTATCCCGACCTCATCCGCGCCGCCGACCACAAGCCGCTCCGCATCTTTTTGCAAGACGGCCTGAACGACCTGCGCGGCACCCGGCGCGGAACGACGGCCTACGATCCTAAATGGGATTGGCACGCGCAGAACATCAAGATGGCCGCCGCGCTGACCGAGAAGGGTTACGATTTGAATTACTGCTGGGGCATCGGCACGCACTCGAACAAGCAAGGCGGCGCGATGCTCCCCGAAATGCTCCGCTGGCTCTGGCGGGATTATCCCCGCACCGACGACCCGCAGGATGACCGCAACCGGAAACTTTTTGCACCGGGCATAGGCAACTGAAGTGTTTAACGGCGCGCTTGTCCCCCGCGCAAGATTTTCACGCCAGCTTCCACGGCGCGCGGTATTCGCGCGTGAGCCAATTCGCTTCCCCCGTGCCGTCCGTAAAATTTTCTTTTTCCGGACTCCACTTCAAGCCCTTGCCGCTGAAATAAACCATGTTTGCCAGATTGCAAACGGTGGCGGAGCGCTGGCCGGTTTCCACATCGCAGCACGGCATGGTGCGGGCGCGCATGCTCTTCACCCAGTCGGTAATGTGATTAGTGCTGCGGTAAAGCCGCACGGCATCCTTGGGCAACAGTTCCTTGAGTAGTGGTAAATAATCGTCCATCGCGTCGGATTTTTTCTGGCCGCCCAGCCACAGCTCGAACTTGCCGCGATTGACGTAAAGTTTTCCCTTGTCGCCGTAGAAGGTGATGCCGTTGCCGGGTTGATGCGTGACTTCCGTGCCGTTGGGATAACGCCAGCGCACGCCGGATTGCGCCTGCGGATCGGCGACGGGAAAAAATTCCACGGGGCCACTGGTGTCATAGCCGAACGCCCATTGCACGATGTCAAAATGGTGCGCACCCCAGTCGCAGACTTTGCCGCCGCCGTATTCGCGATAATGCCGCCATTGCGGATAATCTTTGGGCATTCCGCGCGGGCTCAAGATGGAGTTGTAAGGCCGCAGCGGCGCAGGCCCGAGCCACATATTCCAATCGAGTCCGGGCTCCAGCGGTTCCTCCGGCAAATCGCAAAACACCGGCGGCCCGGCGACGGCCGCATCCACTTTCGCCACCGTGCCGATGATACCGTTGCGGACCAGTTCGCACGCGGCGCGAAATTCACCCATCGAACGCTGCATGGAGCCGACTTGAAAAATACGTTTGTTCGCCCGTGTCGCCTTCACCATCGCGCGGCCTTCAAGCACCGTGTGCGCCATGGGTTTCTCGCAATAAACATCCTTGCCTGCGTTCAGCGCCGCGATGGCTACCAGCGCGTGCCAGTGATCCGGCGTGGCGATGACAACTGCATCAATGTCCTTGCGCGCGAGCAGTTCGCGGAAGTCGCTGTAATCGTCGCAAACAACCTTCGCGCTTCCCGCCTCGTTCTTGGCGTAGCTGTTCAAAACCTTCTCCTTCGCAAGATTCCGGCGCGTGGTGTCCACATCGCTCACCGCCACGACGTGCATGTCATTGCGCGGCAGACACGCGCCAAGCAGACCATTGCCCTGCTTGCCAATGCCAATGAAACCGACGTTCAGCCGGCTATTCGGCGCCGTATCTGCCGCCCAAACGGAACCCGGCAAAATGAACGGAGCCGCGCCCGCGATAGCGGCGGTCTTTATAAACTGGCGCCGGTTAAAAATGCGATTTTTTTTCATGGAAATCAGTTACCGCAAACAGACGCCAAAACAAACGGAGCCGTTACGAATTTCCGATATCAAATCATAATCCAATTTTTTTGAACCGGTTGTTCACTTCCTTGAAATGAAAATCCAGCGAACAGAGTTTTTCGAGTTCGCCCGCTTTGAACAGTTTCGCCACGGTGGAATCCAGTTTCAGTTGCTCGACAAAATCCGCGTCATCGCGGCCGGCATGCTTCACTTCCCATGTCTTCATCGCGGCGTCCTGGCAAATCTTGTAGGCAGCTTCGCGCGTCAGACCTTTTTTGATGAGCGCGAGCAGAATGGTTTGGCTGTTCCACATGCCCAGACTCAAACCGAGATTTTTTTTCATGTTCGCGGGATAGACGACGATGCCGTCCATCAAACGCGTCAGCAGGCCGAACATGTAATCCAGCAGCGTGCAGGAATCGGGGAAAATAATCCGTTCGACACTCGAATGAGAAATATCTCGTTCGTGCCAGAGCGCGACGTTTTCCAGCGACGCCATCGCGTTGCCGCGCAGCACACGCGCGAGGCCGGTGAGGCGTTCCCACGTGATCGGGTTGCGTTTGTGCGGCATGGCGCTCGAACCTTTTTGTCCTTTGGTGAACGGCTCTTCCGCTTCCAAAACTTCCGTGCGCTGCAAATGCCGGAACTCCACCGCCCAGCGTTCGATACTCGCGCCGACCAGCGCCATCGTGAGTTGAAATTCCGCATGGATGTCGCGCTGCACGACTTGCGTGGCGATGGGCGCAGGCGCGATGCCAAGTTTTTTGCAGACGAACGCCTCCACGCGCGGCGAGAGATGTGCGCTCGTGCCGACCGCGCCGGAAATTTTCCCGACGGCAACCACATCGCGCACCGCGATCAACCGGCGCAAGGCACGCGAAAATTCATCGTGCATCAGCGCCATCTTCAGACCGAACGTCGTCGGTTCGCCATGAATGCCGTGACTGCGGCCCATGCACGGCGTGAATTTGTGTTCTTTTGCGCGGCGGGCAATGACCGGCAAAAGTTTTTCCACATCAGCAATCAAAATGTCCGCCGACTGCATCATCTGCACGGCGTAGCATGTGTCACCCACATCGCTGCTCGTCAGACCAAAATGAAACCAGCGGCTCGCGTTGTCATTGATGACCTCGGCGACGGCGGTGGTGAAGCCAATGACATCGTGGTTCAAAACTTTCTCCAGCTCACGTTGCCGCGCAACGAGGCCGGGCAAATCGGCGAACCACTTGTCGCAACCGGCTTTGATTTTCGCGAAATCCTTCGCGGGAACAATTTTGTCCTTCACCAAGGCTTCGCTGGCGAGCAGTTCAATTTGCAGCCAGATTTTGAGTTTATTTTCGTCGGTCCAAATCGCCCGCATTTCGGGGCGGGAATAGCGCGTAATCATTTGGTAATTAAAAATGAAAAATGGAAAATTAAAAAGGCGGAAGTGAAGCGCAATTACCGGTGGCGATACGGCACGACTGCGTGCGGTTCACGCCCGGTTTTCCAACCACCGCGATTGCAGCAACACATTTGCCGCCGTGATAAGTCCGCCGCCGAGCACCAGCCGCAGGGTGAATTGTTCGTTCGGATAACTGATCCCGGCCCACGCGGAAAAAATCGCCGGCAGAAACAACGCCATCAGGCTCGCACACACCGGCTCGATGCAATAAATCAAACCCGCTTCGGTGGCGGCGACATACTTTTGCCAACAGTTCATCAGCAGGTAAGCCATCAACGTGCAGGGCACAATCAGCAGCGCCAGAAATCCGCACGTCGGCAGCGTGGCATACGCTTGCAAGCAAGCCGAAGCCGTTGGCGCGGTCGCCCACACCAGCGGCACGCAAAGCAGCGTCATGCCGGCAAACATCACAGTCGAAAAACTGGACGGACGATTCGCCGCGTAGCGCGAATGTTCGAGGCACAAAATTTGGCCGGTGAACATAAATGAAGCCGCAAGTGTTTCAAGTTCGCCGCGGCCGAGCTTGAACGAATGAAAATTTATTTTTGCCAGCACCGCCACGCCGGCGATGACAAGGGCGATACACCAAAAAGCTTTTTTCGTCGGCAGCCGGCGGTTGACCAGCGCCACCCAGAGCGGAATAAAAACGCAATAGCCTTGCGTCAGAAACGCCGAGATGGACGCGTCGGTGTAGGCCAGTCCGTCCATTTGAAATAAAATTCCGCCGACACCAAACGTCGAGATGACCATCCCCTGCTCCACTTCGCGGCGTGTGATGGTGCGCAGCTCGCGCCAGGAAACCGCCGCCAGCAGCAGCGCGGCAAAACCGAACCGATACATCACGCCAAGCGACGTGAAAAACCAGCTGCCCGTGCCCGGCAGCAGATTTTGCTGCGCTAGCATCAGCGATTTCATCACGGGAAAACTCAAGCCCCACAACATCGTGCAGGCGATGAGACGGCGGACGGCGCGGGTGCGAAGTTCACCAGCGGCAGCTGAAATCGCGACGCTCACAGTTTTTTGCGCGCAGCCTCCAAAATTTCACGTTCGCGTTTGGTCAGGCTTTTGATGCCGTGGGCGGAAATTTTGTCGAGAATTGCGTCCACCTCGCCTTCGAGCGACTGGCGCGCCGGTTCCTCCGCTACTTCCAATTTTGGACGCCGCGGGCGCGGATTAAACTCCTCATTTTTCTGCGGGAAGAATCGTGCCCAATTCGCACGAATAAAAAACCAGCCCATCGCCATGCCGCCGAGATGCGCGGCGTGGGCCACGTTGTCGAGGCGCAGGCTGAAACCAATCAGCGCAATCGCGACGGAAACCAGCAGCAGCGTCCGCGCCGTGACGGTCACGGGAATAATGTAGAACACCAGCATCTGCAATTCACGCGTCGGATACAGCGCGGCAAACGCGGCCACCAGACCGAACGCGCACGCCGACGCGCCGACCACGCCGGCGGCAAAATAATGCGGCCACAGAAACGCCACCGCCGATTGCACCACGCCGCCGATGATGCCGCTGGTGAGCATGAGCGCGCAGAAACGTTTTTTGCCGAGGTCAAATTCCAGCACGAGGCCGAACGCATAAATCGCCCAACCGTTGAAGAGCAGATGCAGAAAGCCAGCGTGCATGAACTGATACGTCACCAACTGCCAGACCCAGCCGTGCGCCAGACCTTGATTGCTCAAGGCGAAGTGTTCAAAAAACCAGCGGGCGTTTTGCGGCGAGGTTTTTTCCAGAATGGATTGTGTGAAGAAAACCGCCGCATACACACAAAGGAAACCAACTGTCAGCGACCAGCGCACGCCAAAGCGCAGCGGCCAGCGGGATTCGTATTCCGGCTGCCTCATGTAGTCGCGATCTTCAAGCATGGCGAAATAATAGCCTGATAAACCAGTTAATCAATGGTCGCCGTCCGCAAGGACCGACGCCAGTGAAACATCCGTTCAAGGTTCGTGCGGTTGGGATATGAGCGCGGCGTCCATTCGGCGAGCAATTCAAAGTGCGGCGAGAAACGCTCCCAAATCTCCTCACGCTCGACGCCGAACGGCGGGCCGTCCTTGTCCGGAATAAAATAATTCACCGCCAGATAATCGCCGCCGGGCTTCAACCAGCGCAGCGTGGCGCGGACATATTCATCACGCTCGGCAGGCTGGATGGCACAGAACAGCGTGTGTTCAAACAGCCAGTCGAATTTTTGCGGCGGCGTGTCTTTCAAAAAATCGCCAAGCATGAATTTTGCCGTGAGTCCGGCGGCGGAAGTTCTTTCCGTGGCGAGTTGAATCGCGCTTGGCGCGAGGTCATAGCCGTAAGTCTCAAATCCGGCTCTGGCAAATTCCCGCGCGTCGTGGCCGGTGCCGCAGCCGGGCACGCAGACCGTGCCGCGTTTCAACTTCGGGTTCGCCGCGAGAAAATCCACGAGGCCGGGCACGGGCTCGCCTTTTTCCCATGGCATATCTTTCGTTTGATAGCGCTGTTCCCAATAGTCTTGGCTCATGCGATGCGTCCGTCCTCAAGTTGAATGACGCGCTCGGCATGCGCCGCGACCTTCTCGTCGTGCGTGGCGATGACGAGCGTCATGTTTTTTTCCGCGCGGATGGATTTTAACAATTCGATGATTTCAATTCCCGTTTTGGAATCCAAATTTCCCGTCGGCTCGTCGGCCAAAAGTAATTCTGGTTCGTTGATGAGGGCACGGGCGATGGCCACGCGCTGCTGCTCGCCGCCGGAAAGTTCGGACGGCTTGTGGTCGGTGCGCCCGGCGAGGCCGACACGACCAAGCAATTCACGCGCACGTTTTTCGGCGGCGCCGGCAGGAATCCGGGCGATGCGCGCGGTGAGGCAGACGTTTTCCAGCGCAGTCAATTCCGGGAGCAGATGATACGCTTGAAACACAAAACCCACGCTGCGATTGCGGAATTCCGTCAGCTTGCCTTCGGAAAACCCGGAAAGTTTTTGCCCGCGAAAAATAATTTCACCCGCGTTCGGCGTGTCGAGGCCGCCGATGAGATGGAGCAACGTGCTTTTGCCCGTGCCGGACGCGCCGCGCAACGCCACAAAGTCGCCGCGCGCAATTTCCACGTCCACGCCGCGCAGCACTTCGAGCGTGCGGCTGCCCATGACGTAAGTTTTGGTCAGGCCGTGGGCGGACAAAAGATTTTCATTCATGGCGCAACGCCTCCACGGGTTTCAATTTACCGGCGCGCATCGCCGGCAGCAGGCCGCCAAAAATGCAGATGATGAACGAGCTGACGCAGATGACCGCCACGTCGCGCGGCATGATGACGGCAGGCAACTCACCGAAGCCGTAGATGGACGCCGGGAAAATTTGCAGCCCGGTTGTGTGCCGCAGAAAATGCAGAAAGCCGTTCCGATACACGACCGCCAAAATTCCAAGCCCGAAGCCTGCACTCACGCCGATGACGCCGATGATGGCGCTTTGAAACAGAAAAATGCCGGAGATTTGCAGCCGCGTGGCACCAAGGGCTTTCAACATCCCGATCTCGCGCGTCTTTTGGATGACAAAGGTGATTTGCGCGCTCAAGATGCACAGCGCCGCGACGAGCACGATGAAAAACAGCAGGTAAAACATCACGTTTTTTTCCACTTCAATCGCGCCGAGAAAATCAGAATTTTGTTCCATCCACGTCTGCACATAAAATTTATCGCCAAGCGCGATGGCCAATTCATCCTTCACTTGCGCGGCGGCATACGGGTCGTTGAGCATCACGAGCAGGCCGTGAACGTCTTCATCGAGGTCATACATTTGCTGCGCCTGGTCGAGCGAGGTGATGACGACGTGCGCATCGAAATCGTAATAGCCCATGCTGAAAATTCCGCGCACCTCGAAGTCCGACGGCGGAATGGCCTCGTGCTCGTTGCGGTCGTAGGCGGCTTTCATGCGCTTGATTTCGCGGGCGGAATAAACCGACACATGATCGCCCAAACGCAAATTCATGTTCCGCGCAAAATCCGCGCCGACGACCATACCGTGACCGCTCAAATCAAAATCGCCGAACACCACCTTGCGCGGCAGCTCGCTCACTTTGCCTTCGTTCTGCGGATCCACGCCGCGTAAGACGGGCGTGTCCTGTTGTGCGGGACGGTTCGTGTCGCCGGAACTTTCCACGAGCACCGGTCCCATGACGAACGGCGCGATGCCCCGGACATTTTTATTTTTTCTGACCGCAGCGGCTACGACGGAATAATTTTTCAGCGGCAGGCTAGTTTGGTTGAGCGGATCCCATTGCGTGATGGTGAGGTGCGATTTGTAGCCGAGAATTTTCCCGCGCAAATCCTGGTCAAACCCACTCATCACGCTGATGACGATGATGAGCACCGCCACGCCGAGCGCCACGCCGACGATGGAAATGAGGGTGATGATGGAAACAAACGTCCGTTTGGGCCGCAAATAACGCAGCGCGAGCAGAAGTTCAAACGGCAGTTTCGACATCGCTCAAGGCTAGGGACGCGCAGGCGCGGTGTCAATTTTTGGCAAGCAATAAACCCACTTCATTTCACGGGTAAAAAATCTGGCCGCGAAAAAGCGCAGAAGGCGCAAAATAAATTCTCGACGTTTGTTCTCATAGAATATGAGATCGCACAACTGATGCGGGCTGAAAGCCCGATGCATGACAGCCCAGGGCAACGCCCTGGGTGAGGCAATCCAATGTCTTGCACCCTGAAAGGGTGCGACAAGAACTGCAGCCATCTTTTGTTTTGCCCCTTCAGGGCAATTCCGTTTGCGGTTTGTTATCCCAGGGCGTTGCCCTGGGCTGTCATGTGTTTGCGCTTACAGCGCGCCACTACGATTTCTATCTGCCTACGACAAAAATTCAGAAACGAAGTTATATTTTTGTGCCTTCTGCGCCTTTTTGCGGCAGAAAATTTTGGGTGAAAAATTTATTTCTTCCCGCCGAACGGATTTTTCCCTTCCGCCGGAATGACGCGGTTCAAAAACATCGGGCTGACGAGCAGGTAAATCCAGCCGATGATGAGGTGCATGGTGAAGGTGAAGGCGAGTTGCACGAGGTCGAACACGCCAAACCCGTAAAGCGCCAACCCGAGCGACATGATCAGCGCGCCGGGCAGCAACGCCGCGCCGGCGAGCTTCCACGCGGCACGGAAATTCAGGTTGCGGTCGGAGAAAAACCCGATGAGCCACACGGGCAGAAAATAAAGTGTCGCCAGCAGCCACCACGCGAGCAGCAGCCCAAAAAACGTGCCGATGGCCGCGAGGCCGAGGATGTCCGGTGCCCACGCGCCCCACGCCGGCCGCAGGTCAGTGCGGTTGAAATAAAACGACTGGCCGGGCGGATATGGGATTTCCGTTTCGCCGAGCAGCGAGATGATGACAAGCGAATCTTCGCCGAACTCGATTTGAAATTGCGCGGGCAGACGCAGTTGCGAGTCGTGCTTTGGGTCAATGTCGAACGCTAGGAAATGTCCCTCGGCCAGAATCTTCGGCACGTCGCCGGCCCAGTTTAATTTGCCCCGGATGAGATTGCCTTTGTCCGGTAGATTGCCGATGGCGGTGTCCACGGCCGGAAAAAATCCGCCGGACAACAGCCATACGACGACGAACACCGCGATGAGCGCGAAGATGGATTGCACCACGAGGAGCCGTTCCAGCGAGGCGCGCGCGAACGCAGCCACGCCACGCGGCGTGGCGGGTTCCCAGGCAAAATTTGATTCAGCGATGGCGCGCACCAGAACGATTTTAGCGAAAAACTCGGCGGATGAAAGTTTCAAAACTGGAGCGCGACGAACCATAGGAAAGCATCGCCAGCACGTCATACCTGCTATGAGTGCAATCAACATTGCGGACAAAGCCGCTGGTGCGTAAGATGATTTCACATTCGATGAGCACGTTTCAAATCATCTTCACGCCGACCAGCGCCGCCGAACTCGGGCGGATGCCGAAGGAATTGCAGTTGCAGATTCTCGGTGATTTTCGCGGCTTGCCGCAACACGTTCTCGGCACGGAATTGGAGGAGTTCGGCAAGTTGGAGAGCGACGGCCAGATTTTGCACCGCTTCCGCATCGGCGATTACCGGATTTATTTCCAACGCCATCCGCTCGGTGTGCTCGTGCATCGCATCTTGAGCCGGAACACGCTGAAGGATTTTCTGTTCCGCTCCGGCATCAAGACCGGCGAAGACGAAGCTTTGCAGGAAAATCCGAAGTTTTGGGAGCTGATTGAGGCGGCGAAAAGTTCCGACAAGAACTAAAAATTTTGACGCACGGCCAATTTCCCTTCTTGCCGCGCCGTCGTTTCAACGTAGAATTTCCGCCGCTTTATTTTTATGAATTACAAAATCTCCCAACGCGCCGCGTCGCTGGCTCCGTCACTGACTTTGGCGATTGATTCCAAGGCCAAAGCCATGAAAGCCGCCGGCGAAGATGTCGTCGGCTTCGGCGCGGGCGAACCGGATTTCGACACGCCGCAGCACATCAAAGACGCCGCCGCCAAGGCGCTCGCCGGCGGGTTCACCAAATACACGCCGAGCAGCGGCATCCCCGAATTGCGCGAGGCCATCGCGGAAAAATTCAAGCGCGAGAACGGCCTCATTTACAAGCCGTCGCAAATCATCGTTTCGTGCGGCGGCAAACATTCCTGCTACAACGTCATTCTCGCGACGTGCGAAGCGGGCGACGAAGTCATCATTCCCGCGCCGTATTGGTTGAGCTATCCCGAAATGGTCAAGCTCGCGGGCGCGAAGCCGGTCATCTTGACGACGACGGATAAGACCGAATTCAAAGTCACGCCGGAACAGCTCCGCGCCGCCATCACGCCGAACACGCGTTTGTTCGTGCTGAACTCGCCGAGCAATCCGACGGGCAGCGTTTACACACCGGAAGAAGTGAAAGCCCTCGGCGACATCTGCGTGGAAAAAGGCGTCCTCATCATGAGCGACGAAATTTACGAGCACCTGCTTTACGATGGCGCGAAGGTGAAGAGCGTCGCCAGTTTCTCGCAAGCGCATTACGACCACACGATCATCGTTCACGGATTGGCGAAGGCTTATTCCATGACCGGCTGGCGTTTGGGTTTTCTCGCCGCGCCGGAGCCGATTGCCAAAGCCATTGACGCCGTGCAGTCGCACAGCACGAGCAACCCGACTTCGTTCGCGCAAAAAGGCGGCGTGGCCGCACTGACCGGTTCGCAGGAACATCTGCCGCTCTGGCTCGCGGAATACGACAAGCGCCGTCGCTATGCGCACGCGAAGCTCAACACCATGCCCGGCATCACCTGCGTGAATGCGAAAGGCGCATTTTATTTGTTCCCCAACATTTCCAAAACCGGCCTCAAGTCCGCCGAGTTCTGCGCGCGATTGTTGGAGCAGGAAAAAGTTGCCGCCGTGCCCGGCATCGCGTTCGGCGCGGACGACTACATCCGCTTGAGCTACGCGACCAGCCTCGCGAACATCGAAAAAGGTTTGGAACGCATGGACAAGTTTTGCAAAGCGCTGGTTAAATAATTTCGCCCGCCGCTGCAAACAACAAAATCACGCGGGTTATGCCGGAGGAACAAACACTGGTCATCATCAAGCCGGATGCTTTCTGGCGCGGCTTGGACACGCAGATCGAAACCCGCCTCCGCGCGCTCGGCCTGAAAGTCGTGGCTGAAAGCACGCTCGCTGGCGGCGACAATTTGCCGGAAGAAAAATGGCGCGAGTTTTATTTCCCATCCATCGGCGACCGTCCGCCGTGCATTGCCGGGACATCCAAATACATGGCACACGGCCCGGTCAAAGCCATCCGCCTGCACGGGGTTGACGCGATCCAAAAAGTCCGCACCGCTGTCGGCAAGACGCGTCCGTGGCAGGCCGAGGCCGGCACGATTCGCGGCGATTTCTGGCCGGGCGCGACGGAGGCGAACGCCGCGTATCGCCTGAAATTTCAGCAGCCGGGCGACGACCAGTTTTTGTTCAACCTGATTCACGCCTCCGATTCGGAAAAAAGTTTCGCGCGCGAAGTCCAGTTTTTCACCCGGCTCAACCTGACGGCGTAAGCGCGGCAGAAAAATTGGGTGGAAAGAATTTTGGCGGCGGTTACATTGGCTTCATGTCCGAGCCGCAAGACAATACCATCGCCATCGTGTCCGTTGAGAAAATGCAACGGGAGTGGAGCGACCTCACCCTGCGCGTCGCGCAACTCGAAACCGGCAACAACGCGTTGCAACAGGAAAATAAAAACCTCCGCCAGACGCTCGAACGCGCCGTCGAATACCGCAAAAAATCCCACTCCGAACTCGTCACGCTCATTACCACCATCGTCAGCAAGATGCAGTCGAACGACGTCGGCGTGCTCGTCTCGCGCCTGATGGAGCACAGCCAGCACGTCAACGAAATCTCCTCCGCGCTCATCAACGGCAAAAATGACGACGCCATTTTGCAGCCCGCCATCCTGAAGCACCTCGACAAAACCAAGCGCGATTTGAGCACCGCCATCCCGCCGCTGGTCGAGGAATTGATCGCCTTGAAATCGCCGTTGGACACAGCCATGCTGCAATCGCTCGTCGAGAAGCCGGATAATTTTTACGCGCCGCCAGTCATCCGCGCCAGCCGTGGCTATGTCAAAGGCCAGATCCCGCGCGAACGCATCTTGAAAGAATTCGGCGAGGAAGCGCTGATTTTTTTCAAAGACCTCACGACCGACCCCAAATTTAATCCGCGCCCGAAGGCAGAAGAAATCATGCTTGGCCTCGCGCCTGACCTCGACGCATTACTCGCGCAAAATCCGAACGTGGCTGCCGCGAAACGCGATGAGTTGATGTCCTTGCTTCAGCGTGTCCGTGACGGCCGCACTTCGCGCGCGCAAAAAATTGCGTTCCTCAAATTATCTTTTGTCATCGAGCTGCTGCATTATTACCAGAACCAAAGCACGGAATCGCCGGATGTGATTTTTGCGCAGCGCCTCCCGCCACTCATCGAGCAACTCGTAACGTGCGGCGAAGGCGATTTACCGGACGAAGGTCTCATCAAGCAGGCCGAGGCGTTGCTTGCGCTCGTCATCAGCCCGGATCACCGGCAAGGTGTGGTGTATAATTTCGGCAAGACCAGCGGGCTGGCGCGCACGATGCGTTTCATCCTCACCTTCCGCGCGCTGACCTTTAACGAACACGACCCGGCCACGGCGGAATTTTTACGGCAGCTGCTCTCGCTGGAAAAGTTAAACCGGCAGACCGCTTTTGCCAGCGCGCTGAAATTTCTCAATGCCGACGGCCAGAAATCCGTCCTCCGCTGCCTCGTCAACAGCGGCAAACTGCGTCGCGAGGAAGGCGAACCACTCGCCAAGGAAGTCGCGAAGGCGATTGGCCTGGCGGAACAGGAATTATTTCCGAAGATTGAAGGCGCAACCGGCGGCACCGGAACCGGTGGCGGCTGGGATAACATCAAATTACTCATCGCCAGCCGCGCCGCGCCGAACGACATTACCGTGGCCATCCGCAACCGGCTCCACGCGAAATACGATTCGGAAGAGGTCAAACAAAGCTGGCTCATCCTCACCGAGTCCGAGCCGATGACGCTGGTGCGTGTGTTCTGCCTGCTGCCGTATCTGCCCGACGGCCAGACCGACCCGATTGCCCGTGCCATTTTGGAATCTTACGCCACGCGGCTCACGCATGAAAAATACGCCGTGACTTACAACAAAGTCATCGGGGCATTGAAAAATCTGTTCAAAGTGAAAGCTGACAGCCCGGCGCTGATTAATTTCGTAGCGCTCGTAAAATGGGTTGATCCTACTTCCGCCGACAAAATCGCCCGCGACGTCGGCATGGCGGCGGCATAGTGGCAAGTTGCTGGGGCTGCGCTGCCGCGCAGT
The DNA here is from genome assembly GCA_903827955.1 of uncultured Verrucomicrobia subdivision 3 bacterium. Lineage (GTDB taxonomy): Bacteria > Verrucomicrobiota > Verrucomicrobiia > Limisphaerales > UBA11358 > UBA11358. Next base: position 70,415 of record CAIKKJ010000054.1, read on the forward strand.
CTCGGCGGACCACCCGCAGGCTCTCCCGACCATTCCGTTCACCGCAAAAAATCTTTTTGCAACCGCGTCATCAGGTCATTGACCGCGAGCATCAGTTCGCCGCGCTTCTCTGCGCCGGCCTCATCCGCCATATCAATCGGCGCGCTCATCGCCTCGGCATAGCGATGCGTCAGCGCCATCTGCTCATCACGCTGGCCGAGCGAACGCAGAAGGTCGCGCACCTCCCCGGCCCGCTTCTTCGCGTCGGAAATTTTTTTCAACGCCGCGTTCGCCGTCATCTCTCCACATTTAACACGCTTCAATAATCCGCACGCAAACAACCCGCACCGTTTCGGACGATCTTGGTAAATCTGACAAAGCTTGCCATCAAAGCACGCGCACGGCTGGGCAAATGCCAGTTTCGTCGGCGATTTTTTCTCAATCGTGAGGCCAAGTTTTTTCAGCCGTTTCGCATCATCGCCGGCACGTAGTTCTACATCCGCAAACAGCGTGCTGTCGCAGCATAGGCCGCAGTTGGGGCAAAGTTGGTCAATGCTCGTCATATTAGCGCCAAAGGTGCTTCGGGTATTTCCGCGCCAGCTCGGACTTTATTTTTGGATAATGCTCGCGCCAGAAATTCGCCAAGTCTTGCGTCACCTGAATCGGCTTCATGCCCGGTGTCAAAATATGAACCGTCACCGGCACACGCCCCATCGCAATCTTCGGCGTCTGGTTCACATCATATAGTTCCTGAATGCGCAACGAGATGAACGGCGCGCGGCCCGGCTCGTAATTTACTTTCGGCGTCCGTTCGTTCGGCAGCTTCAAGCGCTCTGGCGCATGCTTGTCCAGCAATTCGCGCTGCGCGGGCGAGAGCCATGACATCACGATGGGTTTTACCTCGCGCTCTTTGATATCCTTGTAGCTCACCGCGCCGTGGCAAAGCTGTTCAATGATAGATTTTTTGTCGTCGTCCGTGATGGGGGGCAACTGTAAGTCGGCACATTCCTTGCACAACAGATTTAATCGCGCCAGCCATTGCTCGACGTGATGATCCCAGTTCGGCAGCAACAATCTTCCGGCAATAATTTCATCCGCGAGCAGCCGCGCGGCGGCCTCGGCGGGCGGCGGGTCAATGCGTTTCGCCGCGAGCGCCAGATCACGAAAACGCAATAATTCTGCGGCTAAAACTCGTTTTTCCCGCGCATCGAACTGCACATGGACATCGCGCTTGATGTCGTCGGGAAATAATTCTTTCAGCCACTCGACTTCAATCGCCGTGGCGAGCGAGAGGATCGTGTTCACTTCATTGTCGCGTCCGCCGACCTCGCGAATTTCGGCAACGACGAACAACGGGCTTTGTTGCACCTTGCTTTCACGCGCCAGCACGCCGCGCCGTCCGTGGACGAGTTCACAGCGCAACGTGCCTTGATCCATCCGCTTCGTCACGCGATCGCTGAAGCCAATGAGGATGCACTTTTGTAAATTTTCGTCCTTGGCCTCGTGTGGTCGCGTGTCGAGACCTTCGTCCTTCGCAATGCGGAGAAATTGATCGAACAGCGGCCCGACCTGTTTCGCGGTGACGGCGTGGATACCGAGTTTGCGGCATGCGTCCAGACGAAACTGGTTGTTGAACGCGTAGCTCCAGGCGCGCATGAGAATCCAAAAGTCCGAACTCGCCTTTTCGCCAAGCAAATCTTCGCGCAACGATTCCACGTCGCGGCCGGCGTTGCGAATGAGCAAGTCGCGACCCTGGGTCAGCGCGGCGACGAGGCACGCCTGATGCACGCAACCATATTCCTGCGCCGCCAGCAGCATCCGCGCGTAACGCGGGTGTAAGGGAAACGCCAGCATTTTACGGCCAATCGCAGTGATTTTCTTGTCGTGACCAACCGCCCCCAAATCTTCCAGCAATTCCTCCGCGTGCGTCAGCGAAATTTCATCCGGCTTGTCCAGCCAGCGGAATTTCCGCAAATCATCCAGGCCCGATGCCTTCAACGTCAGCACGACTTCCGACAAATCCAGCCGCCGGATTTCCGGCAGCTCGTGCGGCGCGCGTTCGTCGTGTTCACCTCGCGACCAAAGTCGGATGCACGTTCCCGGCGCGGTGCGCCCGGCGCGACCGGTGCGCTGGTCGGCGTTCGCCTGCGAAATTTTTCCCACGAGCAACGTGTTGAGGCCGCGGTTCGCGTCGTAGCGGGCGATGCGCGCGAGGCCGGAATCAATCACCAGCCGCACGCCGTCAATCGTGATGCTCGTCTCCGCAACGTTCGTGGCGACAACGACCTTGCGGCGGTCATAACGCGCGACGGCAGCGTCCTGATCCTTCGGCTGCAACTCACCGTGCAACGGCAGAACGATAAAACCCTTCGCCTCGCTTGTGCTGCGGATGGCCTCGATGGTCTGCGAAATTTCAAAGCCGCCCGGCATGAACACCAACACATCGCCCTCGCCGCCGGAATTGATGTAGCGGGAGAATTGTTCCGCCGCAAGTTCCCAAACCAGCGGACCGTTGAGACCGACACGATGCGGCAGGTATTCCACCGCCACCGGAAACGTGCGGCCTTCGGAAGCGAGCGTGGAGCAATTGATTTCAGATTTCCGATTTCCGATTTCCGATTTCCCAGAAAGATATTTTTCCAACTCTCCTGCGTTTAGCGTCGCGGACATTACGGCAAGCATCAAGTCGGGGCGATGCCGCTCCTGCTGGTCGAGCGCCTGCGCCAGTGTAATGTCGCCGTAAAGATGCCGCTCGTGAAATTCATCGAACAAAATCGCGGAGACGCCGCGCAGCTGCGGATCGTCAATCATCTGCCGCAGCAGCACGCCCTCAGTCACGAAACGGATTTTAGTTTTCGCCGATGTGACATTTTCAAAACGGATTTGGTAGCCAACCTCCTGACCAAGTTTCACGCCCAGCTCCTGCGCCACGCGCGTCGCGAGGAGCCGCGCTGCGAGCCGGCGCGGTTGCAGCACGACTACCTGACCATCGCCAAGCAAGCCGTGCTTCAACAGCATCTGCGGCACCTGCGTGGATTTGCCGGAGCCGGTGGGCGCGGATAAAATCAAACGGCGGTCGGCTTGCAAACGCGCAATGATATCGCGCTCGATTTCGTAAATAGGGAGACGGTCGGACATGAATCAAAACGAGGCTAAACCCGGCTCAAAAACATTGCGCCGATTTTCATCGGATGGCCAGCGAGGTATTGTTCCACTGACAGGCGCTTGCCGCCTTCGCGCTGGAGCTCCAAAATCCGCACCGCGTTTTTTTCGCAGCCGACGACGATGCCGGTTTTGTCCGCCGACAAAACTTCCCCGGCGCGGCCGGATTGCTCCACCGGTTCCAGCTTCCAAATTTTTAACAACAGGGGCTTCGGCTCGGCCTGCAAAAACGTGAACGCCCCCGGCCACGGCGTGAAGGCGCGGAGCCGTTGCCAGATTTTTTCCGCCGGAGAATGCCAATCAATCTGGCCGTCCTCTTTTTTAATTTTTGCCGCGTAGGTCGAGCCTTCCGTTGGCTGTGGTTGCGGCACTATTTTTCCAGCGACGTAACCGGGAATCGTTTCCACCAAAAGTTCCGCGCCAAGTTGCGCGAGGCGATCGTGCAAACTTTGTGAATCATCGGTCGGTAGAATTGGCGTGCGGCGTATCGAGAGGACCGGCCCAGTGTCGAGGCCGGCATCCATCTGCATGATGGTCACGCCGGTTTCCGCATTGCCATCGGCGATGGCCCACTGGATCGGCGCGGCGCCGCGATATTTTGGCAGCAACGACGTGTGAACGTTCAGGCAGCCGAGCGGCGGCAGCTCCAAAATGGCGGGCGGCAAAATCTGGCCGTAGGCGACGACAACCAGCAAATCCGGCGTCAACGCACGCAGTTCGGAAATAAAATTTTCATCACGCGCCTTCAGCGGTTGCAGGACGGGCAGTGAAAATTTCTCCGCCAAAACTTTCACCGGCGAGGGGGTGAGCTTGAGTTCACGGCCCTTAGGCTTGTCCGGCTGCGTGACGACGGCAATGACTTGGAATGATTTTTCGCCGCAAAGTTTTTCCAGGCTGGCGCAGGAAAGTTCCGCCGTGCCCATGAAGATGATTCGCAGCGGCGGCATCGCGGGCGGATTATTTTTGGACGGCGTAATGCAGTATGTCGGCGAGCACCTTGGCGGGCGACTGGTCGGCGTTGATGACGTGGACGAGTTTATTGCCGTAGTGCTTCAGCACCGGCTTGGTCTCGGCTTCGTAGGTTTTGAGGCGCTGTCTGATGATTTCCAAGTTGGCGTCATCGAGGCGGTTTTCCTTGATGGCGCGGCGCTGGATGCGCTCGATAAGCTTTTCCGGATTGGAATTCTCCAGATAAAAAACGCCCACGACATCTAGCGTGTCGCGCAGAATTTTCGCCTGGTTCACGTTGCGCGGAATGCCATCGAGCACGAGCAAATCATGCTTGGGATGAAAACGTCCAACGCTCGTGGCGGCCTTGATGCTTTCCTTCCAGAGCTTGATGGTCGGCTCGTCGGGGACAAGCTCGCCACGGCTGGAGTATTGGAGGAAAACTTTCCCCAGCGGCGTGTCGGTGCGGAGGTTGCGAAAGACATCACCGCAAGCGCAGTGAAAAAACTTCGGGATGGCACCAAAGATTTTGCCTTGAGTGCCTTTGCCAGCGCCGGGCGCGCCAAAAAGTAGGATGCAGCGATATTTCACACGAGCTTGGGGTTAAGTTTGATTTCCTGAATGTCAGTCAACGCGACCGCGACCGGACCGGCGGCGGTCTGCAGAACGACTTCCGCCGCACCGACAGAAGCAATGCGCTCAACCGCCAGCGTCTCTTTGATGGTCTTCACTTCCATGGAAAACTTTTTGGCCTGCTCGCCTTCGGCATTGCCCAGATAGGCTGCGAACCTTGTCTCAATGAAGCGTTTGTTGAAGGTGAATTTGCCACGCGCATAAATCTGCGCCTCGGGCTTTTTTTCCTCCTGCGGTTTCCACGAAGCCTCACCGATCTGAATCTGTTGTTCTTTTGGTTTCTGCCCGGAAACGCCGCCCGCCTCCGAAGCTCCGTCCGTTGCTTCCTCGACCGGCTTGGGAATATACATGGGCATGATCAGAAAAATCACCGGACTGATAATCGGCAGCAACGCTGACAGACCGATGACCTGTGCCGCCGAGCGTGCCTTGACGATGGAAATTTCATACGCCGCAAACAGGTTCGCCCCGTAAACCACAAGCAAAAGAAAAAGTCCGAGCGATGATTTGAACAAGCCGCCAAATAGCGATGGCGACGGCTGCACCAACCGCGACACGGCGTTCACCTGGATGTCAGCTTTTTGCGGACGTTGCGACTCAGTCGGCAGGATGAACGGCTCGACAAAACCTTTGATTTTTGGGTTTGCGGACAGTTGCTTCAAGGCGTCCTGCGAAAACCGAGCCCACGGAACGTTCGTATAAGTTTCCTCTGGCGTGTGGATCATGATGCCATTGTCGTCAAACTTCACGACCTCGCCCGCGACCGATCCGCCGTCGGCCAGCGGATAGGTTTCTGCACCCGCCGCCAGCATCACGATGCCGAGCCACAGGCTGAAAAGGAAAATGATTTTGCGCACGGCGTTTTTCTAGCAGAGCCGGCAAAGCGACGAAAGAAAATTCGCTTGGCGTCAGTATGGAATCTAGCGTGCCGCACCGGCTCAAATCACCACTTTTGGTTATTCTATGTTTCACTTTCTGGCGTTAACCTGCCGACATGAATCGCTTTATTTTTTTTGCGCTCTGGTCGACTTACTTGCTGCCATCCTTGCATGCCGCCGAAGTCTTGCCGCTGGCGGGTGAATGGCGGTTCGCGCTCGACCGCGGCGATGCCGGCGTGAGCGAAAAATGGTTCACCAAGAATCTGCCGGACAAAATTCAATTGCCCGGCATCTTGCAGGCGCAAGGCTATGGCGATGACATCAGCACAAACACGCCGTGGGTGACGTCACTTGGCGATGCGTGGTGGAAAACCCAGCCGGCGGGATTGCGCGAACATTTTTCGCAGCCGGGCAACGTGAAGGTTCCATTTCTCTCACAGCCACCGAAACATTTTCTCGGTGCCGCGTGGTATCAGCTCGACTTGGCGATTCCGACAAATTGGAGCGGCAAACATTTCACGCTGTTTCTCGAACGCGTCCACTGGAAGTCCACCGTCTGGGTCGACGAAACTGCAATTGGCTCGGACATCAGCTTGAGCACTCCGCACGAATTCGATTTAGGCAACGTCACGCCCGGCAAACATCGCCTCACGATCCGCGTGGACAACCGCACGCAGCTGCCGCTCGCTGGGCACCTGGTGGATTCGCACAGCATCTCCGACGCACTCGGTGCCGCGTGGAACGGCATCGTCGGGAAAATTGAACTGCGCGCCACGCCACCGGTATGGATTGAGGACGTTCAGGTATTTCCAAATCCAACGAACAAATACGCGCGGATTAAAATTCACATTGGTAATTCGTCGGGTTTCGATGGCAAAGCGGAAGTAAAAATTCTCTACGCCACCTGGATTAAATCAAACGCACCACATCATGCCAATTTGCCCATACAGGTTTTTCAGGGAGCAACGCTGGCGCACGCCACCAATTGGGCCACTGCTGAATTTGAATTCAAGTTGCCCGAGACCTGGGAAACCTGGGACGAATTTAATCCCATGCTTGTTAAGTTTAAAATTGCCCTGACCAGTGGTGATGCTATTGACGACGACCGAGGCGTGGTGTTTGGCTCTCGCGCAATTGCCACGCGGGACAAGGACATTCTTATCAACGGCTGTCCCGTCAACCTGCGGCTCACCCATTTCGGCGGCGATTTTCCACTCACCGGCTATCCGGCGATGGATGTCGCGTCGTGGAAAAAAATCATCCAAGCGTGCAAGGATTACGGGCTGAACGGAATCCGTTTCCATTCGTGGTGTCCACCGGAAGCGGCGTTTGAAGCGGCGGATGAGATGGGTTTTTATCTCCAGCCGGAGTGCGGACTTTGGGCGGATTTCGGCAACGCCGAAACGCGCGCATTTCTCGAAACCGAAACCGCGCGCATCTTGAAGGCTTACGGCAATCATCCGTCGTTCATTTTGCTATCGCCAAGCAACGAGCCTAAAAATTATTCGCGTTACCTGCCGACGTGGGCGGCGACGAATTACGCAAAAGACAATCGCCGGCTCTACTCCGCCGCCACTGGCTGGTCGGATCCGTCGCAGGTCAACGGCGGTGCGCAATTCGCCACACTCGTCCGCTATGGCGACGGCCAACTCCGCAACAGCAGCGGCTGGTTCGGCGGCGATTATCGCGATGCGCTCACGGATGTTCACATTCCCGTCTTGTCGCACGAAGTCGGCCAGTGGTGCGCGTATCCCGACTTCGACGTGATGTGCAAATTCACCGGCTACTTGCAGCCCGGCAATTATGACATCTTCAAATACCTCGCGGAACAAAATGACGTGCTAGACGAGAATAAAGATTTCGCGTGGGCATCGGGACGTTTTCAACTGGCGTGCTACAAGGAAGAAATCGAGGCCAACCTCCGCACGCCCGGCCTCGCCGGTTTTCAACTGCTCGACCTGCACGATTATCTTGGCCAAGGCACGGCACTCATCGGCGTGCTGGATGCGTTTTGGGAAAGCAAAGGCTATGTGTCGCCAGAAGAATTCAGAAAATTTTGCGGTCCGGTTGTGCCATTGGCACGCTTGAACAAAAGAGTTTTTACAACAGCGGATAAATTTGAGGTGCCTGTTGAAGTTGCAAATTTTGGCAATGAAATTTGGAAGCAGCACATGACCTTTTGGGCAATCGCAAACAGCAACAATGAATTCATGGTCAGTGGAAATTTGCGACCGACAGATATCCCAATTCAAAAAAATGTTTCGATCGGCTCAATTTCCGTTGACCTCACAAAGTTGCCCGCGCCCGGAGCATATACCTTGATTATAATTGGCGAACCAAAAATTGTGGATGGAAATATTTCAACACCCTCATATGGGAACGACTGGAACTTCTGGCTTTATCCCGCGCAGATTGAAGATTCAAAAACGAGCGACGTGCTCGTAACCAGCGTTTGGGCCGACGCAGAAAAAAAACTCACTGTAGGCGGCAAAGTTTTATTCATGCCGACCGCCGCCGACCTCGATCCGACGAAATGCCCGCCGATGAAGAACGTTCCCGTGTTTTGGAACATCCAGATGACCGTGCGCCCGCCGCAGAATCGCAGCCCACGCTTTGACGCAATGCTCGGACTGCTGTGCAATACCAATCATCCCGCGCTCGCGGCATTTCCAACGGACAAATACTGCGACTGGCAGTGGACGCCGCTCATCAACGGCGTCCGCTCAGTGAATCTCACCGCCGCGCCGCGTGATTTGAAACCGATTGTGTGGGCGATTGATGACTGGAACCGCAATTGGAAACTCGGCGTGATTTTTGAATGCAACGTGGGCCAAGGAAAGTTGCTGGTGTCGGGCATTAATCTGAACGACGAACGCGGCGGTTCCGAATTGAAACAGCTGCGCCGCTCGCTGCTGGATTACATGGGCGGTGAAAAATTTCACCCGGCGGCGACGCTCACGCCAAAGCAGGTCAGTGTTTTGTGGTCACGCGGAAATTTCATAGGCAGCGAACCTGCGCGCGTGTTCGACCCGGATTTGAATGACGGCAGCATTCTGAACCACAAATAAAATTTACCGCGCGACACTAAAAATTATTTTTCTGTGATGATTGTATCGGCATGCTCATAGCCGGGCGCGCAGCAGCAGAGCAGACGCAGAACCTCTTTGCCGGTGTTCCAGATTTTATGTTTCAGACCGGGCGGGATGGCAATTGCGTCACCAACTTTCACCTCGCGCGTCTCATTCTCAATTCGCATTTTTCCCGCACCGTGCGTGATGTAGTAGATCTCCTCACACTTTGGATGATAATGTTCAAGCGTCGCGCCGCCGACGGGGATGCGCGCCTCGGCGAGGCTCTGGTTGCGGATGGCGGAATTACGATGGGCAAGCAGCTCGCGGATTTCCGATCCATCCACGGTGATGAAGGAAGGAACTTCGTTTAGGTTTTTAACGTCCATAAATTTGGGCAACAAGATATTTTACCCGCACAGAAAATAGCGGAAAGTTTTTATTTTTCAGTTTGAAGGTAAAACTCCCAGCTTTGCAGCAGCCTCCGCATCGAAGGCAAAATAATCACACGTGATTTCCTCACCAGCCGCGAGGTCCCGCCGCGCGACCGTTATCACCGGCAGGCAGCCGTGAAGTATCGCGCCAGTGTTTGGCTCCGACGAATGGTTCATGAAACACGCATGGTCGCCGCTCAAATTCCAGCGCCCGGAGACAACATCCAGAAACGCGAACCAGCGCAGATGCCGTTGCGCTTCCGACGGCAAAGTGGCGAATTCTGCCGGTAAAAATTCACGGTCAAAGCCCGGCTGAAATTGCCACACCGGCTTGCCGCATGGGATAAATTTCACTGCGAATAATCCCAGCCCGTGAATTACACTCGGTGCCACGCGGGTTTCAATAAGGAGCATAAAATATTCCGACAATTATCCCGCATTTCTGTGGCGAGTAAATTTCTTTACTCCAATTTCCCCAAACCGCAAAATTAAGCCGTGTTGACCGCAAGTGATTCCCGGGCGTCCACGCAGCCTTCCGCCGCGAACGTCCCGCCAGCAAATTCCATTTCTGCCCAAGTCCAGGCCGCCACCCAGCGGTCGCAGAATTATCTTTTATCCGTCCAAAATCCCGAAGGCTACTGGGTTGGCGAGCTGATGGTGGACGCCACGCTCGTCGCGGACATGGTCGCCTATCATCACTGGGACGGTAGCGTGAACCAAGAATGGCAGCGCAAAGCCGTCAACCACATCTTCTCCATGCAGCTCCCGGACGGCGGCTGGAACATTTACTACGGCGGCCCGTCGGAAGTGAACGCCACCATCAAGGCCTATCTCGCGCTGAAACTCGCCGGCGTGCCGGTGACCGATGCGCGTATGTTGAAGGCGCGGGAAGTCGCCCTGCATCTCGGCGGTGTGCCGCGCATGAATACGTTTTCCAAACTGTATCTCGCACTCATCGGCTTGTTTCCATGGGAATATGTCCCAACGATTCCGTGCGAAGTGCTGCTCATCGGCAAATGGTTTCACGTGAACTTCTGGGACATGAGCAATTGGTCCCGCGCCATGCTCGTGCCGCTCGCCATCATCAATCACTTCAAGCCCACGCGCCCGGTGTCGGTGACACTGGACGAGCTTTATCCGCACGGCTATCACGAACGCGACCTAGCGCTGCCGCCCGACCCGGACAAAATTTCGCTCCGCAATTTTTTCCTTTGGCTCGACCGTTTGCACAAGCTCGCGGAATGGTTCGCGGAACATTCCATCCATCCGTTCCGCAAAACGGCGCTGAAAAAATGCGAACAGTGGATGCTCGAACGTTTCAAGGGCAGCGACGGTCTCGCGGCGATTTTTCCCGCGATGCTCAATTCCGTTATTGCCCTGAAAGCGCTCGGCTACAAGAGCGACAATCCGATTCTCCAACGCGAGGAGCGCGAACTTAAACGCCTCCAGCACGAGGAAAAAGATTCAATCCGCATCGAGCCGTGTTTCTCGCCCGTGTGGGACACCGCCATCGTCGCGATTTGCCTGCGCGAATCCGGCGTGCCCGCCGAACATCCCGCCATGAAAAAATGCGCGGAGTGGTTGATGGAAAAAGAAATCCGGATGCGCGGCGACTGGTATCACAAAAACCCCGTCGATGTCGAACCCAGCGGCTGGGTCTTTGAGTATCAAAACACCTGGAACCCCGACGTGGACGACACCGCCATGGTTCTGCTCGCGCTCCGCCAGATTCCCACGGACAATCCCGCCAAGCGCGACGAAGTTTTCAAGCGCGGCATGAAATGGATGATGGCCTTCCAATGCAAAGACGGCGGCTGGGCGGCGTTCGACCGGGATTGCACTAATAACATTCTGGAAAAAGTCCCTTTCGCCGACCACAACGCCATGCTGGATCCCGAATGTGCCGACATCACCGCGCGCATTTTGGAATTGCTCGGCTACGAAAATTGGAGCCGCGACCATCATCAAATCCGCGACGCGCTCGACTACGTCAAGGCCGAGCAGGAAGACGACGGATCGTGGTATGGCCGCTGGGGCGTGAATTACATTTACGGCACCTGGCAAGTGTTGCGCGGCATCCGCGCCCTGAACTGGAACATGAACGAAGCCTGGCTCCAACGGGGCAAGGCCTGGCTCGAAAGCGTCCAGCGTCCCGACGGCGGCTGGGGTGAACGCTGCAACACTTACGACGATCCGATTTACAAAGGCCAAGGCCCCAGCACCGCTTCGCAAACCGCGTGGGCAGTCATGGGCTTGTGCGCCTTCGACGACTCGGAAAATCCGGCGCTCAAACGCGGCATCGAATATTTGTGCCGCACACAAAATGCCGACGGCTCGTGGAGCGAACTCGAAACTACCGGCACCGGTTTCCCGAAAGTGTTCTACCTGAAATACGACATGTATCGCAACGCGTGGCCGCTGCTCGCCCTTGCGACCTACCGGCAAATCTGCGAACGCGCGGCAGCAAAGAAAAACGGAGCCGCCAAGTAAATGGGCTGGCTCCACAAAAAACTGATCCGCCCCCTGCTCTTCCGGCAGGATTCCGAACGCGCCCACAACGCCGTCGTCAAACAACTCGCGTGGGTCAGCCGCAATTCTCTTGCCTGCGGCATAGTGAAATCACTTTATGGTGCGCCGGAACTGCCCGCGACAGTTTTCGGTCTGAAATTTCCCAATCCCGTCGGCCTCGCTGCTGGCATGGACAAACACGCTGCCGCCGTGCCCGGCTGGGCCGCGCTCGGTTTTGGCTTCACCGAACTCGGCGGCGTGACATGGCACGCGCAGGATGGCAATCCAAAACCCCGGATGTTCCGTGCGATTTCCGACGAAGCGGTCATCAACCGGATGGGCTTCAACAATTCCGGCGCAGAAGCCGTCGCCGAAAAACTTTCTGGCTGGAAAAAATCCGGCCGCTGGCCTGCACATCCCGTCGGCATCAACCTCGGCAAATCCAAAATCACACCGCTAGACAAAGCTGCCGAGGATTACGCCAATTCCTTCCGCGCACTGCGCGGCCTCGCGGATTTTTTTGTCGTCAACGTCAGTTCGCCCAACACGCCGAACCTGCGCCAGTTGCAGGACAAGGCGGCGCTGGACGAAATTTTTGCGGCGCTGCAAACGTTGAATTCATCGCGAAAGCCAATCCTCGTAAAAGTCGCGCCTGATCTGACATTTGAAGCGCTGGATGAAATTCTGGAACTCGTCGCACCGCGCAACATCGCGGGTATCGTGGCGACCAATACCACTATCGCCCGCCCGCCGACCAATGACCTCGCGCTCCAAAAAATTTACGCCGAGACCGGCGGCTTGAGCGGCAAACCGTTGCGCCAGCGCAGCACGGAAGTGATCCGGCATCTTTTCCAACAGACGAACGGCAAACTGCCCATCATCGGCGTGGGCGGAATTTTTTCCACGGACGATGCGTGGGAGAAAATCACAGCGGGCGCAGCGTTGGTGCAATGTTACACCGGCCTCGTCTACGAAGGGCCGGGACTGGCGAGAAAAGTTGTGGCGGGTTTGCGTGAAACAATTTCAGCGGGGGGATTCAAAACCATTCAGGAAGCGGTTGGCTCGGCAGTCAAAATTTAAGGCGTCGGCTGGCCGGCCATCTGCCAATGTCGGATTGCTTCGACAGGATGGATGAGCATGATGATGTTCAGCGTGAGATTGTCGCGCACCCACAGCGCACAGCCGACTTCCATGACGGCCACAGCGGCGAGGCTGATGACTGGTTTTACCTTGCTCGCGAAAATGAAACCGGCCGTCATCATCAGCGCATCACTCATCGAGTTCAAAACGCTGTCACCGGAATAGCCCAGCGCGACCGTGGCTTCGCGGTAGCGGTTGATGATGATGGGGGAATTTTCCAGCAGTTCCCAACTGACTTCCAGCGCCAGCGCAATGAGCAGGCGCTTTGCCGCCGGCAGCTTGCGTGCGAAAAGCCAGAGCAGTGCGTAAAATGAAATCCCGTGGACGATGTGGGAGAAGGAATACGGATCAGCAACACGCTGGGAATTTTCACTACTCCAGATGCTCGTCTCCCAAAATCCAAACCGGCCGTCCGGCCCGAAAAACAGTCGGCCCATCGAAAGCTCAATCCCCGCCATCAGCACCAGGACGGCGATGAAAATCAGGATGAGGTGCGACGTTTTCAAGCGGCTCAATTCTGCCGCCAGCTTAACTGCCGTTGCCCGCACGGCAATGCGATTTTTAATTTTCGCAAACGCTCACGGCAACGGCATCATGCCGCGATAATAACGGCTCGGATACGCGATGGCATTGGATTCGATGATGGAGATAACCCCATTGGTATCGGCCACATTGGTGGAGATGGATGTCCAGTGAATAAGATCACTCGAAGCTTGCAAAACAAACGTCTGGCCGGGCGTGCCGGACAGCGAGGCTTGAAACGTGCCGTCCGATTTCGGCGGTGTGATGGTCACTTTCCCGATGGTCGGCGGTGGCGCAATGGCAATCGCCTGGGTCATGCTGTTGGAACTGCTGTTAAAATTCCCTGCGGGGTCGGAAAACTCCGCCGTCACAATCACCGCGCTGCTGCTGGCGATGGTCGCCGCCGGAACCACGAACGTGGTGACGCCGTTGGTCAGGCTGACCGGATTGCCGAGTGAGTTTGTGCCGTTGCACTTGAAGCGCACCTGGCCGGTCGGCGCGGGGGCACCGGAATTCAACGCGCTGACTTTGGTAACAAAAGTGATGTTCTGATTTGTTCGCGCGGGATTCAACGCAGAGGTCACCAGCGACGCCGTGCTAGCTGGCGTGACTGTCAACGTGCCGTTGCTGAAAATAAAAGTGTAATTTGCCGCCGCCAAAGTTCCGTTGGTGATCTTGATGACGTAACTGCCGACCACGCTGTTCGTGCTGGCGGTCGCGGCCAAAACCGGCGTGCCAGCCACGCTCGTCGCCGCCGAATCTCCAGCCACAAAACCCAAGATTGAAAATGTCAGCGGCGGGTTCGTGATACCAAACGGACGGGACAAGTTATCTGCCACGACGAGAAGTTTCGCCGCGCTGATGCCAGCAGTCGTAGTCGCATTGGTGTTTTGCAAAACATAGTTCGCCGCGTCCGTGCCGGAAACCGTGATGCCCGTGACCGTGACACTCTTGTTTGTGCCGACCAGTTGATTGGTAAAAATCGCGCCAGAATAACTGTCCGTCAGGACATCCCCGACAATGCGATTGTCAGCCAGCGTCACCGTGGCGGCGGTAGTGCCATCGTAAGTTTTGTTCACACCCTTCGCCGAAACCGTCAAACCGGTCGGTGAAATACTTGCCGTGGTTACCGGCTGGGTAAGCGTATAGTTTCCCACGTTCGTGCCGCTGACGGTCAACGCGGAGATGGAAACCATTTTGTTCGTGCCGATGTTTTTGTTCGCGAACGTGCCCTTGGCTAAAGCGGTGTTCAGCGCCAGCACATCGCCGCCGACCGCACCAATGAGCAACGCGCCAAAAACATTTAATCCGGCGGCAATCTTCGCATCATAAACCTTGTTGCTCGCAGTGATCCCGGAAACAGTGAGGGGCGCAGCGGTGATGCTGGCCGTGGCCGTGGCATTAGTGCTGGTGAGAAAATAATTCGCGTTATCTGTCCCGGAAATCGCAAGACCGGAAACAAATATCATTTTTCCACTGCCGATATTTTTATTGGTAAAAACCGCTGAGGTGTAGCTGTCCGTCAACAAGTCGCCACTAAAACGATTGTCCGCCAAGGTCACGGTCGCTACCGTTGAAGCATCGTAAATTTTGTTGGCCCCGCGTACCGTCATCGTCAGACCAGCCGCACTAATGCTGGCAGTTGCGGTCGGCAGGGTGATGGCATAATTCGCAGAGTTCGTGCCGGAAATCGTGAGGCCGGTGATGTTGACAATTTTCGCCACACCGACGTTTTTATTTGAAAAACTGCCGCGCACGTTGCTGGAATTCAGCAGCACGTTGTCGCCGGAAAGCACGCCGTTCAATAGGGCGTTGGTGGTGTTTAGCGATGCGGTCGTCCGCGCGTCATAGACTTTGTCCAACCCGGTGATGCCGGACACGGTGAGCGTTACCTTTGAAACTGTAAGCGAAAAAACTACCGAAGTGCTGGCGGCGAAATTGGTGTCGCCACCAAAAGTCGCCGTAAGATTGTGGCCGCCAGCAAGCAAACGATTGGTGACGGTGAGGCTTGCCGTTTGCGAACTCAACATCGCCGTTCCCAAAACCGTCGCACCGTCCCGGAACGTGACCGTGCCGGTCGGTGTCCCAGTGGCGGGAGCCACCGCGCTGATTTTGGCGCTGATGGTGATGGGTTGGCCGTAAGTGATAACACTGGCCGACGCACTTAAAACATTCGTCGTCCGACCTTGCGTGATGTTGAACGCGCTGCTCGTATTGGATCGGTAATTTGATGCAAATGCCGCCAGCACATCGCCACTGCCGAACTGCACGATGGCAAGGCTATTGAAAATAGATTTTCCATTCGTATCTGTCACCACGTTGGTGGCGCCAGACAGACCAGCGCCCTTGGTCAGCGCGAGCGAGACGGGCACTCCGGCCAATGAAATATTGGTCCCGCGCGAATCGCGCAGTTGCACGACCACATTGGCCAGCACAGCCCCGACCTGCGCGCTGGTGGGCTGCGTGGTGAAAACCAGATTGGTCGTCACCGCGCTGTGCGCCATGTTGCCGGATAGTCCCGCCAGCAACATAGTCGCAAAACCCAAACACCGAGTTTTGTTTATAAAAAAGTGCATAATCTACCTAATCGGTTTCATCGTCTAAAACTGAATTGCATTAAGCAAATATAAGGCCAGCGGGGGTTTTCCCTTATTTACAACGTATTTAACATCATTGACCGAATAAATCAGCCAGCGGGAAATCGTTCTGAATTTACATTTGTGGACACTTCTGGACAAAGCCAAGACACGCAACGGCAACCGAAGATTGCATTTCGACCCGGCTTACGGAAAATGTGAGGGTGATTTTGCCCGAAAAACTCAACCGGTTTTTCAACGCTCCACAGCTAAACTGGCGGCGGATGACGGCGGCCGTGTTCATTGCTGTTGTGGCCGACGGGCTGCAAATATTACTGGGGCCGCTCGGCTGGGCAGGATTGGATCAAGCGATTGATTTGCTGGCCATGCTGGCGACCATGTGGCTCGTAGGTTTCCATCCACTGCTGCTGCCGACGTTCTTTATTGAAATTCTTCCTCTGGCCGACGAATTCCCGACTTGGACGGCGTGCGTGGTCAGTGTGATTATCTTACGCCGCCGGGAAGCAAATAAATCTGCAACCACAGCAGCGGAAAAACCGCACGTTGAAATCTGATTGAAAACTCCGCTGTCGCAAGGCACATTATCCTCGCTATGCAATCTGTTTTTACCGGCCCGGTTTACGTCGTGCGCGACAACATTGACACTGACCAGATTATTTCCGCCCAATTTCTCAACCTCGTGCCGACCATTGCCGAGGAATACGAAAAGCTTGGCAGCTACGCCCTCGACGGCCTGCCCGCCTCGCTCTACCCCATCCGCTACGTCAAAGCCGGCCAGCTCGACAGCGATTATCCCATCGTCGTCGGCGGAAAAAATTTCGGCTGCGGCAGCTCGCGCGAACACGCGCCCATCGCGATGGGTTCCGCCAATTGCCAGCTCGTGCTCGCGGAAAGTTTTGCGCGCATTTTCTTTCGCAACTGTGTGGCCACCGGCGAACTTTATCCGTGCGAATGCGCCGACCGCCTCTGCGACATTTTGAAAACCGGCGACGTCGTGACCGTCGATCTTGATGCGGCCACTGTCATCGTTCAGGCTACCGGCAAGGTTTATCAATTTAAACCGCTCGGCGATGTCCGGCCGGTTGTGGATGCGGGTGGACTGTTTAATTATGCCCGTCAAAGCGGCATGATTGCTGCAAAATAAATTCCGATGAATCTTCTGCCTAATCCCCGTTCGCTCCAAAAGCGACCGGGGATTTTTACTTTACCGAAGCGGCGGCCACTCTCAGCAATCAAGGTTGCCCGCTCTAATACTGCGCCAAAAACTCCGGAAGGCTACGCGCTAACTATTTCCAAAAACGGCATCGAGATTGCCTTCCATGATTCCGGCGGTTTGCGCGCGGTGATGGCCACCTTGCGGCAATTGTTCCGCGAACATGGTCGTCGCCTGCCCTGCCTGAAGATTCGTGACTGGCCAGACTTTGCGCGGCGCGGCGTGATGCTCGACATCTCGCGCGGTCGCGTGCCGAAGCTGGGGACGTTGCTAGACCTGGTTGAAAAGCTCGCCGATTTCAAGATCAACGAATTCCAACTCTACACCGAACACACGTTCGCCTACAAAAAATACAAACACATCTGGCAAAGCTGGGGCGCGCTCACCGCCAAGGAAATTAAAATCCTCGACGCGCGCTGCCGCGAACTCGGCATTGACCTCGTGCCCAACCAAAATTCCTTCGGCCACCTGCGCTATTTTTTGGAAGACCCGCGTCTGAAAAAACTCGGTGAAATCTCCGAGCCGTTTCTCGCGGAGACCAAAGATTTTCTCCGCCGTCCGACCACACTTGCGCCGAATCATCCCGGCACCCTGCCCTTCGTGCGCGGGCTTTACGACGAATTGCTGCCGAATTTTTCCAGCCAGTTCTTCAACATCGGCGGCGATGAAACGTGGGACTTGGGCAAAGGCCAGAGCAAAAAACTGTGTGAGACCAAAGGCAAAGGCCGCGTCTATCTCGACTTCATCCAGAAACTTCACCGTGAAGTTTCGTCACGCAAAAAAACGATGATGTTCTGGGGCGACATCATCCTCAAGCAGCCCACACTCATCCGCGAATTGCCGAAAAATCTCATCGCGCTGAACTGGGGCTACGAAATCAATCATCCATTTGAAAAAGAAGCCGCGCAGTTTGCAAAGGCCAAAATCCAATTCTACGTCTGCCCGGGAACATCAACGTGGCAAACCCTCGTCGGCAAGCACGACAACGGACTCGCCAACTTGCACGCCGCCGCCAAGGCCGGAAAAAAATTTGGTGCGATTGGTTTTCTCAACACCGACTGGGGCGATGGCGGCCATCCCCAACCGATCGCAGTGAGCTGGCCACTGTTCGCCGCCGGAGCGGCGCTGGCATGGAATTCAAAACCACTCGACGAAAAACAGATGCTCGCCGTTTTAAGCCGCGATGTGTTTGCCGACCCAACCGGCAGGATAGCGGAAGCAGGGTTCAAACTAGGCTTCGCACATCTAAAACTTGGCGTGAAGGCGTTGAATGAAACACCGCTGGGCACAGTCATCGCCGCGCCAAAACCGGAAGACCGCGAACTGTTTTGCCGGAATGGATTGAAATGGGCGGCTAAAATCTCGAAGCGGAAAATTCTGGCGACGTTAAAGGAAATCCAGCAGCAGCGCGCAAAATTAAATTTGAGACTTTCACCCATCACCATTCCCAGAACAAAAATTCTAGTGACAGAGCTCCAACTGGCCGCGCGCATGGCCGAGCAATCGTGCCAATTCATGCTCTGGCAAAAGGCTGTCGCCGCCAAAAATAACCCGGAAGCAAACCAGCTAGCCCGAACCGGCATCCGTGAACTGCGACAACTTGAAGACGATTTCAAGGCGTATTGGCCGTTACGAAATAAGGCGACCACGAAGCATTGTTCGCCATTTTTAAAATGGCGCCTGGCAGATTATTTACGCGGCAAATAAAAAACGCCCGCCGGAAATCCGGCGGGCGCTTTTTGTTTGGTAGATTACTTCACCGCGTTCGTGACTGCCGCAGCTGCACCTGAGATCGCCGCCGGAATCGTCGCTGGCTGGTTTGCTGGCGCAGGAGCGGTTTGCGCCGCCGGCTGCGGAGCGGGAGCAGACGCAGGAGCAGGTGCGGATTGCATCTGTTTTTGCTGAACCTGCTTTGCAAAGTCCGCCGCGTTGTTGGAATTGTGAGCCTTGTCCTGCAGGAATCCTAGAAACAGCGCCAGCAGGAGAAACACGACCGTAGCCCACTTGGTGATCTTGGTCAACGCGTTGCCAGAACCTGCGCCAAACAAAGCGTCTGCTGCACCGGAACCAAATGCCAGACCTGCGCCTGCATCTTTCTTGGGTAATTGAATCAGAACTAGTCCAATCAACATCACACAATTGATGATGAGAACGAATGTTAAAATACCAGCGATAAAACTCATATTATTGTAAGGTTAAATGGAATTCTTGATGATGTCAGCAAAACTTCTCGCTTCGAGTGAGGCCCCCCCGACGAGCGCACCGTCCACATCGGGCTGGCTCATCAACTCTTTCGCGTTCGCGGGCTTCACGCTGCCGCCGTATTGGATGCGGACCTTCTTGGCGGTAGCATCGTCGAACATCGCAGCGAGCGTCTTGCGGATGAACGCGTGGGCATCTTGCGCCTGTTGCGTGCTCGCGGTTTTGCCGGTGCCGATGGCCCAGACGGGTTCGTAGGCTACGACGGTTTCTACCATCTGTTCCTTCGTGAAACCCGCGAGGCTGCCGCGCGTCTGCGTTTCCAAAACTTTCTCGGTGAGATTGCCTTCGCGTTCGGCGAGGGTTTCGCCGATACAAACAATGGGTTTTAACGAAGCCGCGTGCGCCGCCAAAGCTTTCTTGGCGATGAGCGCGTCGGATTCCTTTTGGAACTGACGGCGTTCGCTGTGGCCGAGGATGACGTAGCGCACGGAAAATTCTTTCAACATTCCTGCGCACGTTTCGCCGGTGAACGCGCCGAAATTATTCTCGCTCATGTTCTGGGCGGCGAGGCGGATGGTTGAATCAAGCGTCGCCTTGGACACTTCGCTCAACGCTGTGAACGGAGGTGCGATGACGACATCCACTTCTTTCACCCCCGCGAGTTCGCGCTTGAGGTCGGCGACGAGAGTCAGCGCCTCGGCGACGGTCTTGTTCATCTTCCAGTTACCGGCAATAATCAGTTTGCGTTCTTTGTTCATTTCAAAAATTCTTTCTAAAAATTATTTCTCGGATTATTTCTCCGAAAGCGCCGCCACGCCGGGCAACACTTTGCCTTCGAGGAATTCCAACGACGCACCGCCGCCAGTCGAGGTGTGGGAAACTTTTTTATCCGCGCCAAATTTCTTCGCCGCGGTCGCAGTATCGCCACCACCGACAACTGTAGTTGCACCGGCTGCAGTTGCGGCAACGATGGCATCGGCCATAGACTTGGTGGCTTTCTCGAATGCGGGAAATTCGAACACGCCGGGAGGTCCGTTCCAGATGATCGTCTTGGCGCGGGCGATGACCGCCGCGAATTGCTTGGACGATTCCGGGCCAGCATCCATGCCCTCCAAACCAGCGGGAATACCACTCGCCAAGGTCGCCGTGCCCACGTTCGCATCCGGGCCGAACTTGTCGCCCGTCATCCAATCCACCGGCAGATGGATCACCTTGCCTTTAGCTTTCGCCTTGGCGAGGAGTTCAGGAACGATCTTCGCGCCTTCCGCGTCGAAGAGTGATTTGCCAATCTCCATGTTGTCTTGAACCTTGCGGAAGGTGTAAGCCATACCGCCGCCGATGATGATTTCGTCGGCTTTGTCCAAAAGGTTGTTAATGAGCTGAATCTTGTCCGCGACTTTAGAGCCACCTAGGATGGCCAACAACGGACGCTTCGGGTGGTCGAGCACCGCGCCGAACGCGTCAAGTTCCTTCTTCATCAGGTAACCACACGCGCGTTGCGGAAGTTGCACGCCGGTCATTGAGCTGTGATCGCGATGCGCCGTGCCGAACGCGTCGTTGATGTAAACATCACCGAGCTTCGTCAGGCTCGCGCGGAAGGCTTTCACTTTTTCGGCGTCAGCCTTGAGCTTTGTGCCATCTTCGAGCTTCACTTTGCCCTCTTCCTCAATGTGGAAGCGGAGGTTCTCCAAAAGAATCACGTCGCCGGGTTTTGCTTTCGCACAGGCGGCTTCAACTTCCGCGCCGACGCAGTCGTTGAGAAATTGCACCGGCTTGCCGAGCAGCTTGGCTAGCGCATCGGCCACGGGCTTGAGAGAAAATTTCTCGATGCGCTTGCCATCGGGACGGCCGAGATGGCTCATCAGCACAACCGAGGCACCTTTGTCGAGCGCGTAGCGGATTGTCGGCAGCGCGGCTTCGATGCGCTTGGTGTTGGTGATGGCGCCGGTGATTTTGTCCTGCGGCACGTTGAAATCCACGCGGATGAGCGCGCGCTTGCCTTTTAATTCGACATCTTCAATGAAAAGTTTGGCCATAAATAAAAATTGCCCGTTTGCCTCGCAAACAGAGCGGGACAGCTTATCAGAGGGAGCCGGTCAGTAAAGTGAATTTGCTCACTTCACTTTGATCAACACGCAGCCATGCGGCGGAATTTCGGCGGAGAAAGTTTCTGACGGCGGCAAATCTTTGCGCAACCACAAATCGCGCACCGACCGTTTGCCGTTGAGAGCAAGACTGGCGAAAGACAGATTCGCAGTCGCGGAAACAGCGGGCGGATGCGGATCGGTGGTGAAAACGAGAAAGTGAATGGTCGCGCCGTTGTTCTGGCTCGTGCCGCCGATGTCGAGGCCGGCGCGCGTCGTGAAACGCGTGCTGCCAGCGGGCAGATTGTATTCGATGACTGAAGGCGAATGGGTGCCGATGCCGTCGGCGCTCGTCTCGCCGGCAACGGTCAACGCACCTCCGCTGACACTGCGGTTGACGAGCGGTTTCTGCCAGCCAGCAGTGGCGGATTTCCATTTCAGGCTGGTGAGTTTCCTTTCGCCATCGGCAGTGAAAAGTTTTGGTTCCAACCAGTCGGCGTGATCGCAATCGTAACTGTCGCCGCCGTCGTCCACAACCAACCAGAGTTTTTTCGCACCGGTCACGTCGAGGTCAATGTTGATGGGGCCGGGCGACGACCGCGTGACCAGCGGGCTTTTGAAAACGGCACGCGACTCGTCCGTGGCGCTGACGTTGCCGCGATTGATGAGCGCCACGGCCTGCGAACCGTCCGCTAGGGTTTTGGCCCAAACTTCGATTTTATTTTCCGCCGCGACACGCACAGCGGCCTTGCCGAGCGGGTCTTGATTCACCGCCAGCACTTCGGGATTCGAGAGCAGCGCGGTCGTCCAGTCGTCGTTCTCCGGCAGATTCATGCCGAGCATCAGCGGCGAGGAAACGACCACCCACAGACTCATCAACGTGACTTGTTCATCGCGCGTGAACGCCGTCCAACGATTTTTGCCCACGCTGCGCTTGCCGATTTTGCCGAGCGGAATCATGTCCGCGTCCGGCCAATGTCCCGGACCGGCCACGCCGCGCCACGCCGCGAGCAGATCAAGATTGTGATCCATGAATTTCCAGTTGTCCCAAAAGTCGTCGGACATACGCCACATATTTGCTTGCGCCGAGATGTGTGCCGCGCTGGTCACGGGCGTTTCGCCGGGTGACGTGCTGAAGACGATGGAGCGTCCACTCTTCTCAATCGCGCGGTGAATCGCCTCAATCTCCGCCGTCGAATAAGGACGCGACAAATCGTCCACCTTGATGAAGTCCACGCCCCAGCTCGCGTAAAGCCGCAGGATGGAATCATACCACGCCTGCCCCGCTGGCTTCGTCGCGTCCACGCCGAACATATCCGCGCACCAAGCGCATTTGCTATTCGTGTCCGCCGCGTCGGCAGCATGGAAGGAACTGCCTTCAATCGGCGTGTTCGCAACAACCGACTGGCGCGGAATCCCGCGCATGACGTGAATGCCGAATTTCAATCCTAGCAAATGTGCGTAATCCGCAAGCGGCTTGAAACCCGCGCCGTCTGTCGCGCTCGGAAAACGGTTTGACGATGGTAACAGTCGGCCAAATTTATCCGCCGTAAGTTTTGCGCCAACGCGACCATTAGCGTTGTTATCGTGCGCGCCGGGGTCATACCAGCGATAATCCACCACGACATATTCCCAGCCGAGCGGCTGCAAGTGCGCCTTGAACCAGTCCATGTTCGCGCGCATCTCCGCCTCGGTCACCGAATCGCCGAACGTGTCGTAACTGTTCCAACCCATCGGCGGCGTGAGCGCCAGCTGGTCGCCGCAAATGATTTTGATTTCCGCTCCAGCTTTGCCGGCAGAATTTTTTACCGCCGCGTAAAAAGCAAATTCTCCCGCCTGCTTCAACGAACCGGTGATAATTCCTGTTTTAGAATCCAGCTTCAACCCATGCGGCAAATTTTTCGCGGAAAAAGAAACTGGTCGCGCTCCGCTCACCGCAAGCGAATACATCAGCGGCGTGTTCGGCCGGATGCCAACGACGCGCGCGCCATTGAACTGCGGCGCGGCTTCCACCTTCGTCGCCGCGACGAGTTGTTGTTCCAGCGAAGTAAGATTGGTGTTGGGCGACAAAACATCCGCCGCAAGCGAAACGACAGCGATGGAAACAAACAGCGCTGCCGTTAAAAAAGGCTTTTTCATTTAGCAGCGCGGACAGTTTTCTTCGCCGCACGGTTTTTGAAAAGTTGATCCGCCAGCACGCCGAACAGCACCACCGCGCCCATCACGGCGAAGTTGAGCGAACTCGGAATGCCCAGCAGATTCACAAGGTTTTGCAAAACCAGCAGCAATGCCGTGCCGATGACGATGCCGACTACCGAGCCTTCGCCGCCGCGCAAACTGCACCCGCCCAGCACCGCTGCCGCGATGCCGTAGAGTTCGTAGAAGTTGCCATGGTTCGACGGCCCGACGGAGTTCGTGTAGAAGGCGATCATGATGCCCGAAATCCCCGTGAGCAATCCCGCGATAACATAAGCGCTGGCGGTGACGAGTTGCGTGTTGATACCGGAGAAGCGCGCGGCCTGCTCGTTGCGTCCGACAGCGAGCAGGTAGCGACCGTAAATCGAACGGTGCAGGACGAACCACATCACGATGGACAACACGATAAGAATGGCGAAGGGCGCGGGAATGCCAAAAAGTTTTCCACTCGCAAAGACACGCAACGGCTCGATGCCTTCCGCACCAGAAAAACCCTTTGTGCTATCCCCTGCGATAAACCGGGCGATACCGCGATATAGCAGCAGTCCGCAGAGCGTGACGATGAACGGCTGCAACTTCCCGCGCGTGATCAGCACACCGTGAGTAAAACCAAGCAGGCCTGAAACTGCCAGCACCACCAGTGTTGCGATCTGCCATGACCAATGCCATTCCGTGACACCCATTGTAAGAATGATGCCCGTGAGCGCGCACAATGAACCGACTGACAGATCAATGCCACCGGTGATGATGACGAGGCCGAGGCCGAGGCTGAACACGCCGTAAAGCCCAATTAGGTTTCCAGTGTTGGTCAAATTGGCCTGCGAGAGAAATCGCGGCAGTTGCACCACCGGAGCCACTTCATTTGGGTGAGCAAGCTGAAATTCATGAATGACTCGTAACTGTTGAATCAGTTCAATCCCGCAAACAGTGAGGCAAAGCACCACAAACAACACCAACAATCCGATTTCTTTTTTCATGTCAAATTTTCCAAATTTCAATTCACCGCCGCCTTCGCCGCCGCGATGGTTTTGCCGACGGCGAGGTTCATCACGTTTTCCTCGTTGCAATGCTCGCGTTCGAGGATGCCGGTGATTTTGCCCTCGTGCATCACGGCCACGCGGTCGCTGACGTTAAGGACTTCCTCCATGTCGCTGCTGATCATGAGAATCACGCCGCCGCCATCCGCTAGCTCGCGCATGAGCCGGTAAATTTCCGCCTTCGCGCCGACATCAATGCCGCGCGTCGGTTCGTCGAGGATCATCACCTTGGGATTCATCGAAAGCCATTTGCCGAGGACGACCTTCTGCTGATTGCCGCCGCTCAAGTTCAGCACCAGCGTCTCGCCACCGGGTGTTTTGATGTTCAGCGATTTGATCTGCTCGTCCGTGACCTTGCGCTCGCGTTCCTTGCTGATGAGGTTGAACGTGGAATATTTTTTCAGCGACGGCAGTGTGGTGTTCTCGCGCACGCTCATGCCGGTGACGAGTCCTTCGCCGCGCCGATCTTCGGGCACGAGAAAAATTCCGTGACCAATCGCATCAGCGGGTGAATTGATGGAAATGCGTTCGTCACCAATCGTCACCTCCGCGCTGCCGGCGTTATCCAAGCCAACCATCGCCTTCACAATCTCCGAGCGCCCTGCCCCAACGAGTCCGGCGAATCCCAGAATCTCGCCGCGCGTCGCATCGAACTCCACCGTCCGCGCCGGATAGCGGCTGGAACGCGCGTTGCGGACTTTGAAAAATCCCGGCGTCTTCGCGCCGGTGGAAGCGGTGTAGGAACTTTTGATTTCGCGGCCGACCATCAGGCTCACAATCTTGTCGTGACAGATGTCGGCCTTGGGCAGTTCGCCGGCGTTCTTCCCGTCACGCAACACGACGACACGGTCGGCGATGTGCTCCACCTCGCTCAAGCGGTGCGAAATATAGACGATGCTCACGCCCGATTTCTTCAATTCAAGAACCAGTTCGAGCAAACGATCCGTCTCCGTCAACGTCAGGCTCGACGTCGGCTCGTCCATGATGATGATGCGCGAGTTGAGCGAGAGCGCCTTAGCGATCTCCACCATCTGTTTCTGCGCGATAGAAAGCTTTTCCAGCGGCGTCTTGCTGGAGAGTTCGAGGCCCAGCCGTTTCAGCAACGGCTCGGTGTCGGCATGGATTTTTTTGAAGTCAATCAGGCCAAGCGCATTCTTCGGCTCGCGTCCGAGAAAGACATTCGCCGCCACGTCGAGATTGTCGAGGACGTTCAACTCCTGATGGATGAACGCCACGCGCAGTTTCATCGAGTCAGTGACGTTGTTGATCTTGACCGCCACACCGTCCATGAACAGTTCCCCGGCGTCCGGCTGATAAACGCCGCCGAGGATCTTCATCATCGTGGACTTGCCCGCGCCATTCTCACCGCACAGCGCCACGACCTCGCCCGCGCCGATGTCTAGCGAGACGTTGTCCAACGCAATGACGCCAGGGAATCGCTTGCCGATTCCGCGCATGGAGAGGAGCGGGCCGTTGCTCATATTCTGAATTATTTTTTAACCACGAAACACACTAAACACACGAAAGCAAAGAATGAACTTCGCAAACAACTTTTTCGCGTGGCTCATGTATTTCGTGGTTCCACCAAATCACTTGCCGAGAATTTTCGCGAGGTCAGCCTTGAACGACGCGATGTCGTCCTTCTTCAGGCTGCGCGTCGCAACGATCTGCTTGCCGCCGGCGAGAGCGGCTTTGTCGCCGCCGAGATACTTCGCCATCTTGGTCATGGACTGTTTGCCGAACTCAAACGGCTGCTGCACGACCGTGCCGTAGATGTCGCCGCTCGCGACGCCGTCGAGCGTCTCGGCGTTTTCGTCGAAGCAGACGATCTTCACCTTGCCCTGTGCATTGGCGGCGCGGACGGCATTGAGGATGGCCGGACCGTTGTAATTGTAGAGGCCGACGAGCATGGAGATGTCGGGATATTTCACGAGCGTATCCTCAGCGTTCTTCTGGGCGCGGACGTTGTCGGTGTCGTCGGTGCGAAGGTCAATGACTTCCACCTTTGAGCCTTCGAGCTCCTTCTTGATGCCGCCAAAACGATCCTTGGAGTTCTGCGCATCGGCGTAGCCGACGAACACCATGATCTTGCCACCGTTGGGCAGCGCTTCTTTGATGAGCTTGCCAGCTTCCTGGCCCGCCGCGAAGTTGTCCGTGCCGATGTAGCAGACGCGCTTGCTGTCCGCCGCATCGCTGTCACAGCAGATGAGCAACGTCTGCGCGGCGATCTTGTTCAGGAAATCAATCTGGTTCTTCGGATCAATCGGACTGACCGCGATGCCGTCCACACCCTTGGCGACCAAGTCGTCAAGGATCTGCTGCTGCTCGGCGGCGCTGCCGGTGGACGGGATGCGGAAATCCACATCCACGTTGCCCAGTTCTTTCGCCGCTGCTTCGCAACCCGTGCGGGCGATGGTCCAGAATGTCGCTGCGTTGTTGGAGACGAACGCTAGCTTCAGTTTTTTGCCGGCAGCAGGCGCGTTACCGCCGTCAGATTTCGGCGCTTCAGATTTGCCGCAGCCGGAGACGATTGCCGCGACACACAGCGCGGCGAGAAGGGTTTGAATTTTTTTCATGGTCTGGTTTTGGTGGTTAGTTGCCGTTTTTATTTCGCGGAAAATTTATAGATGATGGTGTTGTGGTATTTCTCGCCGGGGTTCAGCGTGGTGGTCGGGAACGCGGGATGATTGGGTGAATCAGGATAGTGCTGCGGCTCGAAGCAGAAGCCTTCGCGGAATTTGTAAGTCCAGCCGCCTTTGCCGGTGATGCTGCCGTCGAGGAAATTGCCGGTATAGAACTGCGTGGCCGGCTCGGTGCTCCAGACTTCCATCGTGCGTCCACTGGTCGGTTCGTTGACGCTGGCCGCGAGCGAAAGTTCGTTGCCCTGCTTGTTCAAAACCCAGTTGTGGTCGTAACCACCACCGAGTTTGATTTGCTCGTCGGTGGCATTGATGCGTTCGCCGATTTTGTGCGGCGTGGTGAAATCAAACGGCGTTCCGGCAACCGGACGCAATTCACCGGTCGGAATCAAACCGCCGTCCACGGGCGTAAATTTGTCCGCATTGATGGTGACGACGTGACCAAGCACATCGCCGCTGCCGCGCAAGTTGAAGTAAGAATGATGCGTGAGATTCACAACCGTCTTCTCGCTGGTCGTCGCCGAGAAATCCACACGCAGTTCGTCGTCTTCCGTGACGGAATAAATCGCCGTGACTGACAGCGTGCCGGGATAGCCTTCTTCGCCAGACGGGCTGACGTAAGTGAGAATCAGCGACGGACCGTGCGCCGTCGGCAGCGCGCGACTGGTCCAGACGACTTTGTCAAAGCCCTTCAAGCCGCCGTGCAGATGGTTCGGCATGTTGTTCGTGGCGAGCGTATATTCCACGCCGTCGAGCGAAAATTTTCCGCGCGCAATGCGGTTGCCGTAACGCCCGATAAGCGCGCCGAAATACGGCGTGCTCTTGAGATAGCCGTCCAAGTTGTCGTAACCGAGCACCACGTCTCCGAACTTGCCGTGTTTGTCCGGCGTCTTGAGCGACGTGACGATGCCGCCATAAGTCATGATCGTCGCCTCCATGCCGTGGCTGTTGCGCAGCGTGTAGAGTTCAACGGCCTTGCCTTCGGGCGTCTGGCCGAAGTCGGCCTTCGTGATGGTTCCTTTGGGAGTGTTTGACATAGATTCGCAGCCGGTGAAACACGCCGCCGAAATTCCCAGCGCCGTGAGGGTGATCAGTTGGATAATTTTTTTCATGGTTCGTTTGGTTGGTGGAAATTTATTTCTGGCCATAATAAGCATTCGCACCGTGCTTGCGAAGAAAATGTTTGTCGAGCAAAGCACTTTGCATCGGTTTCAACTTGGGATTAATGCGCAAAGTCTCGCTGTTGAGCTTAGCGATGAATTCCAGCACGCTCGCATTGTGAACCGCGTCATGAACGTCCGCACCCCAGGTGAACGGCCCGTGGCTCGCGACCAGCACGGCAGGATGCTGCGACGGATCGTATTTCAACTTTCGGAACGTCTCCACGATCACGTCGCCCGTGTTCGCTTCGTAATTATTTTTGATTTCCGCCGCTGTCAGTTTGCGCGTGCACGGGACGTCGCCATACCAGTAATCCGCCTGCGTCGTGCCGTAGGCCAGCAACGGCCGGCACGCCTGCGCCCACGACGTCGCGAACAAACTGTGTGTATGCACCACGCCGCCGATTTTCGGAAAAGCGCGATAAAGAATTAGATGCGTGTCCGTATCTGAACTCGGCTTGAGTTTGCCCTCGACGACCTTGCCGGTTTCGAGCGACACGCAAACCATGTGCTGCGGTTTCATCTCCGAATACGGCACGCCGCTGGGCTTGATGACCATTAGGCCGCGCGCGCGATCCACGCCGCTGGCGTTGCCCCACGTCTGGATGACCAAACCTTTGGCGACCAGATCAAGGTTCGCCTGGCAGACTTCTGCTTTTAATTTTTCTAACATAAGATTCAAAAGTTTTTAACCACGAATACACGAAAACAAGGGAAATCAAGCCGTGCTGTTATCTCCCATCCGATATGCGTCTAGATTATGAACCGCCATAAAATTTTCTGGATGCGTCAGCGGACGAAAGCCAAATTGCTCATAAAGACCGTGGGCATCTTGCGTAGCCAAAATAAACCGCCTCAACCCCTGTAGTTCAGGATGGTTGACAATCGCCTTCATCAGCAATTTAGAAACGCCACGACCACGATGCTCTGGAACGACGAAAACATCAGCCAGATAAGCAATCGCAGCAAAGTCTGAAATGACTCTGGCAAAACCAACCTGCCGGCCATCGAGATATGCACCAAAGCAAAGCGAGTGTCGGATTGACCGCTCCACAACACTCCGAGGAATTCCCTTTGCCCAATAAGACGCGGTCAAAAAATTATGAACGAGGGCTACATCCAATCGGCTCTGCTCGGAGGAAATTTCGTAAGCGATGGATGTTTGAGTGCCAGCCATAAATTCAGTTGTGTATCAGTTTTCTTTTCGTGTCTTGCGTGGTTAATTTCTTTTCTTCACTTCCTCACCCGCCCACGGATTTCAATCAGCTTCTTCATCACGCCATAAAGCTTTCCGCCGCCGTCCTTCGTGCCGAAGGCGTCGTGGAGTTGCATGTAGAGCGCGTAAAGTTCCTTGTAAACCGCGTGGGCTTTCGGGTTCGGTTTGTAAACCGTCGGCTTGAGGCCGGTCATCTTCTTCTGCGCGGTGGCGAAGTCTTTGTGCGCCCCGGCTACCACGGCGGCGGCGATGGCGGAACCAAGCGCGCAGGTTTGCGCCGAGCGGGAGATCTTCATCGGACGCCCCGTCACGTCGGCGTAAATCTGCATGACGAGCGGACTTTTTTCCGCGATGCCACCGCAGTTCACCACCGACGAAATCTTCACGCCGTATTCTTCAAAACGGTTGATGATGGTCAGCGCGCCAAACGCCGTCGCCTCGATGAGCGTGCGGAAAATTTCCGCCGGCGTCGTGTAAAGCGTCTGTCCGATGAGCAAGCCGGTAAGCCGCTGGTCAACAAGGATGGTGCGATTGCCATTGTTCCAATCCAACGCGAGCAAGCCGCTTTCGCCGGGCTGCAACTTCAGTGCGCCCTTGCTCAATTCAACATGCGAACCCGCTTCCTTGCCGCCGGGCTCAATGTAATTGACGAGCCAGTTGAACAAGTCGCCCACCGCTGATTGCCCCGCTTCGAGGCCGAAATATCCTGGCAACACGCTGCCGTCCACGATGCCGCAAAGGCCGGGCACATCCGCAAGCTTCTTGGTGTTCGCAGCAATCGCAATGTCGCAAGTGCTCGTGCCGATGATTTTAATAAGGCATCCCAGCGCAACGCCGGAACCGACCGCGCCAAGGTGCGCGTCGAACGCGCCGACAGCGACCGGGATTCCAGCCGTCAAACCCGTGCGCTTAGCCCACGCCGCCGTGAGTCCACCGACCGCGCGGTCAATCGTGTGAACGCGCGTTGTGAGCCGCGCGCGAAGTTTACCGAGCTTGGGATTCAGCTTCGAAAGAAATATTGCGTCAGGGTAGCCGCCCCACTTCGCATTCCACATCGCCTTGTGACCGGCGGCGCAGACGCCCGCAACAAACCTGCTCGGATGTTCCGTGCCCGTGAGCGCGGCAGGAACAAAGTCGGAGAGTTCAATCCATGAATGCGCAGCGTTGAAAACCTCTGGCGAGACGCGCAGACATTTCAGCACCTTGCTCCAGAACCATTCGCTCGAATACGTCCCGCCGCATTTGGAGAGATATTGCGGGCGCATTTTTTTTGCGAGCGCGGTGATCTCGGCGGCTTCGTTGACGCCGGTGTGATCCTTCCACAACCACGCCATCGCCGCCGGATTGTCCGCAAACTTTTTCTGGAATGCGAGCGGCTGACCGTTCGCATCTACCGGCAGCGGCGTGCTGCCAGTCGTGTCCACGCCAATTCCGATGACTTGGCTCGCGCTGAAACCCTTCACAGATTTTTTCGCCGTGGCGAGCGCCTGCTTGATGGTGATCTCAGCGCCGTTGACGTAATCGGCCGGATGCTGCCGGGCGAGATTCGGGTCGCGCGCGAGAATCACGCCCTGCGTGCCGTGCGAATAAGTCCACACAGCGGCGGCGATTTCCGCACCGTTGGCGACGTTGACGATGAGAGCGCGAACCGAGTTCGTGCCGTAGTCGAGACCGATGGTGTATTGGGATTTCATTTAAGCCGGATGATGGTGAATGAGTTAGCCGGAAATTCATGTTGGAATTCCGGGCTAGAAATGTTCAAGGCCGTTTCTTTCGGAGAAATTTTCTGCGGCGCGGCAAACGAATTTTCACCACGCGGTTCTCCGGCCAGCACGATTGTTTTTGCCGCCGAAGAAATTTTTCCAAGACCAGCGAGGTTGAGTTGCACGGCAACGGGCGCATTGTCGCCGTTGACGACCTTGAGGATGATTTCCCCGCTGGCATTGTCGCGGGTGGCCGAGGCGAACAGCTTTGCGTCATCGGCGGCCTCCAGTTTCATCGGCAGCACCACGTCGCCGTGGTTGAGACTGAACATCTGCTGCACATAATAATTCGGCGTGCGATAGACTCCGAGGCTGTTCACCCAAATCAGGTCGGGCGTCCACTGCCACGCCTCGGAGTTGGCGAACAGCGGCGCATAGCTCGCCATGCGGACGACATCGCCATTGCGTTCAAGGCCGGTCATGCACGCGGCCTCGGCGATGGCGCATTCAAGGGTGTTCCGGTTTTTTACGCTGACGATGTAGTCGCTCTGCGCGGCGTATTCGCCGAAGAACACTTTCGGCCCATTGCGATCGTAATTGTCATAGCGGTGCGTGCTGTTGAAAAACCAATCGGGCTTGGCGTAGCAATGTTCGTCCACGATGTCGGCGTGCAACTCGCGGAGTTTCGGCCAGGCGTATTTGAAATGGGCGTCGTCCGGCGACGGGCCGGCGCTGGAGACGAGTTGGATTTCCGGGTGCTGCGCTTTAAGCACGGCGTGAAATTTTGTGCAGCGTTCAAGGTAAGGCGCGTCCCAATTTTCATTGCCGACACCCATCATTTTCAAGTTGAAAGGTTCGGGATGCCCCATTGCCGCGCGCTGTGCGCCCCAAATCGTGTTCGTTGCGCCGTTGGCAAATTCAATCAGGTCGAGCGCGTCCTGGATGTAAGTGCCGAGGTCGCTCATCGCGCAGGCTTCGCCGGAATTGAACTGGCACGCAAGGCCGCAACTCAAGATCGGCAGCGGCTGCGCGCCGATGTCTTCGCATAATTGAAAATATTCGTAGAAGCCAAGGCCGAACGATTGAAAATAATCAGGCGCGGGGCGATGGAGAAATTCGACGTTCCAGCGGTTGAGCATCAGTTCGCGTTCCGCCACCGGGCCGATGGTTTTCTTCCACTGATAACGGTTCGTGAGATAGATGCCCTCGACGATGCAGCCACCGGGAAAGCGCATGAAGCCGGGATGCAAATCGGCGAGAGCCTGCACCATATCGGCGCGCAAACCGCCGGGACGATTTTTCCAAGTGTGTTCGGGGAACAGCGAAACCATGTCGAGATCCACCGCGCCTTTGCCTTCGAGCAGCACATACAGTTTTGCCTTGGCGTCGGTGTCTTTCGGATGCAGCACGGCAGTGATCTTCTTCCAATCGCCGGAAAAATCTTTCAGCATCACGGAGTCCAGCACCGCGCCGTCGCCGCCGTAAAGCGCGACGCGCAATCTGGCGTTGCCGGAGACGTTGCGAAGTTGTGCGGAGAAATTGTAAGCCTCGTCTTTCTTCACACCGATGCCGCGAAAGCCTTCGTTCGCGACGCCGAACACATCCTTGCCCTGCGACTCGATGCGGAGGTAGTGCGGGTTCTTGGCGTTGAAAGGATTCTCGTCGCGGATGGCCAGCGAACCGAGCGACTTGCTCGGCGAGAGTTTGCTCCAGCCCATCAGCGCATCGGGAAATTCAAACGCGCGGTTCTTCACCAGTTCCGCGTAAAGCCCGCCGTCCGCGCCGAAGTTGATGTCCTCGAAAAAGATTCCCCACATTGCAGGATTTAGTTTTGCGCCCGGTTGGTCGGTTTGCACGGTGAGGGATGCCGCGTGCATGGTGATGCCACCGACAAACAACCCGACAAACAACCCGACAAACAACGACGAATACAAAATGGAATTTTTTAGAGTCATAAAACTATTCTTTCATCCAAACCTGCGAGGTCGTCGCGCCGCGATTTTGGCGCGCGTAATTCGGTATTGCGAGCAGCGGCGAACCGTCGCTCCATTTGCCTTTGATGACGAGAACGCCGCCGAGCAGATCGCCGCGCCATTCGGTCTTGAGCGACGTAAGGTCCGGCTGCAAATCCATGCGGGGCTGGTCAACGCTCTCAATCGTATAAATCAAAGGCCCATATCGCAACGCCACGAGGCCACCGTCCTCCTTGATGCGCTTGTCAGCGCGCACAAACTGGATTCTCATCGGCAACTCGAACTCAATCTTGTCGCCAGCCTTCCACTCGCGCGTGATGACGAGGTAACCGTTTTCTTTTTCCGGCGTCAGGGCAACGCCATTCACCGTGAAAGCATCCATCCCACCAATGCTTGGTTCGAGCGGGTAGAGTTCACTCGTCTCGCGGTCGGGAACACGCACAAACACGGTGAATTTCTTTGCCTGCTTCGGATTCACCGCGATGCTGACCTTGCCGCTCCACGGATAATCCGTCGCCTGGACCATTTCGACATCCGTGCCGGCGACGCGATCGACATTCACGCTACTGCCGATGAAAAGATTTACGTAAATTCCATCATCGCTCTTCGTGTAAGTCCACGTCGGAACCATGAGCAGCGTGCGCGGAATGTTGCCGACGCAGCATGGACAGACGTGCCAAGGGTAGCGGGGCTTGTCCTCCACCAGCGGGTTGTCGTAGTAAAAATTCTTTCCGTCCAAATCCACCGCGCCGAGCAGCGCGTTATACATCGTCTCCTCATAAAGGTCCGCGAACTTAGCGGCGTGATAGGCGAGATTCATTTTCCATTGGAAGAAAATCAGGCCGCAGCTCGAACACGCTTCGTTGTAAGCCTCATTACGCAGCGAATAATTATCGCCGAAGCCCTCGGACGTTTCGCCGCTACCAATGCCGCCGGTGACGTAATATTTTTTGTTGATGAGATTATCCCAAAGCGACATCACGGCGCTTTGATAATCCGTGTCATGCGTTTCCGCCGCAACGTCGGACATCGCCGAAAACAGATACGATGCGCGCACCGCGTGGCCGACGGCTTCATATTGCTGCTGCACCGGCACTCGGCTCTGATCGTAATCGCTGCCGTGATTCCGGCAGTCGAGCAGAAATTTCGCCAATGCGATGTAGCTGTCGCCGCGGCCACCGCCTTCCATGTCGTTCACGAAGCGTCCGAAACGCACCAACCCTTGCTCCATCTGCTCGTGACCGTCATACCATTCCTTTTTGCCGGGACCGATGTTCGCCACCCAGCAGTCGCAAAGTTTTTTTGCCGCGTCGTAAAGCCGTTTATCTTTACCGCCCGTCATCGTGTAATGATTGATGGCAGACTCGATGAGGTAACCCATCACGTAGCCTTCATGATTGCCGCGCTGCGCCGGATTCCACCGCGACGGCCATTGCTTGCGGTCGGCGAGTGTGTAGGCGGTCTGCAAATAACCATCCGGTTCCTGCGCGGCGAGGATTTTCGGGATCCAATCTTCCAGCGTCGCTTTGAATTTCTCCTGCGCGGCCAAAATCTCCTTGTCGCCCTGCGCATCCACCATCAGCGCGATGCACATCGCCTCGACCGTCTGATGCACCCACGCGTTCGCAAATACGAAGCCGCGCTGCCGCGCGTGCGGTTCGCCGCGCAACGCTTTCGCGGCCTCAATGAAATTATCAATGCCGCCGTCGCCCTTGCCCTTCGCGATGTTTGTGGAATTTATCTCGTCAATGCAGTGCGGAATCCAGTTCACGATCAGCGCCTTCACCCGCGCGTTCCAAAACGCGCTGTTGATTTTGTAAGGCTTCGTATAGACGACTTCGAGGCGGTTGCTCGGTGGCGGCGTGACGACTTTGATTTTGAGCGTGGCGGACGAACTTAATTTCCCTTCGCCCGCCGTCAACTTCAGAACATAGTCGCCCGGTGCGGGAAAAGTTGCCGTGGTCACGTTCGTTTGTGCGTCCACAAATGCCACTTCACCCGGCCCGGAATCTTTGCTCCATAAAACTTTCGCCGACGAATCCGGCTTCAAAAATTTCACGTTGCCCGTCAGATAAGTTTTGCCACCCACCATCACGTCGCGATCTACACCCGCATGAACGCGCGGCGGAAACTCCGGGGACTTGCCCGAATCCAAAACGCGCCATTCCAAAATGCCCGTGGAAAAACTCTCACTGCCATCTATTTCCAACCGCAACTTAATCGTCGCAACTTCGGCAAATGTCGTCACGTTGAATTTGTTTCCCTCAATACCAAATGTGTTCGTCGCGCCCAGCGTGTTGACTTCGGTAAAATTTTTCCCGTCCCAAAATTTCAAACGGCTCGCCTTCGGCAGACGCACGCCCTGATGATCGTCCCACCAATACACTTCGATCTGCTTCGTGCTGATCGGCTGGCTCCAATCATATTCCACCCACTGTGTGCCTTGATTTGGCCAGTTGCCGTAGCTGCCGCGCCGATTGTCACGCGAATTGCGCGGCGCGAACCCATCGTTCAATGCCGCGAGCGACGTGTCGCCCGAGACGTTCGAGGCCGACGGCATGGCAACGACGGCAAGGTTGACTTCCTGCGCCGACAGCGACGCCGCAAGGAATCCAGACAAACAAAATAAAATCGCGGATCTCATTTTATTTTCCCTTCATCACACGCAGTCCGAAAATTCCACCAGCATAATTGTCGGGCTGCGCGGAAAATTTCACGGTAATTTTTTCTTTGCCCTTTGTGAGTTCCGCCGGAATCGGATACGTCGCGTCCCAGAAATTTCCAGGCTGATTGTGCAGCAGTTTTTGTGACGCGATTTTCACACCGTCCACGAGGATGTCGAAATTGCGCTCACCGGTCTCATCGCCCCACCAGGTGCAGACGAGTTGGTTCGACGCGGCGGAATCCACTTTCAAGTCGTAGGAAAACCAACCGCCGTCGAAGGCGTGGCGCAACTTGCGACCGAGCGCCTCCAGCGGATCGGATTTTTCGCCTTGAACGTGGTGGTCAATTTCCGATTGTTGTTCGCCGGGGCGAACGATGTCCACCGTGCGCGCCTCTTCCGCGATGCGCTTGGCCTCAGCGACGGCGAGTTCAGCTTTCTGTTTTTGCCAAGTGTCTTCGGAAAGCAAATTCCAATACACCGAGTAACGCTGGCGGTGCATCTGGTAAAACGGGATCAACGTGACATCTTTCGGTTGGCCGATGCCTTCGGTGCGGAATGTTAGTGATTGGCCAGCGACCGGCTTGACGTGCCTTAGCAAATAACCAGTTGTGCCGACAAAAACTGGCGCGGCGGGCGCGGGCAGTCGGCTGTAGTCCGTCTGGCTTTTGGCGAATGGATTCGGCATATCGTTCGTGCCGAGTTCGCCGGCGAGCACAATCGGGCCGTAAAGCAAGGCCACTTGATTGGGCGTGTAGCGGAGAGATTCGGTGTGCAGTTTCATCGGCATCCGGATGGAAACTTCGTCGCCGTTATGCCACTCGCGTTGCAGTGTGAAATAACTTCCGGGAGACGAGGCGATAGATTGTGTTCTGCCGTTCACTAAAACCTCCACGTCTTCAAGCTCCCACAACGGATGCCGGATTTTCAGCGAGAAGCTCACAGGCTTGTCCGTTTTAATTTTCAGCGTGGTGAAATCGCTATCGGGAAACTTGGTTTCTTGCCGGACGGAAATTTT
Source organism: uncultured Verrucomicrobia subdivision 3 bacterium (assembly GCA_903827955.1). Classification (GTDB taxonomy): domain Bacteria; phylum Verrucomicrobiota; class Verrucomicrobiia; order Limisphaerales; family UBA11358; genus UBA11358. The sequence goes on from CAIKKJ010000054.1 coordinate 107,387, forward strand.
TTTCTCGGCCCAGTTGAGTTCGGACGCGATGAACAAATTCACCCACAGCGAATTCGCGTCGTGAAAATAAATCGTGTCCGTGTATTTGGAATGGTTTTCCATGCCCGTGCCCACACAGCACCAGAAGGAATCCTCCGGCGTTGAATACGTTTTGAAATGGCCCGGTTTGAGCGACATGAGATAGACGAACATGCCAGTTTCCGGATCTTGCGACGCGAGGATGTGGTTGTAGAGGCCGCGCTCATAAAAATCCATCTTCGCCGCATCCGGATGCAACGCGAACAGCTCACGCGAGAGCTTAAGCATATTGTAAGTGTTGCACGTCTCGGCAGTGTCCGTGGAAAGATGCCGCGCAAAATCATTCGTCGGGAAAAAATGTTCGTGATCACTGTGGCCGCCGATGACGTAGGAACGGTGCAGCGCCACCGAATCCCAGAACGTCGTGGCGGTGGTCAGAAACTTTTTTTCGCCGGTGAGTTCGTATTCGCGAACCGTGCCGATGATTTTCGGAATCTGCGTGTTGGCGTGCAGGCCGTTCAGCCGATCCTCGCCACGCGCGAGCGGGTCGAGCACGCGCTCGTGGTTGAACGCGGCGGAGAGCGCGAGGTAATTCGTGTTGCCAGTGACGCCGTAGAGATTCGCGAGCACTTCATTCATGCCACCCTGCTCGGTGTCGAGCGAGCGCTGCATCTGCTCATGCGGGATGCGATCTACGCGAAATTTCACCCAGTCGGCCATCTTCACGAGCACGTCGAGCGCTTGAGCGTTGGTGCAAAGCTGGTTCGCGTCCAGCAGACCCGCCATGATTTTGTGGAGCGTATACCACGGCACCCAGACATTTTTACGCTGCTCCACGCGGTCAATGAACGATTCGGGAAACGCGGACAGATAACCCGCATGAAAACCCGCCGCCGGGGAATTGCTCTGGCACTTCGCGAGTTCGGCGACGATGTAATCCACGCGCTGCTTGAAACGTTCGTCGCCGGTGCTGGCATAGGTTAGCGACAGCGCGGAGAGATAATGGCCGAACGCATGACCGCGAATTTCAGTGTCCGGCTTTTCCCAACCGCCATAGGGTTTGGCGGTCGCGGGCAGATTCACATTCCCGCGGAACGTTTGCAGGAAACGATCCGGCTCCAGTGCGAGCAGATATTTTTCGTTGCGCTGCATCGCGTCGCGGAACGGTCCGTCGAGCAGCCGCACGTCGGTCATCGCGAACGGCTCGGCGACGCGCAGAACTTTTGGTGCGGGTGCGTCGGCAAAGGCCGGAACTACCAAAACGATCGAAGCGACAACAACAACGCGGAGTGACAAGCGGAGGAGAGTTTGCATTGATTATTTTGATTTCAACCGCAGCACGGAGAATGAATTTCCCGGAAAAATACGTTTCAGATTCGTGCCGCTGAATTTCACCGCCTCAGTCTTCGGCGAAACTTTCGTCGGTTCAGCAAGAGAATTTTCATCCGTGCCACTTTCGGAAGTCAGCACGGTGGCCGTCCCCTGCCCGGTCAAGGTTGCGCCGCCGAGATTAATTTCCGTTTCGAGCGGCTGCGTGTTCGCGTTGACAACTTTCACGATGAGATCGCCAGTTTTTTCGTCCGTCGCAGCGACTGAATACAGACTTGTTACTTTGCTGTTCACGTCGAAGTCCACATCATGAATCATTTCACCGTCGAGCCAACACTTCACATTTTTCCCGCTGACCGTGACCTTCAGATCATACCAGCGATCCGTCTCGATATGACTCGGTTTTGAATCCAGCGTGCCGCCGGCTTCAATGCCATCAGCCGTGTTGCCCCAACCGCCGATGTTCCACCAGGTGCGATCCTCGTTGCCGCCGATGCGGAACATGACCATGAAACCTTCCGCGCCGGAAATTTTCCGCGCCTTCATCGTGATCGTGTAATCCAACCATTCACGTTTGCCCGCAATGGCGCGGATGAATTCCTTTTCCGCCGTCTGACGCAAAGCACCGTTCACCGCTTTCCAATTTGCTCCGTCGCCGAGCAGCTTCCACCCTTTCGTGTCCTTGCTGAAATCAGACGCGAACAAAACTTTCCCATCCGGCGCGGTCACTTTGATGTCCTTGTATTCCGCCGCCGTGTTCCACGTCGCCACACCGATCATGCCGCCAGTCGGCGCGATTTCGGCCATCGGTGACTCGACCGTCGTCGGCAACGAAATATCGCCGCGATTTTCCGCGAACATTTTTTGGACGTAATAACTCGGCAGCCCATACCACTTCTCGCTGTCGAAATTAATGAGGTCAGGGTTCCACGCGCGATGATTCAGGTTCACCAGCAACGGTGCGTAACTCGCCATGACGACGTGATCAGAGTTGCGTTCGAGGCCGGTCATGAACGCCGCTTCACCAATCGCGCCGCGCAAATTTCCGAGGCCGCAGTTACGCGTCACCGCGTATTCGCCGACAAAAACTTTCGGGTCGTTACGGTCATACTTGTCGAAGTGCGTCGCGTGGCGCATGAAAAATTCCGGTGTGTCGTAAAAATGCTCGTCCTCGACATCAGGCTTCGGCGCTCTCGGATAACCACCGGCCCAGTTGTTCGCGACAAATTTTATTTCCGGATACTTCGCGTGAATCGCATTCACAAACACCGGCCAGCGTTCGTTGTAGGATGGCCCGCCGTTTTCATTCCCGATTTCCATGTAAACCAAATTGAACGGCGCGGGATGGCCGGCCTTCGCACGCATCGCGCCCCACAAAGAATTTGTCGGACCGTTGGCATATTCCACCGCGTCGAACGCGTCCTGCACCCATTCGTTCATGCGATCCATCGGAATGATTTCCTTGTGGCTCATGCCGATGTTTATGTCAAACAACGGCGTCGCGCCGAGATCTTCGGCGAGCTGAAGATACTCGTGGAAGCCAAGACCGTGCGTGGAAAAATATCCCCAGATGTTCCAGAGCGGCTCACGCACGTCCACGTTGCCAACGGTTTTCTTCCAATGATTCATGTGCGCGAAATCATCACCTTCCACCCAGCAGCCGCCGGGGAAGCGGAGAAATTTCGGATGTAACGCGTCCAGCGACTCGCCGAGGTCAACGCGCAAGCCGTGATCTTTCCATGTTTTTTTTGGAAGCAACGAAACCATGTCGAGAAACAAAACACCTTTGCCATCGCCGGAAATTTCCAGCTTTGCTTTCGGATCGCTGCCACTCGCGGTCAAGTCCAGCGTGTGATAATTCCACTTGCCGCCGATGCCGGAAATCTCACCGCTCGCGAGAGTTTTTCCGTCCGCGCTCAAAATTTTCGCCGTGAGCTTCCCTTCAAATTTTTCGCCGCGCGCGGCGAGCTTCAGTGTGTAACCGTCGCCGCTAACCATGTTCATCCCCCAGTAACCTTCGTTGACGAGCGAGAACGCACCGTCCGCTCTGATGCGAAGCGATTTACGATTGAACGCATTCAGCGGCACGGGTTGACCATGCACGTCCGCCGTGCTGATGACCGCTTCGCCTTTGGCGCTGGTGAATTTCCAGTCCGCCGGCTTGTCCGCGTCCTCGAAAGAACGGTTCCGCACGAGTTCGGGATAAATGCCACCGTCGGCAGAGAGATTGATGTCCTCGAAGAAAATACCCCAGAGCGTCGGCGAGATGGCGTGCGCCGGATGCGCGACGTCCACGGAAATTTTCGCGGACTGAGCGTTGGTTGCAATGGCCGTGGCAAACAACGCAGCGACGAAATATTCTTTTAGCTTCATACTTTTGGGGACAATTATTCTTTTGGGAAAACGATTTGAACTTCGTTTACGCCGCCCAGCCGCTTTTCAAACCGTAGGCCACGTCATTCCACATGAGTTCCTGTTTGAACTGGCGCAGCTTCGTGTCCGCGTCAATCACCACGACTTCGATCCCAGCCATCGCCGCAAAATCTTCCAGCATCTCCGTAGTCACGGCCTGGCTGAAGCCGGTGTGATGCGCGCCGCCGGCGTAAATCCAAGCCGCACACGCGTCCTCGAAATTCGGACGGCACTTCCACACGGCTTGCGCCACGGGAAGTTTCGGCATCGAATGCTCTGGCGCGACGACATCCACTTCATTGATGAGCAGGCGAAAACGATTCCCGAAATCCATCAGCGATGCGTTGAGCGCCGGACCGGCGGGCGTATTGAAAACGAGGCGTGCCGGATCAGCCTTGCCGCCGATGCCGAGCGGATGCACTTGCAACGAGACCCTGCCATCCGCGATGCTCGGACAGATTTCGAGCATGTGCGAACCGAGCACGAGCTTGTTGCCCGGCTGCATGTGGTAGGTGTAATCCTCCATGAACGACGTGCCGCCTTCGAGGCCGCTCGCCATGACTTTCATCGCGCGCACGAGCGCGGACGTTTTCCAATCGCCTTCGCCGCCGAAGCCAAAACCTGCGGCCATCATGCGCTGAGAACCGACGCCGGGAAGTTGCGCGAGGCCGTGCAAATCTTCAAACGTGTCGGTGTAACCCTTGAATCTGCCAGCGGTCAAAAATTCTTCGAGGCCGAGTTCGATGCGCGCGGCGTCGCGAACAGACTTGTGACGTTTGCCGCCTTTTTTCAAATCGGCAGTCATGTCGTAAATGTCCGCATAAGTTTTGAAGAGCGCGTCCACTTCTTTTTCGGAAACGGCATTGACCACCTTCACCAAATCACCAACGCCGTGCGTGTTCACGGAGAAACCAAATTTCATCTGCGCAGAAACTTTGTCGCCGTCCGTCACGGCCACTTCGCGCATGTTGTCGCCGAAGCGGACGAACTTCGCCGTCTGCCAATCGGCCCACGCGGCGGCAGCGCGCGTCCATGCGCCGAGTTTTTCCTGCGTGGCTTCTTCCTGCCAGAAACCGACGACCACCTTCCGGCTCAAACGCATCCGGCTCCAGATGAAACCATGCTCGCGGTCGCCGTGCGCGGCCTGGTTCATGTTCATGAAATCCATGTCAATCGTGCCCCACGGGATATCGCGGTTGTATTGCGTGTGCAGATGCGCGACCGGCTTGCGGAGTTGCTTGAGTCCATTAATCCACATCTTCGACGGCGAAAACGTGTGGCACCAAGTGATGAGGCCAATGCACTTCGCGGCGTTGTTCGCCGACTGGCATAGTTCGGTGATGGCGTCCGGCGAAACCATGACGGGTTTGAAAACCACTTTCACCGGAATCGCCGACGAGGCGTTGAGCACCTTGGCGATTTCCTGCGAATGGACGGCGACGGCTTTTAGCGTTTCGGGTCCGTAAAGATGCTGGCTGCCGGTGACAAACCAAACTTCGTATTGCTTGAGGTTGATGTTCATTTGAAAAATTGCGGATGGTTGGTTGAAAATTCAGTCGGGCAAATCAGGGACGACGAGGCGGTCCACGCCGATGGCGACCATTCCGGCGGCGCGACAGCGCGGCGCGCCGACACATTCCACCTTACCAAAGCGCGCCCACATTGCGCCGTTCTGCACGGAACGTGACAGGTGTGCGAGCACGGACGAGGACAATTCCGTCAGGCTGCCGGTGATGATGACGCGGCGCAGGCCCAGCACATTCAACGCGCCTGCAATCGCCACCGCCGCCGCGTCCAGTGACTGTGCGAGCCACGGTTCGATGCCATTGGCGGAAATAAAATTTTGCAAGGTCGCCCAGTCCTTTTTCAGTTTGGGATTTGCGGCAGAAAAACTTTCCAGCAGGCCGCGCCGCGAGACGAGCGTTTCCACGCAGCCGACCGCGCCGCAACCGCAGCGGCGATGGTTGCCCAGCGCCAGCGTGTGACCGAGTTCGCCGTTGATTGGCAGCGGGGAAACGAACGGCTTCCCGCCCACGATGACCGCGCCGCCGACGCCGGTGCCGAAATCCACAAGCAAAAAATCCTCGTCACCGGGATGGTTGAAATGATGGCCCAGCGCCATCGCGCGCTCCTCCTGCACAACCAACACCGGCGCATTGCACACCCGCCCCACGATGGCCGGCAGATCCGCCGACTCTGTCCAGTGCAGGTTCGGCGAGAACACCACTTTGTTTTGCGCCTCGTCCACGATACCCGGCGCGCTCAAGATAACGCCAAGAAATTTTTTGGCGGAAAGTTTTTTAAACGCCGCCCGCAAACTTTTCTCCCAAACCTCGGCGGAATTTCCGTTGGCTTGCGCGCTGGGAAAAGTCAGCTTCCAGAGCGAATCATCGGCGGCACCCAGCGGCAGTTCGGCCAGATCCGTCTCCACCACACCGAGACGGATACCCAGAAAGCCCGCGCGCGAACGGTTCAATTGTAATTGTCGTCCCGGACGCCCCAGGCGCGACGCGCCATTGTTTTCCAGCACTTCGACTTCCTCGAGAATTTTTTCCGCGAGCAATTCGTCCACAATTTTCCCCGCCGTCGGCTGGCTCATCCCCAGCGAACGCGCCAGCGTGGCCCGCGACGCGACGCCGGCTTTCTGCAACTGCCGGACGAGGGCGCGTTTGTTGTGCTGGCCCATGCGGGCGGGGTGGAAAATCATTTAATTAAGAAAACTACGGAAATCATCGCACGTCAATCATTATTCGGCAAAAAAGGAGATTGAACACATTCGGTAACGGCGCGTCCAAAAGAAAGTTGCGCCACCCGCCAAAAACTGAAATCGTTCACGAAATCTTACACATGAAACAAATCGTCCTGCTCCTTGCCGTTATCGGGTTTCTCACCGTCGGCCCCCATGCTCCGGCCCAAACCACCAACGCCGTGCAAGCCGAGTTGAACACCGTTATCCAACACGTCCGCACTAAAATCATGGCCGGTAAAAACACTGAAGCCGATCTGGCCGATGAGTTGAAGGGATTTGATGCCATCGTCGCCAAACAAAATGGCGCGAAGTCCGATGACGTAGCGCAGATCATCTACATGAAAGCCATGCTTTATGTGGAAGTTCTTAACGACATGGACAAAGGCTCCGCCCTCATCAAACAAATCCAGACGGATTATCCCGAAACAAAATTCGGCAAGCGCGCCACGCAGATTCTCGAATCGATGAACAAGCAGGCGGCGGCAAAAAAAGTTCAGGCCGCTCTCGCCAACGGGGCAAGCTTTCCTGACTTCTCCGAAAAAAATCTGGCCGGCCAGCCGCTTTCCGTCGGCGCGCTCGCGGGTAAGGTAGTGCTCGTGGATTTCTGGGCGACGTGGTGCGGCCCGTGCCGCGCGGAGCTACCGAACGTCATCGCCACCTACAAAAAACATCACGGCGAAGGTTTTGAAATCATCGGCGTCAGCCTCGACTCCGAACGCGAAAAACTGGATGCTTTTCTGAAAAAGACCGATGGCATGACCTGGCCGCAATATTATGATGGCCAAGGCTGGAGCAACAAACTCGCGGTGAAATACGGCGTGGAATCCATCCCCTTCGCCGTGCTCGTCGGCCGGGACGGCAAAATCATCGGCAAAGAATTGCGCGGTGAAGAGTTGGAAAAAGCCGTCGCCGCCGCGCTCGTGAAAAAATAAAATCCAGAGCGCACTCTGCCGGGCAGCGCCTACTGACTGGCGTAATGCGCGTCCACCTTGGCGCCGACATCGCGATACGTCACGTCCATCTCGTAAATCATCAAGAACTGCTCGATAGCCTCGGCTGGCTTGGCCATTTTCTCGAACACGCAGCCGAGGTTGTAGATTAAATCTTTCTTCTCCTCGTCGAACGCGGGTTTCTCCTTGATGGCGTTCTGCAACGTGCGCACAGCGGAATCATTCATCCCGCGCCTGGCAAAACATTGCGCGAGATAGCTCATGGCGGCGATACGTTTGTGCGGGTTTTGTTGCGCCTTTTGGAATTCCGCGATGGCCTCGCCGATTTTTCCCGTTTGAAAATACAACGCGCCGAGCTCAAACCGGAACGCCAGGTCGGTCGGATATTTTTCCACGCGCCGCTGGCATTCGTTGATCTGAAAATTAAATTTCTCCGCCTCATGGCTCGCCACCTGCGCCGCGTAATCAGGTGCGGCAGCATCCAACTGCGCGATGGCAAAATCAAACTTTCGCACGATCGTCTCCGAAATCGCGCGGTCGAGCGCCGAATCATTCCCCTGCTCCGAACTTTTAATGCGCTGATAAATCTCCAGCGCCTCGTCGAACTTATTTTTCTGCGTGTAAAGCTCCGCTAGTGAGCGCAAAACCTTAAGATTGTCCGGCTCCTGCTGGATACGCGTTTCGTATTCGCCAATGAGCCGCTCGGCCACGTCCTCGGTTTTCTGCACACGCTTTTCCTGCTCCAGCGAAACCGCCTCCTCCTTGTTCCGCAAAATGTCGCGGTAGGAGCCTGAACCGTCCTCCAAAGCGCCGTAGCCGCCCTCGTCCATCGTCTTATGCGCGGAAAGATTTTTTTGCGCCTGCAACAAATCGCCGTCGTAAGGCGAGGTGCGGATGAGTTCGTTCAGGATTTTTTCCGCCACGCCCGCATTGCTCTTGGTCTCGGCGACCGCCTGGGCGAACTCCATCACGAGCGCTTTGTCCTTCGGCGAAATTTTCGCCATCGTCTCCAGCGTGAACACCCACGTCTGCGGCAAGTCCAGCACCTGCGCCGCGTCTGCGATGATGCGGTGCGCCATCAGATTGTTCGGGTCGCCACTCAACACCGTTTCCGCCACCGCCATCGCCTCGCCGGGATTTTTGTTCAACGCCATTTTCGCCTTCGCGATCTGCGGCGACGAACCCGCGCCGCTCAACATCTTTTTGAAAAAGCCCGTGCTCGCCACGCCCGCCTTGGAAAATTGCGCCGCGCGCAGCGCCTTGCGACATTCAAAAAAGCCCGGCTCCTTTTCCAGAATCTGACAGAAGAGCGCTATGGCGTAGTCGGTGTTCTCGCGCTGCGCGGCCTCGACTGCCTTGGTGTGCAGGCGACGTGTGTCGCCGGAGATTTCGGGGACGGATTTTTCAGCCATAGAAAATTTGAGTTGGTGCAACCTCGCGCAAGTTCCGAATAAATCAACTACACTGGGCGCGGTGGCGCAGTGCGTGATCCACGAGCACCAGCGCAGTCATTGCCTCTACCATCGGCACGGCACGCGGCAAGACGCACGGGTCGTGACGGCCACGACCTTTGAGCGTGGTGTTTTTCAATTGCTCATCCACCGTGTCTTGCTCGTGCATCACAGTCGCGACCGGCTTGAACGCGGTGCGAAAGAAAATCGTCTCGCCGTTCGAGATGCCGCCTTGGATACCGCCGGAGCGGTTTGCGGTCGTGAAAACTTTTCCAGATTTCGCGCGCATCGGGTCGTTGTGTTCCAAACCGGTCAGCAAAATTCCACTGAAGCCATCGCCGCTTTCAAAACCTTTGCACGCGGGCAAGCTCAACATCGCCTTGGCCAAATCCGCTTCGAGTTTGTCGAACACCGGTTCGCCCCAGCCAGCGGGAACGCCGCGCGCGATGCCTTCGACGATGCCGCCGACTGTGTTGCCATCGCTGCGCATTTTTTCGATGAGCCGAATCATCCGCTCCGCCGCCTTCACATCGGGACAGCGGACGATGTTCGCTTCCACATCCTTGAGCTTCACCTTGTCAGGATTCACGTAGCCGATAATTTTTTGCACCTGCTTGACGTAGGCAAGAACTTCCACGCCGAATTTTTCGCGCAAAATCTTTTTAGCAATCGCCCCGGCAGCCACGCGACCAACGGTTTCGCGCGCGCTCGCGCGGCCGCCGCCCTGCCACGCGCGGATGCCGAACTTCGCAAAGTAAGTAAAGTCCGCGTGCGACGGGCGGAACTTGTCTTTCATCTCGTTGTAAGCCTCGGAGCGCTGGTCTTCGTTTTTGACCCACATGGAAATGGGCGTGCCGAGCGTGAGACCTTTTTCAGAAATGCCGGAAAGAATTTGAATCGTGTCGGACTCTTTGCGTGGCGTGACGATTTTGGATTGGCCGGGCCGACGACGATCCAAGTCTGGCTGGATATCCGCCTCGCTCAATTTCAATCGCGGCGGGCAGCCGTCCACGACGACACCCACGCCGCCACCGTGCGATTCGCCCCACGTTGTGATGCGGAACAATTGTCCAAAGCTGCTTGCCATGCGGTGATGATGCGGAAAAAACGGCGACCGGTCAATGCGGACAACATTTTCAAAACTTGAAACTTGCGACTTGAAACCTGAAACTGCCGTGAATGAATCGCATCGTTGAGAAGTTCGCGCAGTTGAAGTCCGCCGGCAAAAAAGGTCTCGTTGTTTACATCGGTGCGGGCGACCCACATCTGCAAGCCACGCATGACCTCGCACTCGCCTTTGACAAAGCGGGCGTGGACATCTTAGAACTCGGCGTGCCGTTCAGCGATCCGCTTGCCGACGGTCTCGTGAACCAGCTCGCCGCCCAGCGCGGTCTGGAATCGGGAACGACCCCACCCAAACTGCTCGCTACCATTAAGGAGATCCGCAAGCGATCGCAGATTCCGTTGGTGCTCTACATTTATTTCAACCTCATCCACAAAGTCGGCTTGGAAAAATTCATCAACGACTGCGCGGCTGCGGGTGTAGATGGTTTGCTCGTGCTCGATTTGCCGCCGGAAGAATCTGACAACTACGAAGCGCTGATGAAAAAGGCTGGCCTCTGCCACATCTACCTCGTCGCGCCGACCACGCCGGAAAATCGCATGGCGCTCATCGTCAAGCGCGGCGCGGGATTCATCTATTACATTTCCCGCGAAGGCGTTACCGGCATGCAGACGAACGTGGCCACGAATCTTTCCACCCAGATCGCCAAGCTGCGTTCGCACACGAACCTGCCCATCGCCATCGGCTTCGGCATTTCCAACCCTGACCAAGCCAAAGCCGTTGCGAAGGAAGGCGACGCCTGTGTGGTCGGCAGCGCCATCGTGAACCAGATCGCCGAGCACGGCAAATCACCCGAACTCGTCGCCAAAGTGGGCGCGTTTGTGAAATCACTGGCGGACGCGGTGAAAACGATTTGAGCCACAGATGGACACAATCTGAAGCATTGATTCAGATAAAAGGAAATTAGCAGATTGCGGGGAAAATTGAAGAGTATTCTGGTCAAACCGGCAGAATTTTCGGCTATTGGTGGCAGCTTTTACTGACAGTTTGACTGGATGCGACATTAGGCTGTTAAAACAGATTTGTCAAAAATATTTCCCGACTCGTTAGACACATTATTTTTCTTAGACTGTGGCAGGCCAGATGAGTTTGGCCGGGGCGACGTAGCCGTCCGGATAAAGCCAGCGGAGGGTGAACCCCCATGCGAGACCGCCGTTGAGATCCATTGCGACCGTCAAACGATGTTTGCCCGCCGCGAGGCGCACGGGAACAACGGCTTCGTCGGCCACCACGGGATTGATGCCGTTGGGATTGTTGTGAATCTCGCGGTCGTCCAGCCAGACGCGAATCGGCCCGTCATAGCCCAACCCGATCAGCAGTCGTGCGGCTGATTTCATTTCCACTTCCGCCGTGCAGCAGGCAATGCCGCTGCGCCTGGCCCAGCGTTCGTGAAAGTTCATGAAGGCCGGCCACCAGGTATCACCGTGGATGTGCGGCGCATCCATTTGCGCCAAAGTCACAGCGGAAGCGACGCTTAAATATGTCAGCTTTTCTGAATGTATCGTTTCGCCGCCGGCCCATTTCACCACCGCCGGGCCATAGCAATATTCGTTCTCAATTTTCAACGGTCCGGCCACGGGTAGCGTGAGGTCGCGCCCATCGGTCACCGCCGCCGCCGGATTGCACCCGTGGCCATACATCAAGCGCAAGCCCGGTTTCAAACAGCCCGTCCAGACATGCACGAGCAAACGGTCGCCGTCCGGGCGCACGCGGAAAACACCTTCCACGATCCTGTGCTCGCCGTCCACCAACGCCACGGCATGGTCAGCGTTTCCGCGCAGTCCGCCGACGACATTCGCGCAGCGGATTTCATAGAGCGATTCAGGCGTTTGGGGAACAATCTCGCGCACGCGCCGCGCGCCAAGAATTTGCGGCGGCGGCAATTCCTTCCGGTCGTCGTGAACCAACCGGCTGGCGAGCCGCGCGAGTCGAACACCGAGCCGCCGCTGGCCGTCGCCACTGAGGTGAATGGGGTCACACAACGGCAAATCCACCGCCGGCACGACGCCGACACGCGTGATTTTTTCCGGCATCTGACGCTGCTGTTCCTGCACCGAGTTCCAAGCCCGCGCACCGGCAGCTCCGGCATTGACGACGCGCCCGATCTGGACGGTCAGCACGGGCAGTTGGGGTTGCTGCAAATCGCGGCGCACAGCGCGGACAAAATGGGCAAAGCGTTTGGTGTAAACGGCGGCGTCTTTATCATTGGCGTCGGATTCGCCTTGATACCAGAGCAGCCCGGCCACCGGCTGACCGGTCGCGCGCCAGGCACGGAGCATTGATCCGTATAGCGATTTGCCGCCCTCATGTTTGAGCGCGGGACTCCATTGCGTGAGCGAAGTGCCGCCATGCGCGCACGGAATCAATCCCTGCGGCACACCGGTGCGACGAAACATCTCGGCGGCAAACGACAGCGCCGGTCCAGCACCGGTATTGGCCGCGCGGCGAAGTTTTGCGGCATCTTGGTCTGATACTGTCCGCGTCGTGTGAACCGGGTCGGGCGATTCTTCCATCAGATGAATCGGCTCAACCGCAGCGTCCCAGCGGCCGGACATCGTGGCGCTGAAGACACCCGGCGCGCGCCGCAAGGCGGTGGCGACATCGCCGATGCCCTGCATGTTGCTCTGGCCGGCCAGCAGCCAGACATCGCCGACGCGCACACCGTCCACCACGACGGATTCCACGCCGCAGCAAAACTCAATCCAGTATGGTCCACCGACCGGCAAGCCGTTGAGTTGGGCTGAAAATTTTCGGCGCTTCGCCGTTCCAACCGGTCTGGCTTGCCAGCCGCGCAATCCGCGAATGGTCGCGATGACTTTGCCCGACTGCGTCGTCTCGCCGGTGATTGTGGCCGAGGCGAGACCGCGATGATTGCGTTGCAGAACTTGGTTGGGAACCAGGCCGTGATGGATGTGC
>CAIKKJ010000055.1 GCA_903827955.1 uncultured Verrucomicrobia subdivision 3 bacterium
CCGGCCGCCAGGACGTCAAACTCCGGCGCGTGTTCCACAATACCGCTCTGCACAAACGCACTCAGTTGGGCAGTGCGTTCAATCGCATACCGTTCGAATTCTGTGGGGATGATGATGTCCGCCACGGCTGTCTTGCTCATATTTTTACCTTTCGTTTTGTAGCGGCGACTCGGTAGAGCGCCGCATTATTGATTTATGCCGAAGCCTTGAGCCGGGCGGCCAACCCGGGATCCGTCTTCTGCAGTTTCATCTGTTCCGTCAGGTTCCAGGATTCCTGACGAAACGGATTTTTCGTTGTCCGCGCCGAAGCCGCGGCGCCCCCGGCACCGTTGCTGGCAGCCCCGCCACCAGCGTTGGCTTCAAAAAGATGCGGAGCGTCGGACACCTGTGTGTCCATCCACTCCTCCAAAGTCATGGGCGTGATGCCGTCCTTGCCGTAACGCACTGTCTTGCCGTCGGCTTCAAACGCCTGCGGCACGCCCTTCACCAGCTTGAACGTCTGGCGGGCGCGCGCCGTGATGTCCGGCAAGGCCGTCGGGCGCAGGCCGCGTTTCGTGGCGGCGGTGAGCACGCCTTGATCAATCTGGATGGCGGTGAGCTGGGCGAAATACGCATCGCGTTCGCCGGTCACGGAACTCAGCAGCTTGTCGGCATCAACCTTCTGCGCCTTGAGCTTGTCGGCCAGCACTTCCTGAAACTTGCCGTCCTTCAGGCGCTGCTCTTCCTCTAGGCGTTCCTTCTCAGCGGCGAGCTGGCGCACTTGGTCCGGGTCGATGCCATTGAAACGCGCATCGCGCTCTTCAATTTGTTTGCGCAGTTCGATGTTGTGAGTGCGCAACTCATCGGCCTTCACCTTGTCGGTCACGCCTTCGACATCCAGGTAGAAGGCACCTTCGCGCTCCACATAGAGCGCCGATTGTTCGGTAGGAATTTCTTCCCGCTTAACGAATTTATATTTGAGTGGCATAAATATTTAGTGGTTGTTGGTTGCTGCCGGAGTGGGCGTTGGAATCGTTGTGGCCACGGGGTTATTACCAGGCTTAGGAAAGACCCCGGTCGGATTCTGCTGACCGTTTTGGTTTTGCAGGGAGACAAGTCCAGCACGGACAAGCTGTTGTTCTTCAGTGTCAGTGCGGCCAGTGGGCAGGACTTCACCTTTGCGGAAAAGATCGAACATGGTGGCTTGCGAGATGGCTCCAGCCTGCCAGGCGGAGACAATGGCGGTGAGTTCCATGGCCGTCAGACCTTTGGCGGTGAAGTCAGTATTGATCTGGAGCAGGACGAGAGATTCACTGATGTCTTCAGGAAACTGTTCAGTGGAGTTCCACCAATAGACCCAGCGTAGGACTTGGCTGATGGAGTCAGAGACAGACAAAGCCAGTGTCATCAAGATGCTATTCTCACCAGCTTGACGGAGTTCAATGGCATCAGCGGTTTCACCCACACGTTTGGTATCTTCCAACATGCGTGAACCCAGCACAGCCATGAGCCGTTCATCACGGTTTTGAGCATTCTCAAAAGTGGAAAGACCGTGACCTTTGAATTCCAGGAAGCCAGCCACAGCACCAGGAGTTTCAGCCACCCAGGCTGTGCTGCTGCCGATTCGAAGCTCGGAAGTTTTGTCGAAGCCAGAGACCCAAGCCGTAGGCAGAGCCGTGTAATGCAGACCATGTTTGTAATCAGCATCCAGACGGTAATGATCCAGATTGACCGAGATGATGTCAGCGAGTGGCATCTTGTCCACGTCGGGCAGTGCATTACGTGGACCATGAAACACGAATGGAATCAGCGGCAGCGGTTTGCCGAGGCGAAGCGGGACACGAGTTTCCACCAGTGTCCATTCCGTCTTGGCTTGGCTGGATTTTTGGCCGGACCAGAAGTTGCTCATCCAAGAGGATTGGCTTTTCGCGCGGTGGCCGTCCGTAAGGACTTGCCAGATTTCGACGACATAACGAGTGCCACCGTCGGGCAGCACTTCCAACTTTAATACGCGAACCGTTTCAGCCAGCTTCACGGCGAACGGATCATCGGTATCAGGCCGTTCCACAATCTCACGGAGAGCAATCATCGTGACCACATTGCGGCCATTGATGCGCTGCGTCTGCCAGTTGAGGATGTCCTCGGCGGCGTAACGAACAACGTAAGCACGAGATTCACCCTGTTGGCCGGTGCGGTTCGCACTGCTACCGGCCCAATCGATCAAGGTGCCGCAGCGACCCACGGCGAGGATTTCACCGACGACACCCTTGCAAAAAGTGAAGAGCGATGTGCCCATCAAATCCACATCATCGGTGAACACACGAAGAGCACCACCCACACCAGCATGACGGTCCGGAAGTTTGACTTCGGGATCACGACGAAAGAGCAGACCAAGAAAACCATCAGCCGTGCGTGACGTGGCGTTGAAGAAACACGCGCGGGATTTGTAGCCGTCGTATTCGCTATCCGATTGCGAATCGAGACGAGGCAGATACTTGGTCTCACCTGCCTTCACGGCATCTTCACCGGCGATGACATCACGAGCGCGCAGCCAACTCGGGAGGCTTGCGTCGTAATCAAGATGGGTGGAATTCGCCGGCACGCGGCGACTCTAGCACGGCTTTTGGGCAGAATTTGTAGCCGGGCTGCGACCAGCGAACCAGACCGAACCAGCGACACATTAGCCCGAACCACAGCGAAAAATAATTTTGGAAATAATGTTGACGGGTTTTAATTTTAGTTCGCTGCGCTCAATAGTGAGGTCGCGCGGACATATCACGGTTTCCATTCGCGAATGCCAATTCCCGCGCGCGGACGCCGACGCTCATGCCCGTGCTGCCAGCTAACGCTGTCAGCTCCGGGCACCAGCCAGCCTGCTCAGGTTTACGATGTTCACGGACGGCTGGCTTTTCGCTACCAGCGCGCGCGATTCGGTCACGTCAGGTTCGCGAAGGCTTTGGTTCCAAGCCAACCATTTCAGGTTCGCCATGACTCACCGCGCTGGTCGGCGGGGAAAAAGGCGGCCATCGGCAAAGACCTACGTCACTGCAATTTTAGGTTCTGAACGATGCGTTCGCCCGTTGGTAGGCGCAGGTCTAATTTTACTCCGATCGTAAAATGGTCTGGACTATTTTACGACGCACACAATAATGGACATATGAGTGAACGACCTCGCTTCTACACGGGTGTGCTGCAGGATCATCTGCAAAGGCATCGTCAGATGGCCCTGATCTCCGGCCCGCGTCAGGTGGGCAAGACCACCGTCTGCCGCGCGCTCGGCGATGCCTATTTCAACTGGGATAACACCGATGACCGGCGCTTGCTCTTACGTGGCCCGGCGGCGCTGGCCGCCGCGCTGCATCTGGATCGTCTGCGCGCCAAGCCGCCCGTGGCCGTGCTCGACGAGTTGCACAAATATTCGAAATGGAAATCGCTGCTCAAAGGCTTCTTCGATACCCACGGCGACCAGGTGCGCTTGCTGGTGACGGGCAGTTCCCGGCTGGATGTTTTCCGCCGGGGCGGCGACAGCCTGATGGGGCGTTACCTGCTTTATCGCATCCATCCCTGGAGCGTGGGCGAATGTCTGCGCACCGGCCTGCCGGCGCGCGAGATTCACGCGCCGGGCGAGGTCTCGGCCGGCGACTGGGACGCGCTCTGGCAACACGGCGGATTTCCCGAACCCTTTCTGCACCGGGACAGCCGCTTCACCCGCCGCTGGCGTTCCCTGCGTCACGAACAACTCTCGCGGGAAGATCTGCGCGAGGTGGCGCACATCACCGACCTCGGCACTATGGAAATTCTCATGCAAATTCTCGCCGAGCGCAGCGGCCAGCAGCTGGTTTATTCCAATCTGGCCCAGGAAATCCAGGTGTCGGTGGATACGGCCAAGCGGTGGGTTGATCTGTTGGGCCGGATGCACTACGGATTTCTCGTCCGGCCCTGGTTCAAGAATGTCGCCAAGGCCTTGCGCAAGGAACCCAAATGGTTTCTCCGGGACTGGAGCGGCCTGGCCGACGAAGGCGCCCGGGCGGAAACCATGGTCGCCTGCCACCTGCTCAAGGCTGTCGAAGGCTGGACCGATCTGGGCTTGGGTGATTTTGAATTGCGCTACCTGCGCGACAAACAGAAACGCGAAGTGGATTTTCTGGTCGTGCGCGATCGGCAACCCTGGTTTCTGGTGGAGGTCAAGCTCGCCGACCCGAGCCTCTCGCCCTCGCTCGCCTACTTCCAGTCCCAGACCAAGGCACCCCACGCTTATCAGGTGGTGATCAACCTGCCCTATGAGCCGGCTGATTGTTTTGCCGTCCGGCAACCCGTGGTGGTTCCGGCCAAGACCTTTTTGAGCCAGCTCTTGTGACGTTGGCTGATTCAGTTCAAGTTGCCAAATTGACCGCGACTTGAAATACAGCTCGGGAACAAAGATGGCTCGCTGCGCTCGATAGAATTTCAGTTCGCGCTGCATTTCATTCGCGTGCTCAACAGGACAACACGAACGCGCTCAGGTTCATAGTTTCCATTGTTCACGTTGTGCGGAGTTTTGTTGTGTTCGCTGCGCTCAATAACTAAGGCCGCACATCAGGCGCGTGCGCGGACGCCTGACGTTCATGCTGGCGGCGGCGGCTGACGCCACCGCGACGCCAGCACCGGGCCGCCTTCACCGGTTTACGAATGGTTTCTCACGGCGGCCCTTTCACTGCCGCGCGCACGCGTAGAACGGTTCAGGTTATCGAACGGTTTCCGCGCGATTTAACCATTCAGGTTGGCGGATGATTTAAGCGCGCGGCCAGGCGGGGAAAAGTTAGTGGGTTGCTGACTCGTCGCTGTCGCTCCTCGCGGGGGCGAACGCGCACTGCGTTTGCGGTCGCCTTTTTTGGTGACGGAGGCCGCGAGGCTTCGCCACGGCCAAGACAAAGCAATACCACGCCCAGGCCGGCGGCTTGGGCGTGCGGAAAAGTCTGCCAGTGCGGCATGGTGCCAGTCCGGAAGGACCCCTGGCTGTCACAGAGCGGACACTTGCGCTCGTGCCTCGCGCCAAGTATCCGCTCTGTTCGGCCCGCGCCCGTGACGGACTCATCAGTTTGCCGGCTCTGCATTCGCTAACGCATCTGCTACACAGATTCCGCAGATCGCTCCCGCTCATTCCGAAGTCGTCAAAGCTGACGAGACCGTCAATGCAGAAAGCGGGCGCGCCCAAGAAAAAATGGTGGCCCATCCGGCACGGATCTCGTCGCTGCGCTCCTCGCGCGGCTCGAACCGTCACTTCGTTTCCGGTTCTCGCTGATCGCGCTCGGGCGTGGCGACAAAAAGCAAAATGGCCGCGCGACTTCGTCCGGCCAGAAGAGATTACGGCGCGAGGCGTTGCCTATCGCCGAAGGCAAAAGCATTAGCATCGCGAGGCTTCGCCCGATGCAAGACCTCAGAATTATCCGTGAGACCGCCCAGCTTTTGGTCGCTCCGCTAATCTTCCGCTGCATTGCATTTCGCTCCAGAGCGCTGCACTCCCAAAACTGGCCGGACTCACTACGAAAACCAAATTAGTCCGAGACCCCGGCGCTGGACTTCACGGCCTGCCGTCTCAGGTTCCCCCGTGTTGCCATGGAACTGGCCGTCATGCCGTTCCGTTCCAGCGCCGGGGACTCAGAGAAATTGGCACCGCGCTATCGCGACGGTGCCGGGAAACGAAGTGACCCGGCGAAAAATTGAAGCGGCTTCGCTCACGGGGTTGGCATGACGGAACATCTCCGGCTACGGTGCTCGTGCCTGCGCGCCTGTGCCTCTGACTTGCTTCCGAGACATTCACACAACACATATTGTGTGTTTGGTCGGTGAAACCACGCGAACACCTCCCACATAAATTCTGATCGTGCCGACACACCCCCTGCGGGGACCCTTCGGCACGGAATTTATGTCACACAATATGGCGTTGTGTGCAGTCCCGCGTCTGCACTGTCACACCGATAGCGCCGCTGTCCCCAGCGGTCGCGCAATCGCCCATTGCGCTGCTATCGGTGCGCCAGCTTAACGGCATCCGTCATGCCAACCCCTGAAGCTCCGCCTTGGGTTGGATTGGGCCGGGTCAACGCAGTCAGTTTGTTTTCGCTACGCTTCCGAGTGAGTTAGCTCCCTGCGGTCGAAATAAAAATGGGGTTGGTTTTTTGTGAAGGCCGCTTCGTTTTCAATGCCGTTTTTTCCGCTTACCCGTCACTCGTGCGGTCGCCTTGTCACGGCCTCGCCTAAGACACCAGCCCGCCCCTCGTGGTTCCCTCCGAGGATTCCTCCCACGGGGGAGGGCTGGAGGCTCGGCTTTTTCGCGAACAAGGCGACCGACGGATGACGGGCGAGCAGTGCAGAAAAAAAAAGCATATGAAAACTACATCACAAAAAAAATCGAACAGGCTCCCTCAAGAATCAAAGCTATCAGCGCAGGCTGCCGAGCAGCCTACCAGCACACCGGCACAGCCGGTTGAGAAAAAAGACGAACGTCTTCCGATTGACACCGAGGCACGGAAGCAAAATCGGACGTTACCGACCGAGAAGGTTTTGGCGATGTTGCAGCAGCAAGACCGCCGCCTGTGGGAGTTGGCCGAAGTTGTCGGCAAGTGGGTTTGGGTTTCGTTCAGTGAGCAGCCGGAATCAGTTTTCCGGTGTTCCTCACGCGCACGGTGTTTGATGCCTATGTCGCCGTGCCGGAAGGCGTCAGCGGCCAGGATGAAGCCGGACGGCTCTGGGACATCTGTTGGATGCTAAGATTCGCCATCCTGCGCAGCCGCAGCCATACCGACCG
Organism: uncultured Verrucomicrobia subdivision 3 bacterium; assembly: GCA_903827955.1. Lineage (GTDB taxonomy): Bacteria > Verrucomicrobiota > Verrucomicrobiia > Limisphaerales > UBA11358 > UBA11358. Next base: position 6,764 of record CAIKKJ010000055.1, read on the forward strand.
CGTGCCCGTCGCGCTCTACGTCCGCAACGACAATCAGCGCGCCAAGCTGGTGAAGTTGATTGCCCAATGTGGCCCGCTCGACATGGACGACCCCGCCCCAGCCATCACCGTGATGCTACCCGGGGAAGACTGACCACCACCAACGCCGAGCCGGTGACAGCGGCTCGGCCCTTTCGCCATGAATCAAGACCTGATGTCCTTTGAAGCCGAAGCCGTCGCCCCCGAGGCAGCGAAATGCGACGCGCAACGCGCCGCCGAGCAGCACGAGCGCGAGGCGAAAGCAGCGGCGAAAGTTTTATTGCAAGTCGCCCGCGAAAAAATCAAAGCCGAGAAACTCGCCAAGGCCGACGACTGGCGCCGCCGCACCGCGCAGGCCCGCACCTACAAAACCCCCGACGAACACGCCCAATGTGGCATCCGCTGGTATTGCCGCAGCCAGAAAGACCGCGACACCGGCTGTTACTGGCACCACTGCCACAAATGCGGCCAGCCGTTGATTTACACCAGCGACCCACACGCCAAGCCCCAGATTTGCAAAGCGGACACCGCGTAATTTCGCCGTGGGACAGTCACCCAGATCAAATTCTGTAGCGCGGCATCTCAAAATTGCCAGCCGGTGACTGTCTCCGGTTCAAGCCCAAAAAAAAATCGGCGAAACGCCCTTCGGTGGGCGTTTCGCGGTTCCAGAATTTTCTGGACCTCACGTCGGCCCAGACCCGCGCGCGCAAGGGCAAGCCCTCGCGACTCCTGTTCATAGCCCCCGCAACTTCCGCTGCGTGATCGTCCGGTTTTTCGTCGCCACCAGATACCGCAGTGCGTCGGCGGCATCATCGCCCCCAATGCCATCATCATCCGCGTCAACCTTCAAAACATCCTCGGGCCGGGCTGGATCCCGGAGGATCGCGCCTAGATTTTCGATCAGCCTCCCACATCGTTTGTGAATAAATAGCGTTGGTGCGATGCCCGCTTCGGGCTCGCCAAATCGCGTCATGATTTCCGCCCAGCCGTTGATCCGATCCGTGTTCGCCACGCGCAGATTGATCCCATGCTTCGCATACTGCGCGGCGACGGTCGTCCCGTCGCTCTTCCTTGGTTGATGATGGCTCACTGCCAAGTGCGTCGGCGTGAATGACGTTCCAGAGATCGCGCGCGGCAGCGTGGTCGCACAACTCCAGCGGACAGCCGGCGGCGAAGTAAGCGGTCGAGCGCACCATGCCGAGGTGCGTGACCAGATCCACGGGATGTTTGGCCAATCGAATGGCAAAGCCGCTGGCCCGAGCCGGCACCGTTGACAGAGGGAGTGGATTAAAAAGAAAACGGAGCAACCGTCCCTTATAACTAGTCTGAGCTACTACTTCTTCTGTTATACCTTTATATCCTTTTATACTCATATACTTATTACCTATGGGAAGTCTTCTTGATTCTGATTCTGATTCTGATTCTGAATGGCATCGTTTTGTTAAGCGTTTGCTATTGCCTCACGCAATGCCTGACGCATGCCCTTTCCACCGCTGATCAGCGGCTTTTTTGCCGATTTTCGAGCGAATATCGTAGATTTCCTTCGACTTGAGGTATTCCTGCCGGCAACGCGACTGGTGCCACAAACCGTGCTCCAGGCGGAAGTGATAGCGGTTGTCGAAGATGATTTCCCTGGTGCGCGGCCATGCCGACGCATCGCAGAGGCAAACGCGGCGGAGGTATTCGTCGTCATCAGGCAAACCCTCGCAGCCGGTGTGATTCCAGTAGTGCCAGAGCGCGCGCAGGTAACCGATGGCAATGCCATCGGGATAACCGGCAACGGCTTCAAAAAAATCGTTGCCGTAGAAGGGGAGGTAAGCGGAAGGTTTCATGGGGTGGTGAAGACGCAAGGCTGATGCCAGACAATATCTTTCAATGAGTTCTCGATCATGTTGCGGGTGCCGCCGAGGCCGACAAAGTCACGCAGATCCTTCGCCGGCGGCACATACACGGCGAAGGGTAATTGAATTTCGGTGCCCACCTTGCGGGCGCCGTCGAGCCCCGGCTTGTCGTTGTCGGAGAACCAACCAACCATCCTTGATGCCGTCTAGAATTTCATACTCGAAAGCCACCGATTGAAACACCTGTCCCAGCGCCGCCTCATCGGCGCGGTCCGGCGTGGCCGTGATGCCACAGATTTTTAAATTGGGATTCGTGCGGAAGTAACCAATCACACGCTGCCATTGGCTCGACGTGGCGTGATGACATTCGTCCAGGATGACGCAGCCGAAGCGGGCTGGATCAAACTTCGCCATGCGGCCGCCGCCGTCGCCGCCGGCACATTGCGTCTGAATGCTCGACACAATGACCGGCGCGCGACTGAACAGCGAATGTTCCGCCGCCCGCAAATCGCCCATCTCATCCGACCGCAGCCAGAGCGGAATGAGCTGCGTCGGAATCGGCCAGCCCGTCCCATCCAAAACTCGCGACGGCGGCGGCGGTGCCGGTGATGCCACCGGTGGCGAGGTGGGGCGAACCGGCACCGGCGGCAAATGCCGCTTAATTTCCGCCGCTGTCACCGGTTTACCCTCGTCCAAAACCGCCTGAACCACCCCGGCACGGTGTTCGGCGGGAATTTTGGCAAGTTCCCGGGCCTGTGTCTCGGTGGCTACTATAGTAGCCAAATTGTCAGGCAGGCTCTTGACGACATCAGCGGCGCGGATGACGTGATTGGCGTAAGCCTTCTCCCAGCCCCACTTCTCCCGGCAATACTCCTCGAATCCGCCGTATTCCCGTTTGTAAAGCCGCAGGTCGCGGATTTCCGCCAGCGCCAGTCCCACTTCCACAAAGGTCTTTTTGCCTTTCGCAATGGTCTTTTCCAGCTCCACGAGCCGTTGCGACTCCCGGATGCTCATCACTTGGGTATGATTTTTCATATTCGATTTTTGTAGTGAATACGCCTTAGTTACTCCGGCGCGGTGAATTAATTTCTTATAGGTGGCCACCGGCAGCTTGCCGGTCAGATCAGTTGGATTTTGTAATGCGCGGGCATCCGCTGTTTGTTGAGGTATTTAGCGATGGCGCAGCCGTTGATCCGCACGCCACCTTGCCCGATCAGCGCGATCTCGCGCCGGATTTCATGCCCGAGCCCTTCGCCGCCCAGCGCCACGAGCTTTTCCCGATACGGCGACGCCGTCACCGTCCGCCCCTCCTTGCCCAGCCACTTGTCCACCACCCACAACCCCTTGATCACCGCGTCCGTCATCGGGCCGGCCGGATGCAATTCCACCAGCAGCGGCCACAGCCGTTCGCAGCGTTCCCGCTCCTCCTGCATCAGGGTGTAGAGACATTGCACGCAAGACACCGTCCGGGCCGAAGGCTTGGGGCCAAACCGATGGCCCGTGCTCCGCACCAGCTTTTCGAGCGCAAACGCCGTCGGGTCGCCCGCCAGCAACTGCGCCTTGTAACGGTCAAGACAGCCCACCACCATCCGCCCCTGATTGATCGCCAGAAAACCCAGCGCCTCTTCGCGCCGGCCGGTCGTTTCAAACACCAGGCACGGCAGTTCGTTAATATCCGAC
>CAIKKJ010000056.1 GCA_903827955.1 uncultured Verrucomicrobia subdivision 3 bacterium
CTTCTGGTGTGGCAGTTGTTCCGTCAGGGGCATCGCTGCGTAGCCATGTGCGGAAGAGATAAGCGCTGAAAGCATCTAAGTGCCAAGCTCATCCCAAGATAATGTTTCCCGGACGCAAGTCCCTAAAGACCACGGGCAGACTACCCGTTTGATAGGCCAGAAATGTAAGCATTGCGAAGTGTTAAGTTGACTGGCACTAATCGGTCGTGAGGCTTGATTGCTTTTCCAATTTGGAAAACAATTTTACTTTCGAATTGTATATCTTTAATAATCTCCTATGTGTAGTTTTCAAAGAAATCATAAACTAAATGTTCTTTTTTAATTTTTGCACGTTTTTTTCGTGCAAGCCAATTTGGTGGTAATACCGCAGTGGTCCGACCCGTTCCCATTCCGAACACGGACGTCAAACGCTGCATGGCCGATGGTAGTGGTTGTATAGCTTCCGCGAGAGTAGGTAGCCGCCAGTCTTTTAAAACGCCCAAGAAAAATCTTGGGCGTTTTTTTTGCTGCTAAAATGGCCTTGATTTATTATCCGGAGAGTGTTTGGGTGTGGTCTGAGTTGGATAGATCTGGCTGGGTGTTTGGTTCGGCAAGCAGAAATTGCTTAACGTGCGAAAATTTGCCAAATTGCGTCCCTTAAGGTCGTTTTCCCGGGTCCCGCGGCATTTTCGCAGCGTCCCGCCGCCGTTCCAGTTTCTCAAAATCAGACAATCTCAATTAGACCACGGACAGACAATCCACAATCCGTCTTGAGGTTCCGCCAGATGAGCTTGCCATTTACGCGCAGGCGAGCTTAGTATTGCCCTGATGGAACATAGCGGATCAGGTTTGCATATCAGGTTTTTGCCACACCCTGCCGGGTTTGGCGGCAGACTTTTGTGGAATATCGCGCTTCATGCAAACTGTATAGAAATGCAGTATAGAAAACGCAGATCATGTTTTCTAAATGCTACTTTATATTGATTCTATTGTGTCGCGCTCGTAGCTCAGTTGGATAGAGCACCTGCCTTCTAAATCAAAACGGACTTTTTCACAAATCATCACACCTCTTCCACTATTGATTTCATTGACGATTATCATCAGGCGTTATCCCGAAAAATCCAATGTTGCCGGTAAAAATCGCAAGTAGTATACAAAAAAACGCGGGATAGAGCACCTGCTATGCGTTTAGATGCCTGATCCTTCCAGATGGTTTTGTATACTTTTGTATACTGCTTTGGAGGAAAAATTCCCAGTTCGCGTTCACGTGTTTGTCATCTTGCTTGCTAAAATGGAGGCCAAGCCAGTTGCCAATCACGAGAACGCTCGCCCCATGCAAGACTGGTAGTGTCAAATTTGCAACCAGCACCGCGCCCATGTGACCCATCGCGGAACTGGTTTCAAACCTGACACAACCAGGGATAATCACGCGCGAAAGGAGATCGCAGATTCATGAAGATTTTTTTGGCCGCGTTTTGAAGTTAAAAACACGCGCAGCCTATCCTCATATTAGGCCACATCATCAATACGCTCATCTCTTCGGAACTGCTCCGTCGTCTGCTGGACACTTGCCGTGCGCGAGTGGTGGCGTATTGCTCGATACTCTGCACTGGGCTGGGTGGAATTGACGATTGATGGCCGCAAGGTTGGCGATGCAGTGTTGTCCCCGGAGTTTTCTGATCTGAACCGGCGCGTGCTCTACATCTCGCACGATGTCACGTCGCTGTTCTCCAAAGGTGTTCACACGTTCGATGCGGTCTTAGGCAATGGACAGCACAGTCCCGTGGAGCACATCGGCGCGGACGAAGCTGACAACATAGTTGTGTCGGGTGGCAAGGGCGCCGGGTATCACAATCGCTGGGGACGTTTCGGCGGTCCGAAGTTTCTGCTGGAACTCGAAGTCGAATACGCCGACGGCACGCGCGAGTTTTTCGGCACAGATGAAACGTGGCGGTGGTCGGACGGTCCGATTACTTTCAACGACCTCTGGCGCGGCGAGAAACAGGATTTGCGTATCACGCCGACGAATTGGAATCCCGTCGCCTTGTTTCCTGCTCCGCCGGGGCGAATGGAAGTCTCGTCGATTCCGCCCGTTCGTAAACCGCTCGCGACATTGACGGAGGCAAATCAGCGCGTGAAATCCGGTGACACGGTGTTCATTCGCGGTGGCAAATACGCGTTGCCTGCGAAACAAACCATCGGCGTCGAACTCAGCCAGAGCGGCGAGGCGGGAAAGCCGATTCAGTTCTTTGCTTACACCAACGAGACGCCGGTGCTCGACGGTTCGGCGCTGGCGGGGCGGGGGCGCATTGTGGGATTGCTCATCTCGGGCGATTGGATTCATGTGCGGGGCTTGGAGGTGTGCAATGTTCCGTCGCGCGGCACGAGTTACGGCATCTGGATCAAGGGCGCGATGCGTTGGTCGTGGTAATCCTTGGTGCGCGGTTTGAGTGAGACGTCGCTAGCAACCCGCTTTTTGTGAATGGCGATGGCATCGGCCATGTTCATCCGTCCAGCCGATACAGAATTGCGGGCTTCGGCTCCTTGGCGTTCCGCCTTCTCGAAATCCGAGAGGCGCAGCTTGGCTACCGAAAGAGTGTCGGTTTTAAGGCTGCGACGGATGAGCTTGCCCTTAACGCGTAATCTTGCATAGTAAGTGCCAGATGGAACGTAGCGAATTAAGTTTGAATACTGGGTTTTCTGCCAATCTTTTTCAGATTCGGCGGGCTCTGGGACTGTTTGCGTCTGAATCATGCAATCAGTATACAAAAGTCAATTTGGAGTGCTTAAATATTCAGAATCCATTGTATTTATTGTGTCGCGCTCGTAGCTCAGTTGGATAGAGCACCTGCCTTCTAAGCAGGTTGTCGCGCGTTCGATTCGCGCCGGGCGCACCATGTTTTACGATCTGCAAACGTTGGTGTCGTGCTGGGGCGGGACAATTTATCTTGGATTTCCAATTCGCCGCGAGCCGGCCACAACAACCTTACACGTCACAATTCGAGAAACTGGCTTGACCAGAGAACGGCTGGCTGGCTGCGTTGATTACGCCGCTTTTTTTCCGTTTTTAACCCGCAGTGCTTGCAACGCTTGCTTGAAATCTTTCGGCAGCGGGGCCTCAAATTTCACAAGCTTCTCCGTGCGTGGATGGAGGAAGGAAAGTTTGTGCGCGTGCAGCAACACGCGGGGCGCGGCGTAGCCGGTGAGTTCGGCGAATTTTTTATTTTGTTTTGCGCCGTAGGTCTCATCGCCCAGCAGCGGATGGCCGAGGTGCAGGAGATGCACGCGGATTTGGTGCGTCCGTCCGGTGTGTATCTCGGCCTCGACGTGCGCGGCGTGATGCAGCTTTTCCAAAACCCGCCAGCTGGTGTGCGCGGCGCGGCCATTATCGTCATCGTGGACGGCCATGCGTTTGCGGTGCGTGGGATGGCGTGCGATGGCGGCGTGAATCTCGCCGGCGTCGCGCGCGGGCAAACCGATGACGAGCGCATCGTAAAACTTTTTCACGGTGCGCTCGGCGAATTGTTTGGAGAGCGCGAGGTGCGTCTCGTCGTTTTTCGCCACGACGAGGCAGCCGCTGGTTTCTTTGTCGAGGCGATGCACGATACCGGGTCGCGCCACGCCGCCGATGCCGCTCAACGAGCCTTTGCAGTGATGCAGCAGCGCGTTGACGAGCGTGTGTTCCTCGTGGCCAGCGGCGGGATGCACAACGAGGCCGGCGGGTTTGTTGACGACGAGCAGCGATTTGTCTTCGAACAAAATTTCCAATGGAATTTGCTCCGGCAGCGCCAGGGCGGACTTGGGTTCAGGGAAAAAGATTTCAATCGTTTCGCCGGCGCGCGGTGCGTGCGTGGGCTTGACGGTTTTGCCGTTGATGCGGATGTGGCCTTGTTCGATGAGGCGCTGCATGGTGCCGCGCGAGGTGGCGGGAAATTTTTCGCGGAGAAAGGTGTCGAGCCGCACGTCGGGGCGCGATTGCTCGACGGTGAATTGTTCGGTGCGCGTGGACATTCGGTTCAGTTTACTGCCTGCGGCACGGAATCATTCTTCCAGTTGATCAAGAAAATAATCGCCACGCCGGTGCAGATGGCGGAGTCGGCGACGTTGAACGCGGGAAAATCCCAAATCTCCGTCGTGCCCCGCCGCGCCATGTAGAAATGCAAAAAGTCCACGACGGCGTGGCGAGCGGGTAGCAGGCGGTCGGTTAGATTGCCGATAATGCCGCCGAAGATGAGGCCGAACGCGAGCTGGCCGAGGATGCGGTGCGCGCTGAAATGCCGCCGCGAAACCCACAGCACGACGAGCGCGATGATGGCGATGGCGGCAAGCAAAAAATTGTTCCCGGTGAACAGGCTCCACGCTGCGCCGGTGTTGGCGCGGTGGGTAAGGTTGAAAAAACCGGGGATGACATTGATTTCATCGCCGGGGAAAATTTTAATGAGCACCAACCACTTGGTGAACTGGTCGAGCGCAAAGATGAACACCGCCAGCGCCAAGATGCGGCGGCTGGGCTTGGACAAAATGGAATCGGCAGCAGACACATCGTCAGTTTCAAGTTTCAAGTTTCAAGTTTCAAGTTTGAACCGCATGAGTTTGGCCTTTGGACTTCCAGCACATTGGACTAATTTTCAGCATGGCATTGGTGCGAATTCTCGTGGACGGCTACTCGCTGTTGCACAGCTGGCCTGAGCTGGCTGAAGGCGCGGCGCGGCATTCCGAGGTCGCGCGCGATGCGCTGGTGGAGATGCTGCAAGCGTATCAGGACGCCTGCGGCACGCCGGTGACGATTTTCTTCGACGGTCGCGGCAATCGCAAGACGAAGCCAAAAAATAATTCCACCAGTGCGGTGGAGGTTTTGTTTTCGAGCAGCGGGCAGACGGCGGATGACTTGATTGAACGCGCGGCGCACCGGTTTCAACCTTATGGCGAGGTGTTGGTGGTGACGGACGATTTTGCGGAGCGCGCTACGGTGAGCGGCTTCGGCGGCTCGGTGGCCAGTTGCGGCAACTTCATCGCGATGATTCAGAATGCGCTGGCGGACTTGGCGGAAAACCTGAACAATCACAATCGCAAAGAACGAAACCGTTTTTCGCGTTCGCGCTGAACTGATGAATTTTCCAGCCCCCAAACTTCTCTTCACCACGCTGGCCGTGCTGTGGCTGCTTGCGTCAGCGGCGGCGCAGGCGGAACCGCGCTGGCTGCTGGTATTCAACACCTCGTCGTCCATGAAAAAACGCTTGCCAGCCGTCGAGGCGGAGGTAAAGACGTTGTTGATGACGGAGTTCAGCCGCGGCCTGCATGCGGAGGACAGCGTGGGCGTGTGGACGTTGAACGACCGTTTGCACACGGGACAATTTCCATTGCTGGTCTGGTCGCCGGAACGCGCCCCGCTGGTGGTTTCAAATCTCGTGGCCTTCGTGCACCGGCAGAATTATTCCGGCAACACGAGCTTCGCGGCGTTACAGCCGTTGCTGGATCAGGTCATCGCGGATTCAGAGCGGCTGACGGTGGTGCTCATCTGCGACGGCGAGGACGAGCTTCATGGCACGCCTTATGATGGTGGTTTGAATGAGACCATCAAGCAGACGCGCGATGCCCGTAAAACTCTCCACCAGCCGTTTGTCATCGTGCTGCGAACGCAACTGGGGAAATTTGTCGGGGCGACGGTGAATTTTCCGCCCGTGCCGGCGAACCTTCCGCCATTTCCGCTGCTGCCGCGCGAAATCAAAGCCGCCACGCCCGCACCGCCGACAAATGTGGCGGCCGCTAAACCGCCGGTCGCCGCGCAGCCGTTGATCATCGTCGGCACGCACGTCAGCGCAAACACGAATGATCTTCCGAAAATAATAATTCCGCAAACTCCGCCCGTCAGTCCGTCAGTCGCGGTCGTGGTGAAAACCAATCCGCCGCCTGCCAACCTTGCGCCCGCGCCCGTCGCCGTCCGGCCGCCGCCGCCGCGAGTGCTGAGTCCGCCGGCGGCTGCGGTGGTTGCGGTGACGAACATTGCGGCACCAGCCACGAACAGCGCCGCCGCCCCGACCACCAATGCGGGCACGGCCGAGGACGGCCTTTCGCGCTGGCTGATTTACATTGGCGGCGGAATTTTAGCGGCGGCGGTGGCGCTGGTTGTTTTTCTGGCGCGACGTGGGCGGCGGGGTTCGCATAGCAGCCTGATCACGAGTTCGATGGAAAATGATTCACGTCCGCCGGGGCAAAAATGATTTCTTTCGCGCGTGACTTTTGCCCGGCACTTTGGAAAATTTCGCATTCATGAAAACTTTCAAGTTGAACTGGTTTATCGCGTTGGCGTCGCTCGGTTTGTTTGCCGCCGGCTGCTCCAATGAAAAGAACACCGCCGCGCCCGCCGTGCCGCCGGTTGCGGCGGCCAATCCGGCGCCCGTCTCGGCCAGTGGCGCGGAGGTCGCCGTCGTCACCACGAGCGAAGGTGTGCTGGTGCTGGAGTTCTATCCCGACGTCGCGCCGAAGCATGTCGAGAATTTCAAAAAGCTCGCGAAGAGCGGTTTTTATGACGGCCAGTGCTTTCACCGCGTCATCAAGGGTTTCATGATCCAAGGCGGCGATCCGAACACGAAGGACGATTCCAAAAAAGATATGTGGGGCCAGGGCGGGCCGGGCTACACCATCAACGCCGAGTTCAACGCCAAGCACCACGCCCGCGGCATCCTCTCGATGGCGCGCACACCGGATCCGAATTCCGCCGGCTCGCAATTTTTCATCTGCCACGGCGACTGCGGTCAGCTTGATAACCAATACACAGTCTTTGGCAATTTGATCAAGGGCGACGATGTGTTGGAAAAAATCGCCACCACGCCGACCGAAGGCCCGGACCGCCCGGTCAAGCGCATGAACATCGAGAGCATCAAGATTGTTCCTGCCGACAGCGTGAAATAATTTTTGGACACGAAGTTCAAAACCACACCACCAAACAAGGAAGTTAACATTATGAGCGAAATCGCAATCATCAAAACCACCGAAGGCGACCTGACCCTGGAATTCTGGGACGATGTCGCGCCCAAGACCGTTGAGAATTTCAAGACGCTCGCGAAAAAGGGCTACTACGACGGCACCTGTTTTCACCGCATCATCAAGGGCTTCATGGTTCAAGGCGGCGACCCGCTGACCAAGGACGCCAGCAAGGAACATCTGTGGGGCACCGGCGGTCCCGGCTACCAGATCAAGGCCGAGTTCAACGCCCGCTCCCACCAGCGCGGGGTCATCTCCATGGCGCGCAGCGCAAATCCTGATTCCGCCGGCTCGCAATTTTTCATCTGCGATGGCGATGCGAAGTTTCTCGACCGCCAATACACCGCGTTTGGCAAACTCATCAAAGGCGAAGACACACTGGCAAAAATTGCCGGCACCTCCGTCGGCGCCAGCGGCTCCGGCGAACCCAGCAAACCGCTCAAACGCATCGGCGTGGTGAGCGTGACGATTGCCGAAGCGGCGAAGTAAAAGGCAGGGTCTTTATCCAACGGCGCGGAAAATTTCCGCGCCGTTTTTTTATTAGATGCTCTGGAGCTGTGAGGGGAAAAACAAAAAACATCAACTGCTTGCGGCTTTTAAGCCGGAAGTCATTTCATGAAGGGCGCGTTTCGGCAAGCCTCGAAGCCCCGGATCGTGAGATCCTCAAGCTCCGCAAACAGCCCCGGATCGGCTGATGTGAAATTGAAACACGACTTGCCTTGCATCCGCGCCTTCAGTTCCTTCGCCACGCTTTTGAGCAAGTCTGGCCGGGCGTAAACCCCCATGTGATGAAAACTCACATAGGCTTTCCCAATCGTCACCCATGCGATCGGGAATGGCTGTTTGTGCGTCGGATGTCGTCCGCCTTCCAAACGAAAACAACTCGCCGAATCTTCCGTGACGGCGAGCTTGCCCGCCTGACGCTTGAGAATTTCTCGCAGCGCGGCGAATACCTCTTGGAAATTTGCGGCCATAGAAAATCGAATCAATGCCTAACATCTAAGCAGGCAACACATTGTTGCCTAGCTCGATTTTTATTGGGCGACTCTATTTCCGACTTTCTTTCTGGTCAAGCAGTGTTTCGGCGCGACAACGCGGGTGCATCCGTGGTAAATATTTCTCCGTGGAAAATTCCCAACTCGCCCAAGTCCTCGTCGCGCTCGGTTGCCCGGCGGAAAAATCCGCCGACATGGCCGCGCAACTGGACAAACGCGCCCAACAGCTTGCCGCCGAGAAAAACCGGCCTTACGAAGAAGCGTTGAAACATCTGCTCACGCTGATGAAACAAGGCTGGGCGGCCAAAGAAAAAGGATTTTGACATGAACCAGCCCTGGAAAAAAACCGGCTCCAAACCCGTCGGCGACTTTCGCATCTTCAAGCTGCGCTCCGATTTTTACCTCAACCCGCGCACCGGCAAGGAGCATGATTTCTATGTGCTCGACACCGTCGGCTGGGTCAACGTTATCGCTCTCACGCCCGCGCGCGAGTTGGTGATGGTGCGGCAGTTCCGTGTCGGTTCCAACACGGTGGAGTTGGAAATTCCCGGCGGCATGATGGATCCCGGCGAGACCGATCCCGTGGCCACCGCCGTGCGCGAACTGCGCGAGGAAACCGGCTACGCAGGCGAGCACGCCCGTCTGCTCGGAAAAATCTGGTCCAACCCCGCCATCCTGAACAACCGCACGTTCACCGTGCTGATTGAAAATTGCACGCTCAAGCACGGTGTGGAATTTGACAGCGGCGAAGATTTGACGACACAACTCGTGCCGGCGGAGGAAATTCCCCAACTCGTTGCCGATGAAAAAATTGGCCACAGCCTCGTCGTCGTAGCGTTGTATCATTTTGAACTCTGGCAGCGCGGCTTGAAAAAATGTTGATGGCCGGAAGCCGGAATGCGATTACACTGACCGACGTTGATTGAACGTCCGCAACGTTCACGACGTCAAAACCTGTCATGAAAACCATCGCGCAAAAAAAATTCTGCCTGCTTGGCGTGGCGCTCCTGTTCGGCTTGCTGGCTGTGGGTGCAAGCGCAGCCGAAAAAGATTCAAAGGATTCGCCAGCGAAAACGGGTGTCGATCACGGAATCAAGATCGCCAGCCACGCCGGAGCGAAGGTGGACAAGCTGGCAACGTTGCTTACACAACATGCCAAAAGTGCGATGGGAAAAGCCGAGCACGCCGTGTCGCACGTCGCCAAGCGCGCGGAGCAGGTCGGGCACAAGGCCGAGGTGACCGCCAAAAAAACGGTGCACAAGGTCGGCGAAAAAATTGAGAAACTTACCGAGTGAACGCATGAACGAAGATTTGCAAAAACGCATCCAGGCCGCGCTCGCCAATCCGCAGAACATGGGCGAGATGACCGGCGCGGATTCCATCGGCACGGTCGGCAACGCGGATTGCGGCGAGATGTTGCGACTGTGGGTGAAGTTCAAAAACGACAATGGCCGCAAAGTGATTGACCGTGCGTCATTCCAATCTTTCGGCTGCGAGACGGCGATTGCCGTGGCGAGCTTGGCAACGGAATTGATCCGCGGCAAAACGGCGGAAGAGGCGCTTGCATTGAAGACGGAGGAACTCGCCGGCGAACTCGGCCCGCTGCCACCGATGAAAATTCATTGCGCGCAGCTCGTTGAAGGCGCATTGCGTTCTGCGCTCGCGCCGGAAAAAGTGGAGGTCAAACCCGTCGCGCCGGTGAACGCGCCGACGTTGCTCGACAGTTTTTCCAAACCAAAAGAAGGCGGCGTGAAGCTGACGTTTTTAGATGATTAGAAAACCAGTATTTTTGTTGGATGAAAACCTGGAAGAAAAGACTGTTGGTATTTGTTGCTATGCTTTTCTGTCTTGGAATTTTTTCTTACATCTCAAAAAACTTTTGGTTTGAACAGTTCCAAATTTACTCGCTGGGAAAGATAGAAGTTGCAGCTCAAAATTTTCAAAATTTGCCGGAAGACATTGATGCGGTGGAAATCTTCATGCTTTCAGATAGACGAGATCCAAAAGACACAAATGGATTCGCAGGTGATTTTGAGCCCATTGGGACAAAAGAGCACAAGGCGATAACTGGAGCAGATGCGAAGGAAATTGTTTCTCTTTGGGGGCAATTCCTAATTGGCCGGGAATTTCAAGCAATGTGTTTTGAGCCGGTATACGGACTTCAGTTCAAACGAAAGGGTGAGATTTATTTTCAGACTTCAGTTTGCTGGGAGTGTTCTGGATATACGATACCAGTTTCATTTCTGGGAACCGTCCACACGGTTGAATATGGATTTGATTCCAAGAGCCAAGGTGCGCAAAAGCTTTTTGAAAGACTTCAGCGTTTACTCCCATTGCCGCAGAAATCAGAGCCTAAGAAAGCCCAGATATAACAGACATAAATATCTGCTGGTGAAATTTACAATTCTTCCCGCAATTTTTTCAACGCTGCCAGCGCGGCATCGCTTTCGGCGGCGCGTTTACTTTTGCCGGTGCCGCGCGCGAGTTCCACGCCCTCGTGCAACACGGCGCAGACGAAGCTGCGGTCGTGATCCGGGCCTTCCGCAGAAATCGTTTCATAGACCGGCGCGGTCGGTGACTTCGCCTGCAACAATTCCTGCAATTCGCCCTTCGGATTTTCGATGGCTGCCGGTGCGACCAGTTCGGAAAAATCAGCGGCAAATTCGCGTAAAATAAATTCCCGTGCCGCCGTCAGTCCGCCATCCAGATAAATTGCGCCCAGCACTGCCTCGAAGGTATCGGTCAACGCGGACGCGCGTTCGCGGCCGCCGGTGTTTTCCTCGCCCCGGCTTAAAATCAGATGCGCACCGAGGCCGAGGGAACGGCCGTGCATGGCCAGCGAACCGCTATTCGCAAGCTTGGCGCGCGATTTGGTGAGCTGGCCTTCATCGGCGTCAGGAAATTTTTCGTAAAGCGCCTGCGAAAGAATGATTTCCAAAATGGAGTCACCAAGAAATTCCAGGCGCTGGTTGTGCGGGATGGGGGCGTTGGCATCGTGCGCGACGGACGGATGCGTGAGCGCGAGGCGCAAAAGATTCTCGTCACGGAACGGGTGGCCGAGACGTTGCTGGAGTTCGGCGAGCGTGGACACGGAAAATTATATTGCCGCAGTTTTTTCGGTGGTGGTTTCCACCGTCGGGTTGGCTTCAACGGCCGCCGGTTTCGCCGCTGGCTCAGAAATTTCCACGGCGGCGGCGGCGGGCGGATTCAACCCGTGTTCGAGGAGTTGCGCGACGTCGTGCTGGACTTGTTCAAGCTGGTTGAGATGCAGGCCGGGGTCGGCAATGGTGAAGATGTCGCCGGTCTTGGGCTGTTCGTAAATGAAAATCCGCTGGCCGTCGCGTTTGATTTGCTCCTTGATTTTGAGGATGCGCTTGCGTTCGAGCATCACGGCGAGAATGTAGGCGGCGGGCGCGTAACGCGGATCGTTTTGCTCGATGACTTTGCGCAAGACGGTTTCGGCGGTTTCCTTCTGGATGGCTTCGACCGGCTGGGCGGGCGGTGCTTCGTAAACGCCGTTCCAATGCGAGATAAAACCGGTGCGTTCGCGGACGTCGCCGGTTTTTTTTGCACAAGGTTCGCAGATGTCCGAGCGGCGCAGTTCCTTGCCTTCGTCAAACAGGACGGTGCGATACGGCTGCTGGTCGGCAAACGGCTGGGTGCACGCCTCGCAAGCGTGGGCGCGGGACTGGATGTTCCACTCGTTCATGGGCGCGGGGATTTAAGCACGATTAGCACACTTGGACACGAAGAAAATTTCCCCGACACGAAAAATTTCGTTCACGCATCCAGCGCGGCGCGGACGGCGCGCGCCAGCACCGACTGATCGAAGGGTTTGGGGATGAAGTTGACGCCTTCAACCAACTGCGTTTCTTTGCCAGCGATCTCGGCGTTGTAGCCACTCATGTAGAGAACTTTCAACTGCGGTTTCTGCGCCTGCAAACGGTGGGCCAGTTCGATGCCGCCGCCGCCGTCGGGCATCACCATGTCGGTCAGGAGTAATTGGATTACAGCCTGATTTATTTTCCAAACTTCCAGTGCCTGAACGCCGGTTGAAGCCTCGAAAATCCGGTAGCCGAGACGAGTCAGGGCGCGGATGACGAGCTTGCGCAATGCCGGTTCATCTTCGACCAGCAGCACGGTTTCGTTGCCGCCGCGCATTTTCTGCGGTTCCACGGTGACGGTTTCTAGCAGCATGTTTTCCGGTAGCAGCGGCAGATAAATCTGGAATGTCGCGCCTTTGCCCAGCTGGCTCTGCACCACGACCCAGCCCTGATGTTGTTGCACAATTCCATAAACCGTGGCGAGGCCCAGCCCAGTGCCTTTGCCGACATCCTTGGTCGTGAAAAACGGATCGAAGATGCGCGGCAACACATCCGGGGCAATCCCTACGCCGTTGTCCTTCACGCTCAAAACGGCGAACGCGCCGGGGCGCGCAGCGTGAATTTGTGCGGCAGCTTTCGCGTCCAGTTCCGCGGAGGTGATGGCGATTTCCAATTTGCCGCCGCGCGGCATCGCGTCACGGGCATTGACGACGAGGTTGAGCAAAACCTGTTCAATCATGCCGGCATCGGCGTGAACCACCGCCGGTCGCGGCAGGAGATGTAAACTCATGCCGATGTCTTCGCCAAGAATCCGGCGGAACATCTTGGTCATGTTTTCGACCACCTCGTTCAAATTCAGGTTGCGCGGCTGCATCGTTTGCCGCCGGCTGAACGCGAGCAGTTGGCGCGTCAAAGCTGTGGCGCGTTCGGATGAAAGTTTGATTTCATTCAGTGCCTCGCGCTGGTCGGGCAGCAACGTTTCGTCCAGTTCCATCAACGAGACGTTGCCGCTGATGACGGCGAGCAGGTTGTTGAAATCGTGCGCCACGCCGCCGGACAACTGGCCGACCGCCTCCATTTTTTGCGATTGCCGCAACTGCTCCTCCAGCCGCGCCTGTTTTTCCTCCGCGCGCTTGCGTTCGGAAATATCGCGGGCGATGGCGGAGATGAAATTGATTTTTCCGTTGGCGTCCTTGTCCACGATGATGACGGCGGAAACGGGAATCTCCATGCCGGCACAGCTGCAAATCGTCGTCTCGCCTTCCCAGGTGCCGTTTTTTTCCGCCGCTGGAATCGCCTCATTTTCCAGGCGACGGTATTCGTTGTGCGGGTGCAGGTCGGAAAGTTTTTTGAGGGTCGCCGTCGTTTCCAATCCCAGCAGTCGCCGGCCAGCCTGGTTGATGTGCAGAATATTTCTGGCCTCGTCCGCAAACACTACGAGGTCGCTGGTGGTCTCCATGACGGCGGCGAGCCGGACACGTTCACGCTGCAATCTCAACTGCTCTAGCTGGCGGCGCAACTGGATGCGCGCGAGCCGCCAGCCGCCAAAGCCGATGGCGGCAGCCACCGTTCCCAAAACCACCGCCCAAAACCACACGGTCTGCCAGACAAATGGCCGGACAAAAAATGCGAACACGGTTTGCTGGTTGTTCCAAGTTCCGTCATTGTTGGCGGCACGGACGATAAAACGATGACGCCCCGGCTCGAGTATGCGAAACGATTGGGAGCGGGACTGGTTTATTTCCGCCCAAGTTTGGTGGGGCCCGATGAGCTGGCAGTCAAAGCGGACTTTCTCCGGGGCCGCGTAGCTCAAGGCGGTATAATCAATTTTTAAATCGGGCAGCCCGGCGGGTAAAAGCATTTCCATTTCGCCGGGATTGTGCAGGACGAATTTTTTACCGTCGCGGTCGGTGTAGGTGACGCGTTCAATGAAGACCGGCGGCACGTTGGTGTTCAAGTGCAAGTTTGCCGGATTAACGCCGGCCACACCTTTTTGCGTGGCGAACCAGAGTCGGTCCGAGCTGTCGCGGATGGCGGTGGGCTGGAATCCCTCGGCACATTGGAGCGATGCCAGACCGTCATTGCGGTCAAAAACATTAAACCCAATTTGGGCCGAAGGATTGCGGATGAAGCGGCGCAACCCATCGGCGGAAACCCGCAGCACACCGCGATCTGAACCAAGCCAGCAATAACCCAGGCCATCCTCCAAAATGGAGCCGATGGTGTCCGCCGGCAGACCGTTGGTGCGATTGAGCGGGATGACTTTCCCGTCATGGATGCAGACCAATCCGTGGGCAAAAATTCCTGCCCAGACATCGCCTTCGGCATCCACCGTCAACGCGGAGACGTGCCAGTCCGGGACGCCTTCTGCCGGGCCGAAGTGGGTGAGCTGATCGTTTTGCAGCTCAAAAATCCCGTCATCGAAAGTGCCGATCCAAAGTGCACCCGTGCGCTTGTCTTCGGCAATGCACCGCACATTGGCGACTGCCAGCGGGTTGTTTGTGTCGGTGGTCCAAGGGCGAGCGCGATTGTTTTCGATGAGGCCCAGGCCGTGATGTGAGCCGACCCAAATTCGGTTTTGGACGTCTTCATACAGGCAGCAAATGATCAGTCCCAGCGAGGCTGGCCAGTTGGTCAACGACCGTTCCACACCTTTTTCTTCATAAAAAACGCCGCCGTTGAACGTGCCCAGCCACAAGCGTCCGTTGTGGTCACGCAGCGCGCTCCAAACGTAGGAGCTGGCCGCCGACACTGCGTTAGTGGCGAGATGGACCGAGGTCACGCGGCCATCTTGGATCCGCGCCATGCCGCCACCGTGCGTGCCGACAACCATCTGCCCTGGTGATTCCTCGATGACTGTGCGGATGATGGGGTTGGGCAATCCTTGCTCCAGTCCGACGTTGGAAAATCTGCGCGGCACCAGCTTGTGCAACCCGCCGCTGCCGGTGCCGACCCATAAATTGTTTTCAACATCCTCCGTGATGGCGAGCACCACGTTGTTGGCCAGCCCGTTGGCGATGGTGATGGCAAGATTAAAATTTGTGTCGCCCGGTTTCAGCCGGACCAAGCCGCTCAAGGTCGAACCAATCCAAATCATGCCGTCATGGTCTTGGACAAGTTCGCGAATTTCGCTGATGGCCGGCGCGGGAAAAGCCTCGCTGGAGCCATCGCTGCGATAGTGCACGAGCTCGTGTCTGACTTGCAGATACACCCAAAGCCCGCCGTCATTCGCGGCGGTGGCCAGCAAGGGTTTCCGGTCGGAGATTTCCGGCCCGACCGCCTGCCAGCCTTTTTCTGTGAAGTTTCCGATGTAAGCACGGTTCGCCAGCCAGAGGCTGCCGTCCTTTTTATCGGTGCAGCAAAAAACGCCGCTAGGAAACAGCGGCGTGGGTGGCGTCACTTCCTTCATCTGGTCGTTTTCGATGGCGAACAATTTCCCGACCAGCGTGCCGACCCAGACTTTTCCTTGTTCCCCGGAAGCGAAGCTGCGAACCGTGAGATCGTTTTTTTTCAGATCGGCAACCTCCCGCCAGTTACCATGGTCGCGGACAATGATTTCACTCTCGGTGGCCACCCAAAGCCGACCGGGCCGATCCACAAAAAGCCGGTTCACGGTTTCGCCAAGATGCTGGATGCCGGGAAGACTTTCCAACCGCGTGAATTCGTTGCCGTTGAAGCGCACCAAGCCGCCGTAGGTGCCGATCCAGATGTAGCCGTCCGGCGTCTGCACTACGGCGGCGGCGGAATTTTCGTGCAACTGGTCGCTGCCCTGCCAGTTATCAATCAGGTAATTTGCGTTTTCATAATGCGAACAATCTGCCTGGACTTGGTTGACGCCGCCGATGAGCAAATTAAGGATTACGAAAACAAAAAAACAACCGGATGATCCGGTGCAGTCACGCAGGAGGCTGGATTGGCAAGACCATCGCGTTTCCATCTGATTAATGCACTAATGTCGGCTAATTGGTGCAAAACTCAAGCCGCAATTGAGGGAGCTGTTGAAAAACCCATTGTAAAATATGGAGCCAGCGAGTGGGATTGAACCACCGACCTACGGTTTACGAAACTGATTTTTATAATCTGCTAATAGTGCGCCTATTTCACATCGCCAAAACAAAGTATATGAATCGCCTTTGTTTACCGCACTGGAGTAATTTTAATTTCATTAGCCACGCTGAATTGATTTCAGGTCAATTTTTTATACGACCCGCCAGAATTATTATATCGCCCCCTCGGCTGGCAGAACGTGACGGAAGATTATAGAAAGCCCCCTCAGTTATTTTGCAACTTCGTAATTTTGCACACACTGCTAATTGGCAAATTCAATTCCCGACTGATTTCACGGAGCTTCATGCCCTGACCCCGAAGTGCCAGCACTTCGTCACGGTGCTTGTGAAGTGTGGCAGGACGGCCAAGGCGAACACCACGAGCACGAGCAGCATTCAAACCGGCATTCACACGGTCTTTAATTAAATTTCGCTCAAATTCACAGACTGCTTTGAGCACGTCTAGTTGAAGCTTGGAAGCTGGATTGTTGCCGGTGGTGTCTATGCCCTGCGAGGTGCAAATCAAAGGAACACCAAGGTTGCTCATTTCGTCCACGAGCAAGCACAGGTGCGTCAGGCTACGGCCAATGCGGTCTAGCTTGTAGGCCACGACTCGCTCCACCTTGCCGCTGCGCATTTCCTTCACCATGCGGTCTAGGGCAGGGCGTGAAGCTTTGCCACCCGAAACCTTGTCGGTATAGACCTCACAGTTCGTCCAGCCACGCATCTGGCAGTATCTTTCGACTTCAAGAAGCTGGCTGTCGGTGGTTTGCTTACCAGAAGCGAGTGAAATGCGAAGGTAGAGAGCCGTGATTTTTTCCATAAATCAAATGTATCTTAAAATCCCGGAAAAGCGAGAATAACCCAGGAAATACAAGGGTTTTATGAGGGTCAAAAGGGGGAGGATTTAGAAAACCCTGTTTCTGCTGACTCCACGTCTAATGGAGTGATTCACCAAGCTATTTTTCGGCTCTATACACCAGCGGTGTTCCCTCAGACTCCAACCGATATACGCAAGCGGCTGAATATGCGACTTCATCTCCGGTTGGCGCTTCCAGCTTACATTGCAAACGCTTAGGGTGTGGCTTGTCCACCCAAAGTATTTGTCCGTCCAAAATACCGCCTTCAAATTTGGCCTGTATTCCACACACTTCTGTTTTTTGCTTGGAGTAACTCATGTTTTATTAGTTTTGGTTTTTAAGTTTAATTATTCATCCCGCTGTAAACACCTTCGCCGCTCTGCGGATAGCTCTCGTAAATGTGCTCGAAAATAACGGCACACTTTTGTTCGTAAAGCTCCGGTGAATACGCCCGTGGCAATCCAACATCCAGCACGTCTTTGATGGTGTCACGAACCTTGGCCTGTGATGACTGACGCTTGCGCCAATCCAGCACGAGCAATCCCTTGAGCTTCGTGAGCAGTTGCTTGGCGACTTTTTTTATTTCGGCACGTTCTTCCGTCGTCAGTTCTGGGGCTGGTCTGGTTAAGATGTCCAGAATTACCAACTCCTCTTCCGACAGATGTTCACGCACATGGCGACTTTCTTCCTGACTCAGCTCCCGCAGGAAATCCAACAAGTCATCAATGTTCTTACCGCCGGAATTATATTCCTCAATCAACTCCTCGAATTTTTTCCCAAGGTCAGTGCGAGTGCGGTTCAAGCTAATCAGTCGTTCCAACTGCGCTCGTATCGCTGCCTTCAACACTTCGAGGTCAGTGTTCTGGTGCTTGGCTTTCTTCAATCGCTTGGCCAATGCTTCAAAATCTATCTGCGACAAATCAATCTTGGCTGTGGTCTTGTCATGGATGGCCACGCCTTCAACCGCATCGTCCAACACCTTGTTGATGCTGCCCATGACTACCGAGATGTCCACGGGGTTGGGATTTATCTTGGTGCGAATGGCATCGCCAATCGTCGTCAGGCAAGCCACCACGCCGTAAAATTCCAACGATGCAGGGTCAGGTTTAACGGCACGGTAAAGCGTGTTCACCAATCGCTCGTGACCAAAGAAATCCCGCCGCATCTGGTCAGGCGCAATCAACGCATCCACGGCATCACCCACAAGCTGCAATCGCTCCATGCCAACAGGTGACTTTTCGATGTCTGCCAACACTACGTCACGATTCGCACAGAACGCCGTCGCATCCTTCACGGCTTTGCGCAAATCAGCAATCAGCTTCGCCTTGTCTTTGACGGGATTGCCTCCATCACCACCTTTGCCGTAAATCGCCAATGCTTTTTCGAGCGATGCGAACACGTTGGCATAATCCACAATCATGCCGCTGTGCTTGCCGGGGTAAACTCGGTTCGCACGGGCGATGGTCTGCATCAGCGTGTGGTTGCGCATCGGCTTGTCCAGATAGACCGTGCTGCAACTCGGTGCATCGAATCCCGTCAGCCACATGGCGCACACGAACACGATGCGAAGATTATCCTTCGGGTCTTTGAACTTCTCGTCCAACGGCGGTTGCGAATCGTTAATCCGCTTGCGGTGAGGAACGATGTCCAGCCCCAGCTTGGCCATCTGCTCAATCTCGTTCTGACTGGATGACACGATCAACGCCATGTCCGTGGTGTTAATGACGTTCAACCGATCCAGCAATTCATTCTCGGTGGACTTGGGCATGGCAGGGCCACGCAATGCAGTTTGCACCCGCTGTTTTTCCAAATCCAAATACTTCCGAACCTTGTCGTGCATCCGCAGTGCCGTCGCCTTATCAATGCTCACTACCATTGCCTTGCCTTGAAATCCACGTCCAAGGAAATGACGCACGATGTCTTTGGCAACCGTCTCCAAACGGTCATCACGAGTGAGGATGTGATACTGCTTACCCAACTCACGTTCCAACTTGGCTTCTTGGTCTTCATCCAAACCCGCTGCATCAATCACATCATAGATGTCATCGTTTAGGTCAGGATTCACCAATTGCAATTCGGGTGTGCGGTTCTCGTAGAACAACGGCACGGTGGCACCGTCTTCCACGGACTGCTGAAAGTCATACACGCTGACGTAATCACCAAAAACTTCCTTGGTGCGCTCTTCACCCGCAATCAACGGTGTGCCGGTGAAGGCAAGGAACAAGGCTCTGGGCAAAGCAGACCGCATGTTCACAGCCATCGTGTCATACTGACTGCGATGAGCTTCATCCGTCAGCACAATCACGTCGCTCTGGTCACACAACACTTCCGGCGTTTGAAATTTATGGATGAGCGTGAAGACGTAGCGATGATTGCCCCGCAGCAAATCCCGCAGATGAGCACCGCTTTCGGCGTGATTGTCCACGTCGTCTTTACACGCACCAACGGCGGCGAAGGTCTTGGCAATCTGCTCATCCAGTTCCACCCGATCCGTCACCACCACAAATTTCCAATCACCCACGAGTTTGCGCAGAACTTTTTGCGCAAAGAACACCATCGAAAAACTTTTGCCGCTGCCTTGCGTTTGCCAGAACACACCGCCACGACCATGACCCATCTGCCGTGCCTTGAGCATGGAAGCAATGGCATTGTTCACGCCCAGGAACTGATGGTTCTGTCCGATGATTTTTATCAACCCTGCCTTGTGCTCGGAGAACAACGTGAAGTTTTCCACCAAGTCCAACAATCGGTTTTTATCGCAAGTGCCACGCAGAATTACGTCCAGCGAAACCCGCCGTGGCTCGTTCTCATGTTCAATGCGCTTCCATTCAAAGAACCGTTCCCAATCGGCGGTGAGTGAACCCACCCGACTATCTGTGCCGTTGCTGGCGATGAGCAATGCGTTGTAAACGAACAGTTGCGGGATGTCTGACTTGTAGCACTTGAGGTTGTCGTCAAAGGCGGAGCGAGCCGGAACACCGGGCTTTTTGAGTTCAATCACCACCAAGGGCAGACCATTGACGAAGGCCACGAGGTCAGGCCGACGGGTGTATAGTGCGCCGGTGATGCTGAGTTGGCTGACGAGGAGGAAATCATTATTGGCGGGATTTTCCCAATCCATTACCTGTAAACGTTCGGTTTTTTGACCACCGTTGATTTTATCCGGCACCGACACTTTGATGCCGTCCTTGAGGTGCTGATAAATCTGACTGTTAGCCGACACCAGACTCATTGCACCACGGTCACGGGTCAATTCATCCACGGCGGCATCAATGGCATCGGTTGGCAGCGATGGATTTAATTTTACCAACGCAGACCGAAGACGACTCACTAACACGACTTCGCCGCTGGACTCACGACCCAACGTGCCGGATGCGCCGAAGATTTCTTCCGAAGCCACCACAGTTTGCCAACCAAGTTCAGCAAACAGCTTGATAGCCGGTTGCTCAACCAGTTGGTCTTCGGTGAAGGCGTGGCTGCTCATAACGGTTTAGTTTGTCCACTGCTTCCACTTCCTGAGAACTTTTTTTGTCGCATTAGCCAAAACAACATCATTGTGTGAATCGGCAATTTTAACTTCGTGGATTACTTTCAATGCTGTGGAGTTGCGGTATGCCATGATATTCCACTTTCCATCATCATCCACGAACAAACCGACTCCCACACCTTTGGTTTTGCCATGTGTTTTCCGAAAGTGAATATAGGAATTAATCCCAATCCAACGATAGTATTTTGATTTGTCTTTGCCTTCTTCCCACCAATGCCCAAGCTGCGGACTGAACCGATAATTTTTTTTAGCAACTTTGGCGATTTGCTTGTTGGATCGGCTCTCTTCAAATATCGCTTCCATCATCCGCACCCAATCTGCCGCCGTCTGGAAAATATCTGACTGCATAGAAAACCATCCGAATTTAGTCTTCTCAGGGTAGCGAAGCCGATGCAGAGCTTTTGCAAGGGCGTTCATCGCCGATTTTGAAATTCTTGTTGGCACATGCATATTGGCGTTCTCCAGATAGTTGATGAAATTTTGAGCGATGAACTTGTCTATGGCCGATAGTTTTTTGGGCGATTTCACTAGCTCAAACAGAGCCAAGTAGTAGTCACGCCAATGCAGAATTTCCCATTCGCCATACGCTCGGTCATGGGGGAAATAATTTTTGACGAGTGCGATTTTCTTGGCGGATTTCAAGTCCCGGTCAGAACTGTAATTCTTCAACTGGTTGGGATGCAGCGGAGCATCCACCTTGTTTTCAACGATGGCAGCAATGCGACCACCGTTGTAAATCGCCAAGTCCAATCGTCCAACGGTTGAAATCTGCGTCCTTGCGGTGCATTTGGATGGCACGATCTTTTTGCTGACGCCCAAGAACGTGAGGAAAATTTTGCGAAATGCAATGGACTGATTGAAGCAAGCGGCAGTGATCTGCGTCAGCCGATCCTCGGTGTAGGAACGATAATCGCCTTCCAGCATTTGCACGAACAATCCATCGTTGTGTTCTGCTGAATGGCTCATGGTTCAGTTCACGTTGATTTGTCCTGACATCAACCGTGGCAATAGCAGGTCACGGGTCTTGCGGAGGTTTTCGATAGTTCGTTCAAGCTTCAAAATTTGATGCGATAGCGGAGCAGCAAAATCACCAAATTTCTGACACACATCAGCCGTTGGGACGATAAAAGTTTTGGATGCAAATTCTGGCCAATGTCCTTTGTAATCATTGAAAACTACCAACCCATTGGTTGCCCAATACAGCCAATAAATGTTTCGATGAACTTGTGGATTTGGAACGAAAGGCAGCACGTTTTGGATAGCTGAAAATGGAAAATGAATTAGCCGTTGGTAGCAGGTATGATTTGCAAATACGATTATTGGATTATCCTCGCTTGCCACAACGCCCGGTTCGTCATCGTGATAACCTATGATTCCACTTTTGCCTTGGTCAAAAACTGGCACAGCCCCGTTTGGGCTAACGGTTTTCGTGTCATATTTTTTACCAAGCGGAATTCGTTCCACCATTTCTTCGACCGTTTTGACATCCCATCCCTTCGGAATTTTCCCCAACGGTGAATCCACCATTGGCGTCTTGGCGTGATTGGGATAACGAAAGTTCACGAACCACTCACGGTAAAGATTGCGAGCCATCCGCTCCAAAATCTTAATGCGCCGCTGGCAGTTCTCAATCAACTCGTCGTATGCCGACAGGATGCCAGCAATGCGCTGTTGAACGGGAAGCGGAGGTTGGAGAACTTCAAAATCTTCAATGGTCGTTTTGGTTAGTGCCTCCCTTGTAGCGCCACCCTGAGCAAGTGTTAGTAGTCGGGTTTTGAATTGGACGCTGTTGATACAGTTCAAAACAAAACGTGCATCCGCCATGTTTGGATGAACCCTTATTATAGCAACGTGCTGATTTACTCGTGCGGGTTGAAACTTTAACGGAGCTAAACAACAACGAGCCACAGATGCGCCAGTGATATTCAGCAGGATGTCATCCTTTTGAACAATGACATTTTCCAATTCCGCCGCTTGCTCATCATCAATGAATGCTAAGTCATCCTCCATGAAGCTGAAGTCATATACATTCATGCTCCGAATCAGCGGAATGCCCGAATTTTTGTATGCGTTTTTTCCACCCCTAGGAGTTGCGCCACTGCCGATTTTGGAGGTGATTTCCTTGAGCCGCTTTAATGGGAAATTTGAATTGCCCATGGCTACGCCTCCAAAATCTCCGCCACGTTTGCCGCAATGGTTTTCTCCAACTTGCGAGCTGCGGTATTCAGCGTTTCAAGTTCTTCGTTCAATGTTTCCAACTGCTCCTTGAAATCTTCGTCGCTGACTTCTTCACCTGCCGCCACCCCAACGTAACGGCCAGGATTGAGTGACCATCCTTGCGCTTCAATTTCCGCAAGCGTGGCCACCTTGCAGAATCCCGCCACGTCCGCATATTTCGCCTTGGCTCCAAAAATTTCCTTCACCTTGGCCTTGGCTTCGTCGCCACCCAACGTGAAATCCAATTCTTCGCCCCGATACAACTGCACCACGTTGGCAATGAATCCAACCTGTGCCGATGTCCACTCCCGATGAGCACGGTCAACTTGGCGGTAGATGTGCCGTGCATCAATGAATAGCACACTGTCAGCCCTTGGTGTCTTTGTCTTGCCCTTGTCGAAGAACCAAAGGGTGACAGGGAGCGTGACGGTGTAGAACATGTTTGGCCCCACGGCCACCATCACGTCCACGGCCTTGGCTTCAACCAACTTCTTGCGCAGTTCCATCTCGCTACTGCGAGCATCGGACGCAGAGTTGGCCATGACGAATCCTGCACGACCTTTGGGATTGAGCGACGAATAAAAAAGTTGAATCCACAGGTAGTTGCCGTTGTCCGTGGATGGCAACCCAAACGGATAGCGACGACCTGCACCAACCGATTCTTTCAGCCGGTCTTTGTCCACGGCATTGACGTTGAACGGTGGATTCGCCAGAACGAAGTCAAACTTGCCCGTGGCTTCATGCGGGTCATCGTAATAGCTGTTGGTCTGACCACCGTGCTTGATGTCGCCTTCCAATCCATGCACGGCCAAGTTCATCCGGCACAAACGACCTGTCTCATCGGTCTTCTCCACGCCAAACACACTGAGTTCCGATGATGGATTCTTTTTATGCTCGCTCACGAACCGAGCGGATTGCACGAACATGCCGCCTGAACCACACGCAGGGTCAAGAATGCGACCATGAAACGGTTCAATCACTTCGGTCAGCAACCGCACGATGCTGGATGGCGTGTAAAATTCACCACCGCCTTGGCCTTCGGTCATGGCGAACTCGCCAAGAAAATATTCGTAGATACGGCCAAAGGCGTCGTAGTCCAGTGTGGCGGGAATCTCTGACACCATTTTCAACAGTCCCTTGAGCAGTGTGCTCGTGAAGATGTTGTAGGTCTTGGGCAGCACACCGGAGAGCTGCGAGTTATTGCTTTCAATGTTTCGCATCGCCTCGTTGACCTTGGCACCGATGTCCGATGCTTCGGGCAAACTGAGCAGATAATCAAACCGGCTGGTGGCTGGCAGGAACAGAACGCCTTCGGCCTGATATGCGCTTGGGTCATCCACCCGTGAACCACGACGTGATGAGGCACTGGTTTTGTCCAGCTTGGCACGTTGGGCAGCAAACCGCACTTCGGCGAACCGCAGGAAGATAAGGCCAAGGACGGGTTGGGAATATTGCGCAGCACTGAGGCTGGAATTGGCACGGAATTGGTCAGCGGCATCCCATAGCCGTTTTTCCAGTGTATCTGTTCCGGCATCTTTTCCCGTTGGAGCGACCCATTGCATACGTGCCGGGCATGGTAGGGAGGAAGATGTTTAGCAGCAAAGGTAAATGTTCACAAAACCCTTGCACGGCGAGGAATGCCACTTCCGGGCGATGATTGGCCTCAAAAGCGGTGCTGACAGCCAAAATCGTCTCTGAACGCCTTAAACAAATGCCAATTTCGTCGTCAAATCACTACATGTGCAGCAAAAACGCCACACCAGTTTGAGGCTGGTGCGGCGTGAATGGGGAAATCTGCGTTATAGCTGCTTGATGCGGAAGAATAGTTGGTTCCAGTCAGCCACATCCCAATAGTTCGTCGTGCGCCAACTGTTCGTCGTGGCCGTGAAGACACCACCGCTATTCGTCCAGTTGAGCAGGTCGCCAGACACTTGAACTTGGTAGTTCGTGCCAGCATGAAGATTGATGGCTGCGACGATGTTTAGCCCTTCACAAACCGCATCAGTTGGTTCCCGTTCACCGTCTGATTGCGGCTTACATCTGTGGTCTTGCCGTTCCGATACGTCGCTAGAGTTTTGCCGGTCTTGAAATCGGTGAGGTAGGTCTGTGTGCCGGTAGTCTTCACCGTGGCCAACATCTTTCCTCGTGAATTTCGTATGTAGTCTGCCATTGGTTTTCAAAGTCCTGTTCTGTTCGCCTCACCTACACTTTTCGGTAGGAAAGTGGAAAAGTTTTTTTCGCAATATTTTCACACCTCACCGTTTTCTGCGCCTTAGTCCGTGTAAATCCTTACATGACAAGACGAATTATTTACAAATTGGTGCTGTTTGGTTTTAAGCTGATGGAATCTGGTTGGTTGGAATTAGCTGAACAGCTCTTCCATCTCTGGCACATGATGCATTGATGCCAAACTCGAAGTCAATCACACGCCAGGCTTAATGCGGTTTTCAATTTGAAATCGTTACATGTGGTTCTTCGCCCACAATCACGACGCCACCAAGTGCATCGGCAAATTCTTGCAGCTCACCCAACCGTTTTCGAGATAGTCGCTTTGCCTTGGTCACAAATTTGGCGGGGTCATCGAGCAGGATGTTGATGTGCTGCTCATACGTCGGAGCCTTCATCGCTTGCATGAATTGCAACAGAGTGGCGAGTGTGACCTTTAAGACTTTAGGCTTCCGTTGTTTAGCTGATTTTGAAATTCGTTTCGTCATAGGTTCCTCACAAAGAAAACAAAACCACGCTCTCACCACCGTCCAAATTCAAATCACCCGTCACACGGCGACAGTCATAAATTTTGAATTTCACACTCGCTAGTTCACTGACTGCATTGGCAATGCGGTGAAGTTCGTCTTCGTTGAATTGACGACGTTTCAAGCGGTGGAGACTCAACTTGGCACGTCTCACCACGAGGAACGTCAGGAACGATATGGGGCTTGCGAACCTGAATTGGAACATCACGGGTAAGTCTGACGGAACAACGTGCGTGTAAAACTGGTTGTAAACCTTGCCACAGTTGGCGCAACTCGCACACGTCACGGCGTCATCAAGGTTGTCCTGAATTGAGTCCTGCCAGTGAGGGTGCTTGTGGGTTAGGTCTTTGCCGGAAGCGATGTCATCAAACACGGTCAAAATTCTGCGAACACATGGTTCGGTTTCTGCCGTCAAAAGGGAATTATCTTTGTGCGTTTTCATCTCCAATAAATAGAAATTCCAAAACACAAACGATTGATTCCGATTAATTTTAATCTACGAATTTTATTTGAAGAGAGAAGCTAAGATTTAATTCCAGAAAATCTTGGCGGTAGAGTTTCTTTGTCCTTCGATAATTGATTCGTCTGGTTTTGATTTGGGCAGATGAAACCTTCTCAAATCATTCATCAAGTGACCCTAGCAGTGAGTTTCTATGTGGGTTTATTTCTATTGCTGCTATTCAGTGTTTCAATGTCCTTCGTCTTGGTATGACTTGGTGCATCTGGTGGTGATTTCACTCGTCAGGCTACTTAACCACATCGGCGTTGATAGTTGCTCCGACCTTGCATACCTACTGCAAGTGAACCTAAGCCAACATCACCGATTAACCAAAAGGTCTTGGTTTATCCTCCATGCCAATACGAGCACATGGATTCGACTTCAATACATATCGCCGTGCCAACAGAGAATTCAGAAAAACTGCATTGGGATTAATTTTAATTTGCAGCAACGGTAGGTGTGCATCACGTTGCTGACTCTTTTGCCTTCGTAAACACGAACGGGGTCAGGGATAAACAAGATATGTCGCTCTCCATCAATTTTGGGGGTGATGTCCTTCAACTGACCGTCCGGTGAAATCCAAACAGCGTGGAATTCACCTTCAACGTAACGTTGTCGGCACTCCCAAATTGTCCAGCCATGTTGAATGGCACCACCATCCATTTTGATTTTCTGCTGAACATTGGGAAAGCAGTGGTTTGGCAAGAATGATTCTGTGTCGGTCACGGGCACATACACAGGTTTGGCGGTTAAGCCGAGTTTGCGCCTCAAGCCTAAGACATTTCGATTTACCCTACGGGGAGTTGTTGAAACGAGTTTCATCAGTTCAACCCCCCATCACGAAGTTCCATCCATAGCGACCCAAGCAAATTCTCCCCAACCCACACCCCATCCACCAACTTCATACCCCAAGGGTCTGATTTTCTAGGCCGGTTCGACACATCCTCCACCAAGGTTTTACCCAAGGTAGCCTTCAACCCCTCACCAACCTTGCGGTGGGTTTTCAACTTCAACCCAAGGCACAACCGCATATTATTCAAATCCACCGCACTGCACGGCTCCACGACCCGTTCAGCCTTGCACCGTTTGCTAATCATCTTCGCCGCCATTGGGGAGCATTGTTTCCAAATCTCGTTACGCACAGGGGAACCAGCCGGAAAGCGTAGAGCCTGAAAAAGAGCCTCAGTCGTGCGCCACCACACCCCATCAAATTGAACGGGAAATGGAGCCATATTGCCCAACCACCCAAAGGGCAAGGCAACCTTCGTGAAGGGTATCACCGTCGAATTATCCATAATGTTCATCATAAAATCTCAGTTTTAGGGCATGGATTTCCTCACAAGGGCACAATGCACCTGTGTTTATAGCGGGGGAAATTAAAGTCCTAGCAGAGGAGTCAGCAGTTCAACACGCCAATTCATCTAGCATGACACAATTATATAGATAAAAAACAAAAAGTCAAGGAATAACCAATGAAATCAAGCTAAATACCATATTCAACAAATGTCGCCGGTGAAAAATAAAGCCGGTAAATACGATTTTCCCCCAAAAAAAACCTCGAAAGTTTTAAGGGTGATTTTGACGGATTTGGGTCAAAAAGTCTGAAACCAATCCGGTAATTGCGTAATTACCGAAGTGGGTCATTTTGGTGTCCTGTCGTGCAGACTGACATCACCGGCAACCCCCACCAGAAAAGTTCATTTATCAGAAGCAGTCCACGGCAAGGGGGGTATCGTCCAAACGCCTTTTTCAACCTTCAACTGCCCCCCTGCCACCTCCATGACCTGCTCCCATTCTCTTTGGTTCGTCACCACGAACAGGGTGTGGCCTGTGCCCATGACTTGTGGTTCATAGCCGTTGGGGTCTTGCTTCAAGGGTTGTATCGTCCATTTGCACTGCGCTGGCGTGATGTCACCCAAGACCATCTCAAGGAACTGTTGGTGCTCAGCTTGGCTCGTGGCGAAATACATGTAGCCGTCATGGCGATGCTGCGTGATGCCGTATGGTGTTTTTTTGTCAGTCATAATAATTCTTTCGTTTGAGGCGAGCGTGATTGCCGCCAATAATAAATATCTGACTTCGAGAAAATTTGACCAACAATCAAACGAACGAGGCCGATTAATTCCAATTTCAGCCTGAAATGTCGCTATATGGTTCCATCGTGATGTGAAAATGACATTTAGGTTCCACACGGTTTTGGGGCATAGCAAGACCGCAAGATGTGGAAATTAAACAAGATTTTGACCTGAGCCGGTGATATGTATTGAGGTCATAGTAAATCCGTTTCGTTGAAAACCTCTGTGGTCGTCATAAACCACAGAGGTTTTTCTTGCCCAAATGCCTGGAATAACCTTGACAAATGCTAATACATTTAGATATAATGTGACCATACTAGAAAACCGTTTCTGCGTTTTGTCTATTGGCCAACATTGAATATAAGCCAGTATTTTAGAGCCTAAAAGCTGAATAATGTCTATTTGGCGACTCGAAAGAGCAGCATTCGTTTGTAAAGTAGTCCTAATATATGTTGATTGACAATGTAACCCGTGGTTCGTCAGTAGGTGACATTAATTCGGTGGTTTCCTATGACCCCACACCACCCCGTTCAGAAGGTAAGAAAAAGCAAAAATACCGTTTAATTCGCAAGAAATACCCCAAGATTTACCGCTATGAAAAGAGTGGTGGCGAGTATTTCGTTGTAGATTGCCGCTCAAAGCAGTGGGGCTTGAAGGGGCGCAAGAACTTCAACAATGAAGTTGATGCGGTAAAATATGCGCAGGAGATTGATGAGCAAATCCAAAAGAATGGTGCCGCCGTCAGCAACAATCTCATCTACCAGAGCAAGGACATTGAGCGATGGTCGGTGATGCTCCAACCGCACGGAAAAACCTTAGTAGATGCAGTCAAGCACTACGTTGGGTATCTGGAAGGGCAAATCAAAGCGTCCTTCATCCCCAACATCTGTGACTTGGTTGAGCCATGGAAAACTGAAATGACGGATGAGGTGCTTAACCCTATCGCTCACAGAACCAGCATAGAATACAAGTCGCTCGGAAAGTTCATCATCCGCAAGTTCGGTCATATGCGCCCCAATGAGGTGACCAAAAAGCACGTTGATGCCGCCTTGAAAGAAATCAAAGCTGAGCAGGTTACCCGCCAAAAATATCTCCAATACACCAACAATTTTTTCAACTGGTGCATAAAACAGAAGTATGTGCCAGAAAATCCCGCCGCAGATATCAATCTCAAAATCCGTCGCAAAGAGGTGAAGACATTCAATTCCGAAGAGGTTGAAAATCTCTTGAGAATCTGTCAGGAGAAGTATCCGTCAATGTTGGGTTACTACTGCCTCTGCGTATTCGCTGGTATACGCCCATCAGAAGCGGAGCGAGTTGAGTGGGAGCACCTCAACTTTGAAGCTCGTGAAATCTTTGTGGTGGATAAGTCAAAAACCGGTCTTCGCCGCTTTGTGATAAAGGACGCAGATACGCTTTGGCATTGGCTGGAGCACATCAAGGCTACTCGTCCAAATGAACCGCTCAATCCACTTGTGGCGCACGAGAACATGCAACGTAAAATTCGTGAGGAAATGGGGGTATGGCATCAGGACGTATTGCGCCACACGTTTGGCTCCTGTTACTACAATCTCATCCACGACTTGAACAAGGTGTCATTCGACATGGGAAATAGCGTAGCCGTTTGCCGCAAGCATTACCTACGAGCAGTGAGCAAATCTGACGTGATGAAGCTTTGGGGGTTGCGCCCATCATCAATTGCGGCTCAGTCTGGAGAATCGAAATCGGATGGTTTGACGGAAACTTGTCAGAAAAAATCTGGTTTTCTTGAACAAGAATCTTCGTAAGTCATTGATAATAAATGGAGCCAGCGAGTGGGATTGAACCACCGACCTACGGTTTACGAAACCGTTGCTCTACCACTGAGCTACGCTGGCTTGAAGGGAAAACAACCGGAGCTGAATTCGTTCACAGAATAAAGATTCTCCGCCGGACGGGAAGGAAAAAATCTCCGCCTCACAACCGCAGGAAAATTTTCCGCTGATACAAAAACCGCGCGAACCAGATGAACAGCAGCACGCCGACCAGCGAGCTGACCAGTTCGCCGCAGCCGGCGGCAATGTGCGTGTCGAAGAAATTTTTTACCGGGCCGCCCGTCAGCCGGCGCGCCAGTTTCTCAAAACCCAGCCCGCCGAGAAAATTGCTCGTCAGATACAGCGTGATGGGATTCATCCCGATCCAGACGAACGGCTGGCACCATGTCTGCCATTTTTTTACGTCCACGATGAAATAGAAAACCGCCAGCAGCATCGCGCTATAGCCGCCGGCCACGAGGACGTAAGACGAGGTCCAG
Source organism: uncultured Verrucomicrobia subdivision 3 bacterium (assembly GCA_903827955.1). Lineage (GTDB taxonomy): Bacteria > Verrucomicrobiota > Verrucomicrobiia > Limisphaerales > UBA11358 > UBA11358. Next base: position 30,073 of record CAIKKJ010000056.1, read on the forward strand.
ATTTTTTTGATGACGGGCATTTCCAAATTCCACAGCCAGCCGAGCGCCGCGCTAGCCGCCCCGGCGCTGAAAAGCCAGACGACTTTTTTCATTTCTGGAAAATTTTTCAGGCGCAGAAACAAGCCGGTGAAAATTCCCAGCAAGCCGGTGACGAGCGCGGGCAGGGTGCTCAAGATGCCTTCCGGATCGTAAGTGCCATCGTATTTCCGGCCGGGCAGATATTTTTGATCAAGGTAGTTGGCCAGGTTCACACCTTGGATATACGAGCCGTGAATCATCGTGGTGCTGGCCAGATTCAGGTCGGAAATTTTTTTGAAGCCGGCTTCCTTGGTGATGACCGCATCGCCGCCGGGTGACGGTCGCACATCAGGAAATGGCACTTGCGCCAGCAACGCCCAGTAGCCCAGCAGCAGCGCGGCGGCAGCGGCGGCCAGCATGCGCACGTTGCAGAAAATAAACAGCAGCCCGCCGAACGTATAGCAGAGCGCGATGCGGTTCAGCACGCCCATCAAACGCATGTCTGGCCACGGGTTCGTGAAGCCGCCTGAATAAATCAGCGCCACGATGAACAGCAGGACGCCGCGTTTCAAAACCCGTTTCACCGCCGCGCCCCGTCCTTCTTGCGCGATGATTTTTTCCAGCGAAAAAACCGTGGAGACGCCCATGATGAAAACGAACAGCGGAAAAATCAGATCGTAAAACCGGAAGCCCGCCCACTCCGCATGATCCAACTGCTCGGCAAAAAATTTCGTGGCCGGATTGTCGCTCATCTCGTGCAGCGCGTAAGCCAGTGAATCGGCACCGAGAATCCAAAACATATCGAAGCCGCGCAGGGCGTCGAGCGAGGTGAGTCGTTGGGTGGGTGCGGGAATTGTTTCTGTCGCGCGGGCGGTTTCCATGCCGGTGAGAGTAGAGTTTTCTGGCGCGGTCAGGGAAACAAAAAGTTATGGCTTTTTATGCGGATTTGTAACAACACTTTTGACCGTAAGATTTATATGGAGAAGAAATTTGCCCTACTGTCCACCGTGTTGCTGTGCGCCATAATCGCTCGCGCGGAAACACCGCTCGAAACCGAGTTGCTCAACGCCGTGCGCGCCGAACATTTCGAGCGCATCATTGATTTTGGCGCGGGCAATGAAAACCGCCCCGTCAAAGCACACCTTGGCGTGCCTGCGAAACAGATTGCGCAGCCGCCAAATGTCAACGTCGCCGTCCTCCAGCTCGACGCAGACGGCAAGTTGGTTGACCGCGCGTATGTTTTGCTGTCGCGCGATTATCCCGATGGCCTCGTCGTGCCGCTCGACAAAAATCTGGGCGCGAGCAGCGTGCGCTTTTTGCGCTGGGACATCGACCGCTCGAACGGCGGAAAATTTTCCAGCGATGGCACGCGCACCAGCGAGAAAGGTTGGACGAACAATCCACCGCTCACGGCTGCCGACGAACTGGTGCCGGGGCGCACGAATGCCGCGATTCAATTCATGGCACCTTACCCTGCGTCGTTGTTCAAGAGCATGGTGGCCTTTCACGTTATGCGGATGATTGACGCCGGGAAAATTTCCTTGAACGCGGAATACAGTTACGACATTGCCGACGCCAAGCCGGAGCCGCGCAAAATCCGCGACTGGCTCGATGCAATGATTACCGTCAGCGACAACCACGCCACGAGTGCGCTGCTGAAAATGTTGCACGACAAAAATGAAATCGAGCCGCTCAATCGCGAGTTCCGCGAGTTGAACCTGCCCACGCTGCAAATCAACGGCACGAATCCAAAAAACGGCCTCGGCTGGGACACCGCCAAAATCAATCTCACCGCCTGGGATATCGCGCGGATGTTCTGGCTGATTGACGGTGGCGCGGGGAATTTTTGGGGTGACGCAGATGGAAAACCCGTGACCGAAAAAATTCTTTCCGACGCGTCGCGTGCGTTCCTCAAAAAGACGTTGTCCGAACAAGGTTTCAATGACTGCCTGACCACGGCGAATTTTCCCGGCGCAAAAAATGTGCGCGCCGGAATTCCCACGCGCGTCGCCGAGCGCTGGATTAATCCGACCAACGGTCACGTCGAAGTGGACGGCGAAGATTTCGGCGTGGACATCCGCGCCGCGAACGCGCAGGCCGAGGTGAACTTCGCGCACAAGACCGGGTTGACGTTCAACTACGGCTCCGACGCCGGCATCGTGACCTCGCTGTCAGGCAAGCCATTCCGGCATTACGTCATCGCCATCGTCGGCAACCTCGGCCATCGCTACGCGGACGAAGTGTTTGCCACGCGCACCAATTTTCCGGCGTTCGACAAAGTCGGGCCGATTGTCTACACCCAACGAATTCCCGCGCTGGGCAAGGCGATGGATGAAGCGCTCATAAAACTTTCGGCGGAGAAAAAATGAACGCAATCGCTCCAGAGATCCATAAAATGAAACGGCTCAAACCCGAACGCCTTTGCCTCGGGGACACCGTCGGTCTCATCGCGCCCGCCAGTCCGCCGCCGGATCCCCTGGCGATTGACCGCGCGGCCGAAGCACTGGAGGAATACGGTTTCAAACCCAAGCTCGCCAAAAATGTCCGCGCCCGGCACGGTTTTCTCGCCGGCAGCGACCGCGAGCGCGCCACGGATTTCATGGCGATGTTCACCGATAAAAAGGTGAAGGCCATCGTCTGTTTGCGCGGCGGTTACGGGTGCTATCGGATTCTCGACCGGCTGGATTACGCGGTCATCCGCCGTCATCCGAAAATTTTTTCCGGCTACAGCGACATCACCGCGCTGCACAGCGTGCTCGCGGCGAAGTGCGGCATGATTTCCTTCCACGCGCCGATGTGGAACGGCGCGCTGGCCGATCCGAAAGTTCCCGTGTTCACAAAAAATTCTTTTCTGCGAACCGTCACGGAGACGAAAGCCCCCGGCAGCATTTGCGCGGGTTACACTGGAAAATCTGTTTCCATTTTTCGCGGTGGCATGGCGGAAGGCCGCTTGGTCGGCGGTAATCTGTCATTGATTTGCGCGAGCCTCGGCACACCGTTCGCTCCGTTGTTCAAGAAAAAAATTCTTTTCTTCGAGGACATCAGTGAGCGACCGGGGCGCGTGGATCGGATGCTCACGCAACTCTGGCACGCGGGAATTTTTTCGCAAGTCGTCGGCGTGGCGGTTGGCGTGAACGCCGACTGCGATGAGCCGGGCAAAAAAAAGTCGCGCGAGTTTCAGCAGACCGGTGCGGACGTTGTGCGCGAACGGCTCGCGGCGTTGCGAGTGCCGGTGGTCTTTGGCTTGCCGTTCGGCCATCTGGATTTGAACGCCACGATTCCCGTGAACGCGTTGGCGCGGCTGGATGGCAAACGCGGCGACCTGATCATCACCGAGGCGGCAGTGAAATAAGTTAAAATCGTGCGACAATTTGCCGCGCCATTTCCGGGATGATTTCTTTGTGGTCCGGTCGCGTCGTAAAAATCACCAGTGCAAATTTCTTTCCGTTCACCAATTCCACAATCGCCGCGTCGTGCCGCGCGGTGCTCATATAGCCAGCCTTGGACCACAGTCTTGCATTTGGCGGCAAACCTGCGCCGATGAATTCACGGCCTTGATGGTCGTTGGAATTCGGATTCGCAAAATCGCGCGACATCAATTTTAGCATTTGCTGGCAATGGTTTTCTGAAACACACTTGCCGGCGGCGATTTCAACAAGCAGGCGTGCGGTGGTGTTGGTTGTCAGAAAATTTCGCGCGGGAACAAATTGATCTACAGCCTGCTTGTCGCGGCCATACGGGCCTTCCCACCACGTCTTGCGGTTGGCGTTTATTTCGTAGCCGCGCGAGTGGAACCAACGGTTGACAGCGTTGCGCCGCTCGTGCCACGCGGCGAGTTCGGCGGGCGGAAGTTCGGGGCCGCTGGTCGTGTCGGTGAGCGCATCGAGAACGTAGCCGGTGGCCTCGTTGCCGGAATCCACAATCATGTCGCGGAGTGCGCGGCGCAGTTCCGGTGTGTCGGAAGTAATTTCATCTTCCAGCCAGCGGTGCGTGGCGGCGAGGTAAAATAATTTGATGACGCTGGCGGGATAAATTTTTTCATCGCCGCGATGGTGGGCGCGCGGAAAATTAATTTCCGATAAATCTACGAGCGTTAAGGCGAGTTCCTCCGCGCGCAGGTTGAGCGGCGAAAACTTTTTCAGCACGGATTCGATGGTGTCATCCACGATTTTTTTTAGCGCGGGCATGGGTGGATTCTGACGTGATTTTGGGCGGAGAAAAGTGAAATTATTCGTTTCCTGAAAGTGGAAAATGTGCTTGAATTTGCAGGTGAAAATCAACGCCCGTGCGTGCGAGTTGCGGCTCGCCAACCCGTGGAAAATTGCCAGCACCCAAGGCTCTGGCGTCCACCAGACCGTCATCGTGGAACTCACCGACGCCAGCGGCATCGCGGCGCTGGGCGAGGCGGCGCCGTCGCGTCTTTACGGCGAGTCGGTGGCGAATGTGTTGCCGGTCATCGCCGCGCTGGATGCCTCTAAACTATCCTTCGCTGACGTGCCGAGCAGCATGAAGTTTTTGGAGACGATTCCAAAAATCCCTTTTGCCGTGAAGTGCGCGTTGAATTTGGCGTTGCTCGACGGCGCGGCGAAGCACGCAGGCAAGCCGCTTTATGATTTTCTCGGCCTCGGTTTTCGTGAGCGGCATCACGTCACGTCGTTCAGCATCGGGATTGATGCGCCGGACATCATCGCCAAAAAAGTTTTGGAGGCAGCGGAATATCCCGTCATCAAACTGAAGGTCGGCGATGCGCGGGACAAAGAAAATTTCGCCGCGCTCCGCAGCGTTGCGCCCAACAAGCCGGTGCGCGTGGATGCGAACGAGGGCTGGAAGACAAAGGAAGAGGCGTTGCGGATGATCGAGTGGCTGATGGCAACGGACAAAAATCTGCAATTCATCGAGCAGCCGATGCCGCGCGACTCCAGCGATGCGGATTTGAAATGGCTCAAGGAGCGTTCGCCACTGCCGATTTTTGGCGATGAATCGTGTCACACGGTGGCGGACATCCCGCGTTGCGCGGAATGTTTTCACGGCGTGAACGTGAAGCTGGTCAAGACCGGTGGCGTGAGCATGGCGTTCGACACGTTGCAGGCTGCGCGCAAGGCGGGCTTGCAAACGATGCTGGGCTGCATGATTGAGACGAGCGTGATGATCAGCGCCGCCGCGCATCTGGCGGAGTTGACGGACTATCTGGATATTGATGGAAATCTGCTGATTACCAACGATCCGTTCGCTGGTGTGACGGCGAAGAATGGGGTTTTGTCTTTTGCTTCAGCCAAAGAAAAACGCGGACTCTGTGTGAGCCCGCGGTAAATCTTGGAAACTTTTTTAACTACGCATCAAAAAGTTTTCTGCTGCTTGTCATTGCAACGGCCAAGTGGATGGATATTCATCCGTGCCGCGAACAAAGGTCTGGATATAATTTTTCTGCGCAACCCACTGCGCGTGGCCGTCGCAGAAGACCATGTTGCCGCCGGCGTTGCCGTGGTTGTCTCCTTTGTCAGGGTAGTTATCATTTAGGCGGGTGGGATCGGTGGAAAACCGATCGTCGGCATCATAAATAATCAGGATGTCCGAAGACCCAACAACTTGGCCGGAGGACATGTAAGGCAAAAAAGTCAGCTTGGAAGTATAGGGTGAACAATGGTTCTGGTTCTTGCGCTGGCTGCCGTCAGTCTTGATGTTATTACCGGTGTTCAGGTAACTGTTCAGATAGCCGGAGCACTCATAGCTGCTGCCGTAGAGTTGATCCTTGCCCCCGGCGTTCGCAATCAAATCCGTCATATAGGTGGAACCGCCGTGGATGCGATTTACATAAAGATCGACTCCGCTCTGGTTGAGAGAACTGCCAGTCATGTTATACGACTTGTTGGCCGGAATAGGTGCCGAGTTAGTCCTAACTTCATTCTTTGTGGATGGACAAGAGAAAGCCTTGAGGGTGGGGATATAAGTCGGGTAAAGCCAGTTCATGTCGTCGTCGCCATAATTCATCGTGCCGGTGTAGGCATGATGGTCGTCCTCATCGGCGAACATCTGGCTGCCGAGCCCCATCTGCTTTTCGTTGTTCAAACAGGAGATGCGCTTGGCGCGTTCCTTGGCACTGGCGAGGGCGGGCAATAACATGGCCGCCAGGATGGCGATGATGGCAATAACAACGAGCAATTCTATCAAAGTGAAGGCCTTGGCAGGACTTGCAGACTCAATTCGCATTCTATGCATGCCTTTATGTTTAAGATACCAAAGTTATTTGCGAGCGGCGCAGCGGGATGTGAACCATTGCCAATCTTGTGCCGTTGGTCCATTTGGATTTCCAATGATGAGACCACTTGAGCCAAGACCAGACATGTTCTGGGTCACGGCAATTTTAAGTCCAGGATTAACCCATTTATGATATTCAGAGTGACCATCAACAAATGAAAAACCAGCCCCCCATTTGTGATATGCCCCCGGCACGTCGGGAAAACCAACTTGAGCTGCCCAACCACCTCCCGCAGTAAAACCATTATCAACTTGAAGCCAGCCGTCCATCCCAGAACCATTATCTGCAAGGTCAACCCCACTTTCTTCGGTAAAAACAATCAAATCAGTTGGGCCGGGGAATCCGATAATATTTGAGAGCTTACTATAGAATTTAGCATTGGCTTGATTTCCAAAAATCCCAACTCCTGGGTAATATCCAACTTGGGCTTGCATTGAATAAGTGCGAACTCGCTGGCCATTGGCCGAAGGAACATTATCTGCAGGACAACGATAAACCCCCAATTGCCCGGTCATATAACCGGCCATCAAATTAGTTTGGTAATATGCTGTATTGGTGTTGGCGTCAACGGCGCCCCACCGTTGCACAGTCAAATTACCACACCAACTGACACCTCCTACAGATGAAGGCGAGTTGGGCATCATCTGATCGTTGTTATCTCCGGCAAACATGACCCAGCCCAATGCAAGCTGCTTGTTATTGCTGATGCACTGTGCCTGATAGGCCTTACCCTTCGCGGCGGCCAGTGCGGGCAGCAACATCGCCGCCAAAATAGCGATGATGGCGATAACCACCAGCAGTTCAATCAGGGTAAAAGCTAAACTTGTTCCGCTGCTCAATTGTTTCTGTTTCATTTCAGTTTCTATTTCCAAGACATCTCAAACTAGGAGCCAAATTAATTCTTTAACCGGGACACCCGCCCGTTGCGGATGTCCCGGCCAAGATACGAATTAATTCCAGTCAGTTGTGGAGGATTCGATAGAACACCTGTCCACCGCCACTGTATGGAGTCGTGGCCTGAAACTGATTACTACCCAGCGAGGTAATCGTCGCGGCTGGACTCACATCATTATAGGTTCCATTCACCGCGCCGGAGCTCCGGAGGGTGAAGGATGAGGTTGTATCGGTTGCACTCGAGGTGGTGAATTTGATGACCACATTGCCGCCATTAAGGACGATGCTGTTGATGGTGACCACCGGCGGAAGCGGCAGTTGCACCACTTGAAGGTTGGCAAAATAGGCACCGGCTTCGGGATCGCCAACGCTGGCACCAAATGGATCCGCATAACCCAGCATCAGATAACCATTCGTCCAAATCGTCGTGTTGGTATAAACAAAGACGGGCGTGTGGTTGATGGACATGGTGACAATGCCATTTAGCTGTTTGATTTCCACATCACTCCATGTGCTCGCATCATATCCTATTACGGGCGAAGCATTGGCCGGCTGGCCGGCGGTCTGGCTGCCACTGCCGTTGCCGTCAAAGCAGGTGAACGGACCCGGATTGACTTTGAAGGCTTTGCCAAATGGTGAGGCCACCTGCGTAGCAACCCGCGTAAAGCCAGTATTGTTGTTGGTATTACCCTGACCAGTGTATTCAGCATAATCGCCAGCAGATACATAACCACTCGGCTGTGCCGTTACGTAATACCAGATACCATCACTGGACCAAGTTTGGTTGGTGATGAATCCACCGCCATACCACCAGTTGCTGCAAGTGCCCGTGTGGTTAATACCAAACAGCACACCTTCAGTGGACCTAGAGGTCACCTGTCCTTCAATGATATTCATGTTGAACCGGACCGCATAATTGCCGCTCAAGAAGAGGTTGGTATAGTAGGCGTTCACCGCACCTGGAGCTGGCGATGTCGCATTGGCCTTGTTGCAGGTCAAGTGGAGCGCGCTGGAGTTTCCACCTGGCGGCGGCGGAAGAGTGAAACCACCTGGGGCGCTTGACAACGGCAAACCGAAATCCACACTGAAATTAGCTGCGTCATTAGCCGGATCACCGGTGCCATAAACTACGTTCCAATTAGAGGCATCGGCAGGGTTTTGCAAATCATCCGACAGTAATACGGTGTTGGGCGCATAGTGCGCTGAAACAATCGTGCCTGTGCCCGAGCCGGCTCCAATTGCATAACCGGAACCGGACGCAACGTTAACATTCAATGTGCGGTTCGTGGTGACGTTCGGATTATCCAACGGGTAAACCAGCAGTGCCGCTGTTTGTGTTCCATCAGGAATGGTCACGCTGGTGGTCGATGCGAAATCCGTGCCCGCCACAGCCGAACCACTGTAAGAAAGATTCACATTCAAATCTGAACCCGTGGTCAGCTTGCCACGACGAGTCACAATGTAACTCAAAAAGTCACTGTTGTTGCCGGGGGGAGCGGCGTTAGTATAACGACCGTAGGCTTGGCTCGTGCCGGTGATGTCTATTGTCGGCGTGTCAGTGTCGAGAATATTCACAATGGCGCTGCCTGCACCAACGTAGCCAGTGCCAGACTGAAGGGTTAAAACAACCGTTGTCGTCGCGCTGGGAATGCCATCATCAATCGGATAAACATAAATGTTGGTATCTGTGGCGGTAGAAGCCAAGGTCACCGAGGTGGGCAGAGTGGTATATTGCGAACCATTGGTAGCCGTGCCAGTCAGCGTGTAGGTAACGGTCAGAGGCACACCCGCCGAGGGGCGGCTGATATTAAACACTGCCGGCGTGCCAACAGTTGCTTCGTCACATGTCGGAGTCGGGGCGGACACGTTCACCACGTTGTTATAATTGGAAACCACGATGTTGGCGAACAACGCGAAGTTCAGGTTGGTATATTGATTACCAGAGACCGAGTTCGCTGCTGTTGAACCCGTGCGGCTGGCCACGAAAGTAAGAAAACTGCCCGGAGGTGTTCCTGCTGATGAATAGTTGGCCGTGGCAATAATATTACCGTCCATCTTGTAAATAATCACGCTACCAACCTTTTCAACGGACACATCATGCCACTTAAAGTCAAAAAACCCGGGAAGAGAATAGTTATTCGTTTGCTGGGGATAAAGGATTTGCTGGGCCAAGGGAACCGGAGAGGGGGGAAAGATGGTGCGCCAGGCCACGCCGTTAGCCAGGTTGGTTGACATTTGGGCTGGAGTGTATGGAGGATTAGCCGTGGTGCTAATCATATTGCGGGTTCCCAGACCATTCGCTCCATTACCGACATTATACACCAGCGGGTCACCCGGAAAGCCCGGCGTCCCGGTTCCGGTGGACTGATAGGAGAAGTCTTGATATGAGGCCTGTATTGAAGGGCCATACATGCGTAGCTGCGCGGTGGTGCCGTTATCGGTCAAGGCTCCCACCCAAATCGCATCGGTGTGGCCGGGCGTGGTATCAGTGGTGCCAGCCGTGCCGTAGCCGCAACCGTAGAAAACGGTTGAGGCGGTGCTGTTGTGTGTGGTGGTCGCAAAGCTCGCGGAACTGCTAGTAAAATCAGTATTCGTGGCGGCGTAAGCGCTGCAGTCTATGTTCATCCACATATCCGCGTGCATCACGAAATTGGCAGTAATGCTGAAATTTGTTGGGCACACCGACATTCCCGCCACCGCTGCCCCGGATTTGAGGGTCACAGTGGTTGAACTCGTCGCATTCGTGTAAACCGCACTTATCTTCAATGCGTGGTGAATTGCAGCCGAACCAAATAACGCGCTATGCGGAGCGACAGGGATGCCGGCCTTGGTGACATAGTCAAAGTTGTAATCAACCAAGTTGTTGGAAATCGAAGCAAAGGGGGCAGGAGCCGTGTAGCTGAAGAATTGCACCCAGTGCGCACTGTCGTCGGTGTTGAA
>CAIKKJ010000057.1 GCA_903827955.1 uncultured Verrucomicrobia subdivision 3 bacterium
GAGATTCTTGCCCGCGCTTTTCGAAAAGAAGAAAACTTCGCGAAGCTGTCCATGCGGAACATTTTTTAACGCATAAAAATCCTCGTCCCGCGCGGCAATTTCCACGCCACTGCCCCAGCGGCTCGCGCCGTAAAAATACAAACTGCCGGGATCAGGCACGGATGCGCCGTCAATGTTGAGTTGGTAATAATGAAAGCCCTCGTCCTGCGGCGCGGAAAATCCGGTCCACACGTTGTCATCGCCTTTGGTCAGCTGATATTTTTTTCCGCCGATATCGAGCTGCACGCTTTGCGCCGACGGCGCGACGAGCCTGGCGCGCACGCGACGTTCCGAATTCACCTGCGGATACTGCTTGCCCGACTGGTTCACGGACGACGGCTTCCAATCATCCGCCGGACTTTCAACGGCGCTGGAAGCGATCGTGTTGGTTTGCGCCGTGGCAACAAAGTTGACGGCGATCATCAGACAAGCGGCCAGTGTTTTTTTCATGGGTAGTATGGTTGGGGAAAGCTTCCGCCTCAAAACGGCGGTCCGGCTGAAATCCGGAAAAATTGTTTCGGCGAATTCAACACGCTGTTGGTCAAGCCAAATGGCATCGCGGGCGAATTGGTCGTGAAGAGCGCGCTCCAGTTGATCAGGTTGGTTGAGGTTTGAATCTGATAATCCGGGCCGGTGTCGCCGTTCACCTGCAACACCAACTGGACGCCATTCAATCGAGCTGAAGAAATCTGCGGCGACGATAAAGGTGCTACCGTCACGACGAAACTTTGTGACGCGCCCAAGTTTGGCGTGCCATTGTCCGTCACTCTGAAGGCAAAGGAATTCGTTGAATTCGCCTGCGACACAAGCGGACGCCAAGTCAACACGCCGCTATTGGTGTTGATCGTTGCGTTGGTCGGAGAGGCCAGCAGGCTGAACGTCAACGTTTGTGCAGGCGTATCGTTGTCTGACGCCGAATTGGTGATGATCAAGACTACGCCTGCGCCGATCGTGCGATTGGTAATGGCCGCCAGCGTGGGCGGCGTGTTCGTCGGTCCGCCGCCGATCAATTCTACGGAATCAATGTTGGGCAAGCCGGCAGCGGAGGTTGATTGCAGTTTCACCTCGGTAGCCCCGTTCGTGATGTTTGCGTTGACTGTGACGAAGTCCCAATTCGTCAATGTCGCAGTGGCGGGGAACTGGATGTTGGAAGCCACGTCCACGCCGTTGACAATCAGGTTGGCGCTCCGGTCATTGGTGCAGGCGTAGCGGAACGTCAGCGACTTGATCACGGACGAATCGAAATAAACTCCCCAGTAAACACTCACTCCGTTTGTATCGGTGGTATTGGCAAATCCGCTGCCGGTGTAGCCAGAGTAATTGTTGTCGATCGTCCCATCTACGCTGCGGAATCCGGAATTGTTTTCCTGAATCACCAACCCGTCGCCGTATGCTGTGGGAACGACGACGATGCTGTCGAAATAAACCGAGTTGGCTGCTGTGGCGTTGGCCTTGAACTCGATGTTGTTCGTGCCGGCATTCAAGGTCACGTTCAGTTTATTCGTGGCCCAGTCGCTGAGCGTGGCGGTCTGCGTGAACGTCGGCGTGGCCACCTTGATTCCGTTCACATACAAATCGATGGTGCTGACATTCGCGCCGGTGACGGAATAACGCGTCTCCAGCCGATACGTTCCCGCCTTCAAAACTTTTACGGATTCCCTCACCGCTGCGAGCGAACTGGTGCCGAATTGCAGATAGCCTTGTCCCCGATAATTTCGGACAGCCTTGTCCCATCCGCTCGTGACAATGGTGGAAATATTTTTGTATTCGGAACACTCAGTCTCAAATTGAAGCGGCCCCGTGTAAGCCATCGGTTGAGCCGGCGGCGTCAAAACTGCCGGCGTGTAAGCGGTCAAACGTCCGGTCGCGGTGCCGGCGCAATTCACGTTGATATCGAGCGGACCGTTTTGCAGAACGGTCAACGTGAAAATTCCGCCCGACCAGGTTTTGCTGAGAACACTGGCCAGATGATTGCTCCCGCGGTCGATGTAAGAATAAGTTGGTTCCGCCGTGCTGCCGTAAATCGTGATCGTGTTCGTCTTCAAACCCGAATAAATGACGTTGTCGTAGTTGGCCAGATAGAACGTGACGCTGTTGGAAAATTCCTTCATCACGCCGGACGTGTATTGGGAAAAATTCAAATCAACGTGGTCGCAGGTGTTGTATTTGAACAGAACGGAATTCGTCGCCGTCTGCCCCGTCTTGTAAGGATTGTAAACCACCCACGCATTCTCGTATCGACCGGCATAAAGATCGCCGCTGTATTCCTGCGGAAAGAGCGTGTTGAGTTCATTTGTCTTGGCGGCGATGGTCGGCCAGCGCGTGGAATAGGCTGACTTGTTCACCTTCACTTGAAACGACTGCGCGGCGGTGTCATTCAATTGATAAACGGTTGGAACGGTTGGATAGCGTCCGGTCTTCTTGAAGAACGATTTGTTCGTGCGATAGTTGCCCTCACCATCCATGCGATACAGCCCTTCAAACAGGGACATGGGCGAACTGTATTTGTCGTCGTTGCTGCCGGAGTTCACGTCGTTGACGATGACAACTTTGGTGCGGTCAATGACTTCCTGTCGGGTTGGGATACGAACCGTGCCGTCCAAAATCTTGCGGAAAAGATCAATGCTCACATTGCCGAATTGCGAAAAAGTTCCCCAGCGACGAGTGCTGTAACCATTGGAAGTCGCGGCCGCGCCGAGCTCCTGAAAACATTGCTGCCAGATCAACTCTGGAGCATCAATTACTGTCTCGCCCGTGAGCATGATGTGTTCGAGATGCGGCGCTCCGCCCGTCGCCAGCGTGAAGTTTTGATTCGTTCCCGTGGCATCCGTCCAACCAGTGGAATCGTAGCGGATGCCGTATTGGCCGCTGTAACCGGAGAGATAAGCGCCGAGACAAACGCTCTCCATGTCCGATTGATAGGATTGCTGCGTGTATTTTTCGCAGAGGATATAATTCTTCGTGTATTGCCGGCACGCTGCCGCGAAGTTCGAATTCAGTTTCAACATGGCAATCGGATTGATGTTCGCATCGAATTCATTCCCGCACCAACTGACGACCAGATACCCGCCATACTTGCTGGAGAGTTTCAACAGATTGGCGAAGTGATTGATGCGATCCGTCCATGCCGCCGAGAGCGGGTCCGTCGGATCGTCGTAACCCCAGAACTGTTCGGCGTAGTTGAATCCGATCAAGTTTGGATAATCGCGGTAGAACTCTTCATAGACGGAAAGGTCGAAGTCGGAGAACTGGTGAAACCCGCCGCTGGACTGTTGGATCATCGCCCACATCCGATTTTGAGCGCAGACGCGCATCCAGGATTTTGCGATCTCATAACCGTATTCAGAGATGTGGAACTGGCTGTTGGTCGCCGTGTGGCTGATGGACAACGAGATGTTCAGCACCACATACGGCCGGATATCAGGCGGAATCAAATCAATGAGCTGCTGCGGGTCGGGAAAATTCCAGGAATCAATGTGGATGAGCCACATCGGTTGCTGCGGTGAAATCGGGCGACGCAGTGGTGCGTTTGTTTGCTGCGGAGCTGTGACTATCGAATTCGTTAGCTCAAATCCGTTCATCACAAAAAACGCTGTGCTCACGGGATTCGTTGATGAAGTGAGATTGAAAACGAAGCTGATCGGATTGGTGCCGTCCGAGCGGATGGCTGTGGAAAATTTTGTCACGTTGGCAAGGTTGGTGGCCGGCGGGGAAGAAGATTGCGTGCTGGAAATCACTAAGCCGCTCGTCGTCGCGGAACCATTCGCATCGTTCACCGTCACATTAAACGTGCCGTGCTGATCCTGCGTGTCGTGGTGATAGGAAAGCCATCCGTAATTTCCCGCCGGCAATCCGCTGATGGTGAGGGTCAAGGGATTGCCGGGATTTTCCCGCTTGTCCGTGCCGATCCAATCAATCATCAGATCAAGCATGTCCGCCGCGTTCGTCGAATAGCCGTTGCCCGAAGAGCGCACCTGCGCTTGCTCCGATGTATTTGTCGGCGGCGACCCCGCCCACGTCGGCGTGATGGTGATGCTGGTTCCAAATGCGCTGTAAGTCCGCGAACCGAACGTATTGGTCACTTCGTTCTGCGCCGTGTAAGCCTGAAACCCAGCCATCGTTTGCGCGGACGAGCCGTTGAAATCAACCTTCAGCGATTCGGCGAACGCCATTGACAACATCGCGTAACCCAGCAGACAAATCGCCGCCCATCGCTTCGCTGAACTGAAGTTGTGAATTATCCGGATCACAAATGTTTCATTTGTCTTTCGCGATGGAATCGCCGATGTGGAAAAAATCAAAGTCAGCGTAACCGCCCGATGCTTTGGTGGCGTAGTTGAACAACCCGAAACGGTAGCCCATGAAATGCGGCAACGTGTAACTCATCTTCAGCGCGCCGCCAATGGGTGTCCAAGATTTGCCGTCGAGGCTGTAGAAGAAATGCGCCGTGTCAGCGCGCTCCTTGAAGTTGCAGTCGGCCTTCAAAAACACCGTCGGCTGCAACAGCGGAATTTTATGCACCTCATTTGGTGAACCGGACGAGGCGTCCACCATCACGATGAAATTCGTGCCGCCGTCGGCCATCACACCGACGAGGCCGTAATTTTTTTGCAGCAACGCGAGTCCGGCGAAGTCGCCATCTTTCAAATTGCTCACGTCAACGGCGGTCGTGCCGGAACATTCCGGGCCGATGGTGCGTTGCGTGAGCGTATTGCGCGCGGAAAGAAAATCCATGTCCACGCGCCCAGTGGTGAGCCGCAAAAATCCAGGGCGCTGCGTTAGCGACCAATGCGAGTTGTCAGGATTGTGATTCCATTGCCAGACGAGCGGGAGCACGACTTCGCCTTCACGCCGCGTGAATTCATCGGATGCCACGATGCCGGGAATTAAATTTTTGTTCGCGGGCAATTTCAATTCGTCCGGCACCTTGCCATCAACGCCGAGCACCGGCCAACCGTCCTCCCATTTCACGGGCACGAGATACGGGATGCGACCGACTGCACCGTAATCGCGGAAGAGATATGCGAACCACTCACCCGTCGGCGTATCAATCAGTCCGCCTTGCGCCACGCCTTTGTCAACCAACGCCACGTGACCTTCCCACGGCCCGGTGATTTTATCCGCGCGATGGATGATGACCGTGCGCATCCCGCCGCGCGGCCAGGTGATGTTGAAGAGATAATATTTCCCGTCGTGTTTGAACAACTGCGAGCCTTCCGCGTTGAGCCCGATGTTCGGCCCGGCCACGGTGCCGGCGTTCGTGATGATGATTTGATTGAAACCATCAGGTTTCACCGCCGTTATGTCTGCGGTCAACTCGGTCAAACGAATGTTGCCGCCGCCGTTGACCATGAACACGCGCCCGTCGTCTTCGAAAAATAACGAGTGATCGTGAAGCATCGGCTTGAAGGAGGAAACTTTCCACGGGCCGTGTTCAATGTCTTTCGTCGTGTAAACATACGTCTTGCCCGTGGTGCCGGAGAAGGTCGTCGCGTAAAAAATTCCGTCGTGATAGCGTAGACTGCTCGCCCACGAACCTTTGCCGTAGCTATTCTTTCCGTTGGCGAGATTCAGCGCGTCCACATCGTCGAGAATGTCGTAGGCGTAGCTCACGATTTCCCAATTCACCAAATCTTTCGACCGCATGATCGGTAACCCCGGACTCATGTGCATCGTGGTGCTGCTCATGTAATAAGTGTCGCCCACGCGGATCATCGCCATGTCTGGAATGTCGGCGTGAAGGATAGGATTGCGCGCGGCGGCACCAGCGGGAAGGTTGACCATTTTGTAACCGAGCAACAGCAACATGGTTTCGGCGTAGCGTTTTCCCAACTCACGATAACCGGCCGGCGTGAAGTGCAGATGATCCGGTAAAATAGCCTCGCAACCAGCGGAGGAAACGACATGTGCCGTGGGAATGGTTTTGGGCAGCTCATCAATAATTTTATTCATGCTCGCGCACTGTCCGCGCTGGTCGGCGTTCACAACTTCGCCGGCGATGAGCGGCACGCCTTCAGCTTTGAGATTCAAATCTTGGAGCAGCTTTTCATAAACCACCTTCACCTTGCCCGGCCATTCCTTGTCGCCCGTGTTCGACTCGCCCTGATGCAACAGGATGCCTTTGATCACGCCGTCCTTCTGCGCCAGCTTTGCCGTCGCGACGAGATACGCATACGGATTTCCATCGTAGCCCTTGATGATGTTGGTCATCCACGAAGGCGCGGTCGCGGCGTAGGCCTGATAATGATCTAGTTCAAAGAGTTCTATCTTGCAGCCACCCACGGCGACGCTGACGATGCCCAATTTGATGTTGGATGGCAGGTTGGCAACCATCGTCCGGCCAAAATAATCTGCCGGGCCAATCCCCGACGAGGGCCGGCACAACGGCGGGACAGCGGGATACCAATTGCCTTTGGTGCGGTTTTGTTTTGGAAAATTTACTGCCGCGAAAACTTCAAAACGATCATCCACGTTCGTCTTGTCCTGCTCTTCAATTCCCGGAAATCCCTCCATGTTGGATTGTCCAAAGCACAAAAAAATCCAGCGGTTGGTATCTTGCGCGAAGGCGTTCATACCCAATACGAGCAATCCCGTTAAAACAGATAAGTTCAGTTTGTTAATCATTGAGTTGGATTCGTTGCGCCGAAATTATTTTAAGAGCCGATAGAAAATTGAGTTGGTGGCGGTGGACACGGGAATCGTCACCTGCCACTGGCCGATGATAATTTGCGGTGCGGGCGAAGTCATGTTCACCCAATTGCCCGCCACAAGATCGGTGCGCGATTGCACAGTAAATCCGGCGGACGCAAGCGGCCACGTCAATGTCAGGCTTGACGGCGAATTCAGTAAACTGATGGCCGGGCTGTTCGTGCTTAAAAGAGAATTCACGCCGAGCGCATAACTCGCAGCAATCTCCGCCGCCGACAACGCGACGCTATGGATGCGAAATTCATCCAGCAAGCCGTTGAAGTAAGGATCGGGCCACTGCGATTTGCCGAGATAATTATTCACGGTGCTGCCGAGATTTGAAGGTTTGATCGTCATGGCGTTGTTGGTGCCGACGGCGACGCCATTCTGATAGAGAATTCCCGTGAGTCCGTTGCGCGTCACGGCGATGTGATGCCAGACGCCCGTGGTCAACGCAGCGGAGCCGGTGATCTGCTGCTCGCCGCCGGAACTGTTCGTGGTGATGCCGAAACGCAACCGCGCAGTGCTGCCGTTCTGCGGCGTCAGAAACATATAGCTCGTGGTGCTGTTGCCGAAATCAAAAATACGCGCCCAGTTCGCGGTGGAATTTAATTTCACCCAGGCCTCGATGGTGAAATTTGTCAGCGTCGCCACGATGCCCGCAGGCAGGCTGGAGTATTGCGACGATGCCGATGCAAGCGTCAACTGTCCGCCCGACAAAGTTCCGCTGGCCGGCAGCGTGCCCGTCCACGCCGGGCCGCCGACGGAATCGACGACGGAATTGCCGCCGCTTTCGCCAAAGCTGTAGCGGTGAACCAATGTTGGCAGAGGTGCCGTAGTGAATGACCAGACTCCGCCGACGTTCGTGTTCGCGCCAACGATTTCATCCACGCGCCAGAAATAATTCGTCGCCAACGCGAGCGCGGGAGAAAAGCTGTTGTTCGTGACCACACCCAAAAATTGCGGCGATGTCGTCGTGGCCTGCGCGACGGCGTTGGAATCCGTTCCCAGATAAATCGCGTGCGACACGGCGTTGCTGCCCGGCATCCAGCCAAGCGCGAGGTTGAAGGCTACGTTCGTTGCAGCGTTCGCGGGCGAGGGATTGAACGCCGCACCGACGGCGACAAATTTATCGAGCACGACCGTGGTGAGCGACTGCGCGGGCAAAGTTAATTGTGACCCAACCACGGCGCCGAGTGATTGAAATTTATTCGTGCCCGCAGTTTGAAAAACGTCGGACTGAAAATACGGGAACGAACCAAAGTTCACGTTCACAGTGGTGGCGGTCACGTCCTTGTTGATGAAAACCGCAACCAGCCTAAGTCCGTCGGGCGAGAGAAATGCGGAGGTCGGCACGATAGTGCTGCTGTTAGTCGCGGCGACGCGCCGGTAGCCGGGCTGCACGAAATAGGAAAAATGTTTCATGGACCAATAGCTCGGCGAATACCACCAGCCGTGTGATTGCGTGGGCGTGCCGGGCGGTGCGTTGGTCCAAGTGGATTGTGAGACAAACGGATTTTCAATTTGAATCAGCCCACCGTTGGTTCCCGGCCAGATGAGATTCCAATGGTTATAGCCGCTGACCGATTCGACGACGAGCGAGTTGTGAATCAAGACGGCGCACTCAATCATATCGAACACATCGCCATACTCGGTCATGAAACGCGGCTTGCTGGGAAAAACATTTGTGGCCGAACTGATGGCGGTGAGAAACGAATCGCCGGTCGAGCCGCCATCGCCGTAGAGGTGATGCGCCACGCCATAAAAACTATTCGCGTTCAGCGTCGCGGCGTAGTTGTTGAGGTCGTTGAAAGAAATGTGAACGCATTCCGGAGCGAGCAGTTTCGGCGGCGACGGCAGGTTGGTCAGCTTTTGATAAACCGCGTCGAGCGCCTTCGAGTAGCTCGCGTAGTTCGTGCCGTTCACCGTGTCTTCGGTCGGATGAAAAATGCAGGAGTCGTAACCGGCGACCCAATCGGGTTCGTTTTGGATGCTGGCCCAGGTGAGATTCACTCCGTTCGATGAATACGATTTGATCGCGTCATACCAGTAGTTCGCGAAATTCGTGTAGGCAAAACCGCCGCCAATGTTGGTGATGAGCGTGCCGCCGTTGCCAACCTGTCCGTTGCTTTTCAAAAACGCCGGCGGCGACCACGAGCTCATGTAGATGGGAACCGCGCGGCCTTCGATGCGGTTCGCATTGGAAACAAAATCCGGCGCGTCCGTGTCTGGACTGTTCGTGTAACGGAACCAATTTCCTAATCGCAGCATCGAGAGGTTTAGTCCCGCAAAGGCGTTGGTATAAATCTCCAGCTTGTAGGGATGACTGCTGACCCAGCCGTTGTAGAAGCAAATCGCGCCGCCGAGACCTTCAATCGTCTGAAACGTTTTCGTCGCATCAATGCCCGCGACCGGTAGCGGCGGCGGCGTGCCGTCCGTGCCGTTGTCCAAATTGGTAACGGTGTAAGCGTAAGTGTTCAAACCGAACACAAACGCATCCATGTCGAGCCCGTTTTCCCGCGCGCCGATTTGAAATGTTTGCGTGAGGCCGCCGTTCGTCGCCGTGAACGTTGCGCCGGGCGCGAAGACGGAGAGGTTCACCCATTTCCATACGCCGCTGCCGAGTGTGCCACTGGTGTTGACGATGTCGGTGGGATTGTTGAAGCCCGCTGCGCCGAGGCCGTTCACCAAAATCCAATCCGCGCTGTTCGTTGGATTTTTCGCGCCAAAACCTTTTCCGTAAAACATGCTGTCGTCGTTGAAAGCGCCGGGGCCGACGCGCACATGGGCGAAGAGTTGGTAAGTGCCGGGCGCAGGCAGCGTCACCGTGTAAGTCGCCACGCGTGTGGCGTTGCTGGGAAAATTGCCCGCGCCGTCGGTGGTGATAGTGATATAAACTGGCGAAGCGCTGTTGCTTACCGCCCAATCCAAACCGAGCGTGCCGGACTCCGCCTCGAATTTCACAAGCGAGGCTGGCGACGATGAGTTGGTGGATGATGCAAATTGCCAGTAGTTGAGATTGAAAAGATTCGTCGCCGTCGCACCGGTGAACACTAGGTAAAGATTGTGCACGCCGCGCGCCGTGCTGTTGCTGATCGTGGTGGAAACATTTGCCCAAGTCTGCCAGCCGCCGGTCGCGGGCACGGCGCAGTTGCCGATCAGCGTTCCGTTCGTGGCATCAAGATGCAACTCGATTGTTCCGCCGGCACCGGCGCTCGCGATGCGTGCGGTAAAGTTCGTCGCGCCCGCGCCGGTGAAATCCACGCCGCGCAGCATGATCCATTCGCCATTGGCGATGTTGGTCACGTCCATGCCACCTTCGTTGCAAGGCTCTGTGGCAATGCCGCTTTGCTGCGCGATGGTCTCGGCCTCGACGCGCGCGTAGGGATTCAAATATTTCAACTGCGGTAAACCGTTCGTGGTTGGCGTGACTTGGATGATGCTGCCGTCGGCGTTGTAGTTCACCGCGTCGAGGCAGAGGCTGCGTTTATACACGGCGTCGGCGTCGGCAAAGCCGTTGGCTTTCGCGACGAAACGGTTGTGGTAAGCGATATACCAGTTGCCGCCAAACGAGACGATGGAGTGATGGTTGTTGTTGAAGACGTTGACCGGCGGATTCGCGAGCACCGTTCCCTGCGGAACAAAACCATTGGTGGGATTGGAATTCGTCTCACAATAGATGACCATTCCGGCGGACGGCGTGGTGGAATAAGTAAGATAATAGATTCCGTTGCGCTTGTGCAGATAGCTCGCCTCGAAAAAATTTGTGGTGAACGGGCCGGTCGCCGAGCCGCTGACGCTGGTAAGGTTCGCGCCGAGTTTGATGACGCGCGAGTTAGTCGGAAACTGTCCGCCGAAATAAAGATACGCCTGACCGTCAGTGTCCACGAAACCGCAGGGGTCGAAATACCACATCGTCGAACTGGATGCGCCGGGAGTGCTGGAATTGATGAGCGCGCTGCCCTTGGCGTCCTTGAACGGACCGGCGGGATTGCTGTTCGTCGCCACGCCGATGCTGCCCGCGCCGTCGGCGAAGTAGAGATACACCGTGCCATTATTGCTAACCGCCGATGGTGCCCACGACAGCGACGCCCACGACACATCGCGCGGCACCTGCAACACCTCGCCGTGATCCGTCCAATTCTTCAAATCGTCGGACGAGTAACAACTGATGCTGTGCATCTGGTAGCTGTTCGTGGTGTTATCCGTGTCGTTGGAGCAGTAGAGGTAGAGGCGGCCGTTGAATTCCATACCCGCCGGATCAGCGGCATATTTGTGAGAGGCCAGCGGGTAATCGGCGCGGGCAACGCAGCAAATGAAAAACGCTAAAAGACAAAAGAGACCGCCCGATCGCACCGCCATGCCGCCGGCCAAGGAAGTGTTTTGCACCGCCGCAAAATGTTTGGAAAATAGCGCCATCACTTTAGCCTACCACGGTTTGGCGTTATCCATTGCACCGGGCCAGTCATCGGTGCGAACCGGTTTGCCGCGATGCAATACCATGTTGTCACCAAACATCGGGCTGACGAACGGGAACGGTATTTTTTCCGCCGCTTGAACTGCGGACACGGCGAGGACGACGGCGATCAACGCGGGGCAAATCGAGTGGGCGAAGGACATTCGATTGGTAAGTGGGTTCCAACAATCAACTTTTCTCTGCTATCGATCATTGAACGGTTCGCAGTGTGGTCAACTGAGATTGCAAAGCAGCGCTGAAGTCGGTGGAGTCCTGATACCACCAAAGGTCAGTCGAACCTAGAATGCCGGGAAAATTATTAAAATGGCACATTTTATCAAACTTACACCAATCCGCCGAGCCATCGGCAAACACCTCATTGCCACCATTGGGAGATGCGGACTTCGTGCCTGGATGGGGCGGCACGTTGCCATATTCTATGCCCACCGTCGTTCCGGCGGTCACCAGTCCACCGGTCCATTTGGAACCCACAATTTTGGCGTTGAGTTCTGCGCCCAACACCCAGAAGGGCTTTGCGTTGGCCAGTTTGACGGGGCTATGAGCCTCGCCTGCCGGCGCGTAGGACCAGGTGGTGATGCCGCCCATGTATTCATAGCCCAAAATGTATTGATCGTTACCGGCATCAAAATACGGAAGACCTTGCGGGCGGTTGGGACAGCTCCAGACGCTTTGCGCCGTGCTGCCGTTTTGAACTTTCAAGTAAGCGTTGACGTTGGTGACAATCGCGGCGTTGATTGCCAATTGCACAAAGACATTCCCGCTGCCGCCTAGATTTTTGTTTGCCGGGGGAACCTTGTCCTGATTATCGCCAGCGTAGATGTTCGCGCCGAGACCGATTTGCCGGAGGTTGCCCAAGCATTGGATGCGCTTGGCGCGCTCCTTGGCACTGGCGAGCGCGGGCAGCAGCATTGCCGCCAGAATCGCGATGATGGCGATGACAACGAGCAGTTCAATCAGTGTGAAGGCGGAGGAGTGCGAGGATTTGTTTCTCATTAAAAAAACTTTGTCAATTTTTCGGCTGTTTGATTTGGGAGCAGGATTAAAAAGTATTTTAGTAAAAGCTTCTAACTTCGGTTTGATTCAATAAAACCATTTGGTTAATTGGTCGTTGCTGGGCAATAGGCATTGGATTTTTTGCATGTTATGGCTGGCGGTATGGCCGTCAACCAAAACGACGCTCACCGATTAGGTTTGCCCGTTAGGGGCCCGGTCAAAAATCTTCTCGCGGTCGTTTCCGGGCACATCTACAGGCATAGCACTTAATAAAAAAATCCGACCGGTTGGCCGTCATCCAGCCAAACGCATTTTAGCTGCTGCTTGTTGTGGATTTCGACATGACCATCACCGTAAACCAAGTTAATTGACTTGAGCTGCCCGCTTAACACATGTCCGGAATACTTTTTGGCATCCTTAAAGTTACTCATGGTCGTTATGTTGATATGGTTGACATTCGCATCGCCCGGCGTTCCGTAGCCAGACATGCAGGCATCGGTAAGAAAGGGGATGTGGCGACCGGCGTTATCCGTTGTTTTTTTTGGCAAACCATATTGAGCCAAATCAGTGTTGGGCTGGATATAATTAGGGCCTGGCGTAACGCCAAAACCTGTCCCACGACTCACCCACAAATTGTGAGTCATCACGTAAACGCCCGAGCCGGCGCCAGAGCCCTTGTTTTGGTTCACCAGATTTGCCATGTAGTTGGTTACATCGTTGAGCGTGGTGATGGGTTTGCCATTGTTGAAAATGGGTGCCGCAGTAAATTCTTCAGGTCGGGCCGGACAGAACCACAATCCAGGGGTTAAACCATAAGATGCCATCGAGGGCACAAATGGCGCGCCTGTATCCCAAGGATTGCCAGAGCCGCTGCGCATATCATCTCCGCCGGTGCCGGGTAGGGCGTCATTGTTGTCGCCAGCAAACATCGTCGCCATGATGCCCCACTGATGGTAATTGGAAGTGCAGTTCGTCACCTTAGCGCGAAACTTGGCTGATGCCAGCGCCGGAAGCAGCATCGCGGCGAGAATGGCGATGATGGCGATGACCACCAGCAGTTCAATCAAGGTAAAACCTAGTCGGGGAAAACCGACTGGCTGCTTCCGAAAAATAAATTTCATAGGTGTGGAGGGGGACTTGAAAAGATGAAGGGCCGCCGCAACCGCCACGGTCACGGCGGCCCTTTGATTAGTTGACGATCACGGATAAACCATGCGGTAGAACACGTTCGGCTTCGTCGGATCAATGGTGATGTTCAAGTTAGTCAACGAGGCGGAACCGCTGACCGGGAACCATGAACCCGGTGACGTCAGGCCAACGCTGTTGGTCTGGAGTGTCCAGCCTTTGTTCGTCGGCCAGCCCAAACTCAAGGTGTTGCCGGAGATGGAAACCTGCACTACCGGCCGGTTCGTGTTCACCGTCACGGGCACCGTGAGGGCGGTGATGGAACCATCCGTTGCGAGGTTGTTCTGCCAGGTCGCACCCGCGCCGGTTACAGTGCCGAAACCGCTGACCGGGCCGCTGAAGATGTAGAACTTGTCGTTCACCGCCAGCGCCGGGCCGACGTTGGTTACGACCACGGAGCCACCATTGCGTGTGATGGTGCCGACGGCGATGATGTTGGTTGTGTTCGCCGATTTGTTCAGCGGAGCCAGAATAGTTCCGGAGTCAATCGTCACGCTGCCCGCCACGTTCAAGCTGCCGCCTGTGGTGAGGGAGGCAGGAACCAAAGTGCCGCCTTCCACGTTTACGTTGCCAGCGACCGAACCGCCGGTCACCACCAGGGTGCCGTTGCTGACGGTGGTCGCACCGGTGTAGGTGTTGGTGGCGCCCAATGTGAGCACTCCAGCACCGAACTGCACGAGCGACCCAGTGCCGCTGATGATGCCGTTGAAGCTCACCGCATCAGAACGGTTCCAAATCAAATTACCGTTGTCAGTCACCGGGCCGGTGCCGATGGTGCCGCGTGTGCCGCCGTTGCCGACCTGAACGGTGCCGGCGGTGATGGTTGTGCCGCTGCCGTAGGTGTTGGTGCCGGTCAGCGTCAGTGTGCCACTGCCGTTTTGCTGGACGATGCCGAGGTTGCTTTGCTGGCTCGTGAAGTTAGTGACGATGTTGCCGGGGAAGGTCACGTCGTCGGGCCGGTTGAAGGTGAGTGTCCGGGCGTTGTCATTGGGCACTTGGGTGCTGTTCATAAAGGTCACATTATTCGTGATCCAGCCGCTGCCGCTGCCGTCGCCAACAATCAATCCGTTATCACCAATGAAGGTGCCGCCGGTGTAATTGCAATTGCCGGTCAAAGTCACGTCGCCAGCGTTGAAGTTGTTCGCATCCACCAACACCCGTCCGGAACCGGTGACGGGGCCGCTGTAGATGAATACGCCGTTGTCCTGACGGATCAGCAGCAACGTGCCGTTGTTGGTCACCACCGAACTGGCCAAACCGCCTTGATTGCCTTGGCAGGGCTGGAAGGTGGAACCTGAACCGATTAGCGTCCAGCCGGCGTAGCTGTTGGCTCCGAGGCTGGTGATTTTGCCACCGCCCCGGACAATCACATTGCCCGCACCGGTGATGCCAGTGCCACCGTAGGCAAATATGCCGGTGGTATTGAAGTCGAGCGTGCCATCCACGGTGATGTTTCCGTTGGGAGACAATTGGCCGGTGGCGCCGCCGACCCCGACTTGCAGCGTGCTGATGCCGTCGATGGTTGTGCCGCCGGAGAAGCTGTTGTTGTTGGGCATCACCACGGTGACGCCGCCGCTCACCGTGACGGAACCAATGCCGCTTACGGTGCCGTTGGTGACTGTGCCGCTGCGGTTGTAGCTAAGCACGCTACTGCCGGGGTTGATGGTGACAGGGCCACTTCCCACCGAGCCGGTTGCTCCGGCATTACCGACTTGAAGTGTGCCGCCATTGATCGTGACTGCGCCGGAGATGGCATTGTTTGCTTTCACAATCCAAGTTCCCGCGCCGCTTTTCGTCAACGCTGTCGCCCCGCCGTTGTCAGTGAGTGAAGCATCAATCTCATCCGCGCCACTGCCGCTCAAAGTCAGCGTGCGCGCCCCTGATCCGCTCATGGCAATTGCGCCGGAATTGTTCAGGGTCAATGAAGCGCCGCCGGCGTCATTAATCGTGCCGCCGGCCGTGCCGAGGGTGAACAGGCGATCGCTGGTAGCGCCGGCACCGGTGTATTGCAACGCGCCGCCGTTGAGCACCAAATTCGCCGCGCCGCTGCCGGACGCACCGAGGTCGCTGACCGCACCGCCATTGTCCAACGCGCCGACAATCAGCGTGCCGCCGCTGATGGTCGTGGCACCGCTGTAGGTGTTGACGCCACCGGAGAGCGTAAGCGTGCTGTTGCCGTTCTTGGTCAGACTACCGGTGCCGCCGATGAGATTAGCGCCGCTCGCAGTGATGCTGTAGGGCTTGCTGCTATTATTGACCGTCACGCTCGCCGGCGCGACCGCCGAGTTGAGAATCACGTTGGTGTTGGCGGTGGTGATTGTATCGTCAAACAGGGCGGTGCCGCCGTTGGCGAACACTTGGGCAACACCATTTACCTTCCAGTCGTTTGCGGTGGTAATGTCCCAGTTGGCGTTGTTATTGCCGGTCCAGACAAATGCCAGCGAGGTGATGTTCAGCTTGAGGGTGTTGCCGACAACCGTGAGATTGCCACCCGCACCAGTCAGGGTTCCCAGCGAAAAGGTCGGCGTGGTGCCGCTGCTCCAAGAGAGCAACGGATAACTTTGGCCGATGAGGAACGAGCCGCTGTTGACGTTGACCGTGACCGTGCCGCCGGCGGAAATTGTGGTGGTCGCAATTGCCGCCGTCGAGGTGCTGCTGACATTGTTGAACTCCAGGGTCGCACTGGAGCTGGTCCCCACTGCCAACGATGCCGGGGTAATTTGCTGACCGCCTTGGTTGACTCCTAGCGCCGCGCTGTTGGCCACGGTGATGGCGCCGTTACCTTGCGAACCCTGAATGACTAATTTACCAGCGCTGACAGCGGTGGCACCATCGTAAGTGTTCGCACCGCTCAGGGTGAGCGAGCCGGAACCGAGTTTGGTGAGCGAGCCGCCGGTGCTGACGAGCGCATTGGTGAACGTCACGTTTTGGCCGGCCGTGTCAACGCTGAAGGCTTGGCTGGCCGAATTGGTGAAACGAGGAGAATAATCGAAGGTGTTGACCGAGCTAAACTGGAGTGTGCCGCCGTTGAAGGTGATGAAACCGCCGTTGCCGAGCGGGCCGTTTACCCCCAGATTTTCCGCGCGGTTGGCGACCACAATACCACCGTTCAAGACCGTATTGCCGGTGTAGTCGTTCTGTCCCGAAAGCGTGAGCGTGCCGGTGTTCACCTGCAAGTTACCGGTGCCATGGACGGGGTTGGCAATCGTCTGCGCCCCCCCGGCTTGTGAACTTGCAGGCGCGTCTAACACCAACGCGGTTCCGTTGTTATTGATGGTGGTGGTGGACGGAAATAGGCCGCCGCTCCGGAGAATAATCGTGCCGCCGGAGATTGTCATCGGGGTGGAAATCGTGGTGATAGAACCCCAGAAACTGTTATGGCCTGCCGTCCAATACATGGTGCCCGATCCATCTTTAGCTATCAAAGTGGCCGCCCCGTTCACGTTGGCGATGTCGTTAGTGACATACCAGTCACCCGTGCCGCCGAACGTAAACGTATGTGCACCACCCGCACCCAAACGCCAGCGCACGTCCGGATAAATGATGGCCGGATTCGCTGAATTGTTCGTGAGGCCTTGACCTGACGGGTTGGAAGTTCCCCAAAGGGTATCTAGGCAGTTGGTCGTGCTGCCTTTGCCAAGCCTGAACGTTCCAGCACCAGCATCAATGGTGATGTTGTTGAACCGGATGCCCGACGAAGCTGAATTTGCCACCGTTGTGTGAAGCTGCACCGGATTGACTTGATTCCCAGTTAAGTGAAACCAAATGCCCGCAATGGTGCCGCCCACGGAACTACCCGTTTGAGAACCGCCGTTGGAGGTTGCAGAGACGGGGCCGGTTGAAACGCCGTCGAACAACATCGTGTCACCTTGAACGCCTGAACCATTGCCCGTGGATGTGGGAACCCCGTTGGCACCCGTGGCCGCATTGGTCCAGCTTGAGGCACTGCCTAAATCAGCCATGCTGCTGTTGGTCCAGACAAAAGTCGCCTGGCCAAAGGCCGATGTCATGGCAAAAATACTGCACAAAACTATCAAGGATTTAAAGATTAGGAATCTGGTTTTCATAAGCTGTAAGGTTTCAAAAAACGACCGAGACGGTAAAGAGGTTGGTGTCTTTGTTGTTTTCACGTTTCTACTGGGGTTGTTTTTAGGGTTCATGTGGGGGTGTTGGGATTTGCCAATAAATAATAGCTATTTAAATTTTTCGGAATGGCTGTTTCGAAACTTTGCCTTAAGGCGGATCGGAAAACTATCTGACAAATGTCATATTTTAATTTATGGTCAACGAAACCGCCTCGCCTGCCTCCCTAAATATGATAAATGTCATATGGTCAAGGTTCTGGTGATATTCGAGAATACACTTCAGTCCAAAATGATAGATTCACTCAACTCCAGCGTCCGCCTGCGTCCTGGCAAATTGATTGGCCTGATCGCCGTTGTCATTCTGGCTTCGCAAAATATTTTTGGATTCGGAGTGGCGAGCTATGTTGAAACCATTCCCACAGCCAACAGTTTTGCTTTGTGCGGCGGCTCGGCGGCGACGATTCTGATTGATTCGAATGATTGGCCGGGAGCTGTCCGCGCGGCAGATGATTTGTCGGCTGACATCCAGCGCGTCACCGGACAGCGGTCGCAAGTTTTTGATGAACCGAAATCTGCCGGAAAAAATGTCGTCATCGTCGGCACGATCGGCAAAAGCGAATTCATTGACCGGCTGATTCGCGAAAAGAAAATTAATGCCTCGGAAATCACCGGCAAATGGGAATCATTTTTTCTCCAAGTCGTGCCGCAGCCGTTCCCGGGAATTGAAAATGCGCTCGTCATTTGTGGCAGCGACAAGCGTGGGACGATTTATGGCATTTACGATTTGTCCGAGCAGATTGGCGTGTCGCCTTGGTATTACTGGGCGGATGTGCCGCCGAAACATCGCGACCACCTTTTTGTGAAAGCCGGAAAATTTGTGCAAGGCCCGCCGTCGGTGAAGTATCGCGGCATATTCCTGAATGACGAAGCACCGGATTTGACGGGATGGATTCAGGCGAAATACGGCAGCGCCCCCGGCTACCGGCAGGCCGCCAACTATGGTCGCGGCTTTTACACTAATGTCTTCGAACTGATGTTACGTATCCGCGCCAACTATCTGTGGCCCGCGATGTGGAACAACGCCTTCAACGAGGATGACACAAATAATCCCGCACTCGCAGATGAATACGGCATCGTGATGGGCAATTCGCATCAAGAACCCATGCTGCGGGCGCAGAAGGAGTGGGATCGCCGTTATCAAAAAACCGTCGGGAGTTGGAATTACGCCCAGCACCCGGACATCGTCTCCAACTTTTGGCGCGAAGGCATCGCCCGAAATAAAAAATACGAAAACATCATCACCATCGGATTACGTGGCGCGAATGATACGCCGATGGCCGAAGGCGGGCCGGAAGCCAACATGGAACTGCTGGAAAAAATCGTAGGTGTGCAAAGAAAAATTATTTCTGAAGAGGTGAATTCTAACGTAACCCAAGTGCCCCAGCTCTGGTGTCTTTACAAAGAGGTGATGGATTTTTACAACGCCGGAATGCGCACGCCGGATGATGTGACGCTGCTGTGGGCGGAAGATAATTGGGGCAACGTCCGCCGGCTGCCCAGTGCCGAGGAACGCCAGCGCAGCGGTGGCGCGGGGGTTTACTATCACTTCGATTATCACGGCAGCCCGCGCAACTACCAGTGGCTCAACACCAGTCCGATTTCAAAAGTCTGGGATCAGATGTCGCTCGCCAAACAATATGGCGCCGACCGGATTTGGATCGTGAACGTCGGCCATTTCAAAGGCACTGAATTTCCGTTGGAATTCTTCATGCGCCTCGCCTGGGACACCTCGCGTTGGACGAATGAAAGTTTGGACGAGTTCACTCGGCTTTGGGCAGAACGCGAATTTGGTCCTGCGCCCGCCGGTGAAATTGCCGACATCATTTCCGCCTACACGAAATTTAATGGCCGCCGCAAACCCGAATTGATCGACGCGGAAACTTACAGCCTCGTGAATTATGGCGAGTTTGAAAAGGTCGTTGCGGACTATGCATCGCTCGCAGCGAAGGCGGAAAAAATCAGCGCGCAACTGCCGCCGGAAAGCCGCGCCGCATTTTACGAACTCATTTGGTTTCCGACGAAGGCCAGCGCGGGATTGAACGCGATGTATCTCGCCGCCGCCAAAAATAATTTGTATGCGAAACAAGGTCGCGCCAGCGCGAACGATTTCGCTACGCAAACCCGGGCGTTGTTCGCTGCGCAAACCAACCTGATGAATGAGTTCAACACGCAGTTTGCTGGTGGCAAATGGAATCATTTCATGGATCAAACTTACATCGGCTACACGAATTGGAACGAACCAAAGCAAAATAATTTGGACGCCGTTCAGCTGACGGAAATTCAAGTCTCAGATGCGGCGGCGATGGGGGTGGCGGTTGAAGGTTCGGAAGCAGCGATGACCAATGATGAAATCTCCTTGCCGCAGTTTGATGTGTTCAATCAACAGCGCCGATACGTTGACGTTTTCAACAAGGGTAAAAAAACGTTTGAATTTTCAGTCGCTTCGGATTCGCCGTGGATAGTTGTAAGTGAAACCCGCGGCGAAGTTGAAAAAGACAAGCGTGTGTGGATCAGTCTGGATTGGAGCAAAGCACCAAGCGGCATCAGCAGCGGAAAAATAATAATATCCGGCACGGGCAATGACGTGACGGTGAAAGTCAGCGCGTTTCATCCTGCCGAGCCGCCGCGCGATTTGTTGCAGGGCTTTGTCGAAGGCGATGGCTGCGTCTCCATCGAAACGGAGCATTTCACCCAGAAGTTGGATGCCGGCGCGAACCGCTGGGTAAAAATTCCGAATTACGGTCACACGCTCTCTGCCATGCGCACGGCCGCGCCCGCCGACGCGCAAGCGACACCGGGAAAAGATTCGCCTTGCCTCGAATATAAAATGTTTTTGTTCAGCGCCGGCAAGGTCGAAGTTGAATCCACCGTCGGCGCGACGTTGAATTTTATTCATGGCCGCCCGCTGCGTTACGCGGTTTCGTTCGACGACGAAGTGCCGCAAGTTGTCACGATTGTTCCCGCCGATTACACTGCGGGGGCGAACGGCAATCGTGATTGGGCGGAATCGGTCAAAAACAACTGCCGACACGTCACCTCCACTCACACACTCGCAACCGCAGGTGACCACACCTTGAAAATTTGGATGATCGATCCAGCGGTGGCGGTGGAAAAAATCGTCGTCAACACCGGCGGCGTGAAGCCCAGCTATCTTGGCCCGCCGGAAAGCTTTCATAATTGATGGACAAATCTTTTACGGCGCGGACGCAATCTGTATCTTCATATTCGAAATGAAACTCGGACTCGGACTTTACCGGCATCAACTCAACGCGGAGCATTATCGCTTTGCCCGGCAATGCGGTTGCACGCATCTGGTCATTCATCTCGTTGATTATTTTCGCTCGTCGCGCAGCAACCAGCCCGGCGACCAACCTTGCGGTGACGACAGCGGTTGGGGCCTCGCCGGCGATCCGGACAAGCTCTGGACGTTTGAGGAGCTCGCCGCCATCAAAAAAGGTATCAACGCCAACGGTCTCGAACTGGAGGCGATAGAAAATTTTGACCCCGCGCACTGGCACGATGTTTTGCTCGATGGCCCAAAAAAATTGCAGCAGATCGAAAATGTAAAAACAATCATCCGCAACGTCGGCAAAGCCGGTATTCCAGTTTTTGGCTATAATTTTTCCATCGCTGGCGTCGCGGGGCGCGTGAAGGGGAAATTCGCGCGCGGTGACGCCGAAGCGGTCGGCATGGACGGTCCGCTCGACACACCGTTGCCCAATGGCATGGCGTGGAACATGGTTTTTGATAAAAATGCGGCGGTGGGAAATATCCCCTCCGCCACGCATGAACAGTTGTGGTCGCGCCTGAAATTTTTTCTCGATGAGCTCATTCCCGTCGCCGAGGAAGCTGGCGTCACGCTTGCCGCGCATCCCGATGATCCGCCGCTGCCGTTCGTCCGCGCGCAGCCGCGCCTCGTCTGGCAGCCGCAGCTTTACCAGAAGCTCATCGACCTGAAACCGAGCCCGCGCAACGCGCTGGAATTTTGCGTCGGCACGATTGCCGAGATGCAAGATGGCAATGTTTATGACACGGTAGAAACTTACAGCCGCCAGCAGAAACTCGGCTACGTTCATCTCCGCAACGTGCGCGAAAAAGTTCCCTTTTATAAAGAGACGTTCATTGACGACGGCGAAGTCGATGTGCTGCGCGTATTGAAAATTTTGCAGAAAAATAATTTCACCGGCGTCATCATCCCCGACCACGCGCCGCAAATGAGCTGCGCCGCGCCGTGGCACGCGGGCATGGCTTATGCGCTGGGATTTTTGCGGGCGGGATTGAAAACGCTCGAACACTAAATCGGCTGAAGTTGGCTTACGACCAAACCCGCCGGAGCAGGTAACTGTTCCGGCGGGTTTTTATTTTATATGGGGTGAACACCCCATAGCGGCGGAAGCCCAGCTGTGTCCAAACTTACCGGCTTGATTCTCCGTGAACGCAGCAAGACATGTCTGAGGTTTTGCCAAAGACGGTTAGTCAGGCACCGGGTAACCGGTCAGTGTGTAATCAGTGGAAGAGGCAACCGTTGCCCGCCGTGAACCTAAACCCAAAAGCGACATGAAAAAATCCCCTCCGGCCAAAAGACATATTTCAATCATCTTTGCCGCCGTGCTCGCCGCCGCGCTCGTTGGCGGCGCGGCCTCCAGAGTCGGAGCCGATGAATCTGCCGCGACCAATGCGGCACCCAGCACCGTTGCGCCGGATGTCGCGAAGGGCGAACTCCACAAAAAGCTCACCGGCGCGGAATTGTATTCGATGCACTGCAACCGTTGCCACCCGGAACGATTCCCGACGGAGCGGACGGCGGCGCAGTGGAAAACGGTCACCCTGCATATGCAGATTCGCGCCGGCATTCCCGGCAACCAGGCGCGTCTGATCCTCCAATACCTTCAGGAAAACAGCGGACGGTGAATTGTCTTCAACCTATCTAACCCGCATGAAAAAAAATATAAAGACCAGCCGCTGGATGTCCGGATTTGTTGCGGCGACCTGCGCTCTGGGCGCTCTCGCTCCTTCGCCTGTCAAGGCAACAGTGAGCGATGAAGATTTCAACGCGCTGAAAGCCATGGTTCAGCAGATGAACGGTCAGTTGCAATCGCTGAAACAGACGAACCAGCTAGACCAGCAGATTATCCAGCAGTTGCAACTGAAGCTCACCGAGACACAGCGCACCGCCGTGGAGGCACAGCAGAACAGCATCGCCGCCACGCAAGCACAAGCATCGCCACGCGTCCCGCTGGACGAGGCCACGGTCAACCATAACTTTCAGATTTTGGGCGACGCAGAAATCCAATACGTCAAGACACAAGGGCAGAACGGCTCATTCGCGCTGGCGGATTTTGCGCCGATTTTTCTCTATCGCGGCGGCGATCGGATCTTGTTCGAGGCGGGCTTTGATTTTGGCCTGCAAAACAATTCACCTAACGGCGGCGGTTACACGACCACGATTAATCTGAGTTTTGCGCAACTGGATTATGTGCTGAACGACTATCTGGTTCTTTGCGCGGGCAATCTGGTGCTGCCACTGGGAACTTACAGCGAGCGCACGGCGGGATGGTTGAACAAATTTCCCGATGATCCGTTGGCGGTTGATTTGGTTCCCGGCAGCGGCGTCGGTGCGGAGTTGCGCGGCGCGTTGCCGCTGGGTGAGAGTGGCAAGCTGCTCACCTATTCCGTTTACGGTGTGAACGGCCCCGGTTCGGCGGATGGCACGGGCAACCATGATCAACTGGATCTCGGAGGCAACGTTGGCATCACGTCCGACGGCACCACTGCCAATCTGCACGACAATTTGGTCGGTGGCGCGCGGGTGGCGGTCTTCCTGCCGTTTTACAAACCGCATTATGATTTGGAGCTGGGCCTTTCCGGCCAGTCGGGCGAATGGGATAGCGCTGGCGGCCATCTCTGGAGCGTCGGCGTGCTGGATGCGTCTTTACATCTTGGTCCGAATTTTGAGGCGAAGGGAGAATACATCTTGAGCCGCTTCGGCAGCGACGATCTGGGCCAGATTCGCCAGGAAGGCTGGTTCGTGCAGGCAGGTTACCGGCTGGCTGGTTTGAATCTCAATCTGCCGTTCGTGAACAATGTGGAGCTGGTCGGGCGCTATGATTCGCTGCGCGACGGCATGGGAACCACCACCGACCGGGTTACCGCCGGCTACATTTATTATATCACCAGCGCCTTGCTGTTTGAGGGCGATTACGAATTCATTCACAGCTCCGACCCGGCGCAGCCAACCTCGCAAATCATTTTGCAGATGTCGTATGGATTCTGAAACGTGCGGTAAAACGTCACCATGAAAACATTTACTTTCCAAAACCGGCAACGGCAGTCCCCTTTGAAAACCTTGGCGGCGGCGGCGCTGGCGGGTTGGTTCCTCACCCAAGCCAGCGCCGCCGAACCGACCAACTCATCGCCGACTTATCTGCGTGACATCCAGCCCATTTTCATGGGCAGTTGTTCGCGCTGTCACAATCAGGAAACGCGTTTTGTCTACAACTGGCTGGATTACAAAACCGCCTATGCCGATCGCTGGGAGATCAAGCGGCGCATCTGGGACAGTTGGAAAGATTCGTATTACAAGGAAGCGATGCCCATCGCCAACAGCCCCGAGTCGCTCGCGCTCACCGATGAAGAACGTCTCACCATCCGCAAATGGGTGGAAAGCGGCAGCCCGCGCGGCGTCGCGCCGCCAGCCGACGGTGTCAAAACCAAAGCCGAGCGCATTGAGCTGGGACATCGGCTGTTCACGATTTGCGCCGCGTGCCATCAGCCTACCGGACGCGGACTGCCCAACCTATTTCCGCCTTTAGCCGGCTCTGATTATCTGAATGCCGATAAAAACCGGGCGATAAAACTGGTCATCAACGGACGGCAGGGAGAAGTGGTTGTGAATGGAATGAAGTTTAATAACAACATGCCGGCATTCCCGCTTTCGGATCAGGATGTCGCGAACGTCATGACTTACGTTTACAATTCGTTCGGCAACTCTGGCCTCGAGGTCACGCCCGAAGAAGTAAAAGTTCTTCGTGCACAAGCGCCCGAGCCGGTCGGCAAACCCGCGCCCGCTGTAAAAAGCGCTTTCGAATAAGAGCCTGGCCGCAGATGATCACCCAGTGAATACATGTGTTGTGCCGCCGCAACCGCGCATCAGCATCGGCTCAACAATCCAAACTTCTTCCCAGCACGTTAATCAACGTTGTTGGGCTATATCGAAATATTTTTGTTCGCACTTTGCCTGCGTCATATCGACTACAAAAAAGTAGCCGAAATGACAATTGGTGTTCTGCATTTCATTTAACCCCGCCGCCATCACTCCGATAAACGCTCAAGCCTCAATCATGTCCGCGTTGTATTGTGCCCATCTAATCGGGTATGCTGCGGGACATGATTCATGATGTTCAAGCCATCGCGGCGGAAGTGATCCGTAAGACCGGCAAAGATAAACCGGCGGATGCGGCGTTGCGCGAGGTGCTCAAGCAGATCAAAGACCTCGCGCCCTTCGACGCGACGGAGATCGCCAAGACCGTTTTTCTGTATTACCGCTGGCACGTCTGGCTACGCGAGGAACGCGGCGTGGAAAACAAGATGCGGCTCGCCATCCGCTTGAACCAACGCTTTCAGGCAAATAATTCCAACGTGCCGTTGTCCGAACTTCGCGCCAATGCCGTGCCCGCATGGACGGCAACAGAAATGGAAGTCACGGATGCATGGTTGCTCTCGTTGCAGCGCGAACCCAAATTGTGGTTGCGCGCCAAACGCGGCACGGCGGAGTCGCTGGCGCGAACATTGTTCGCGGCGGATGCCAGCCCGTTGCTGTCGGAAGCAATTTTGTATCGCGGCGAAGAAGATTTGTTCAAGACGCCAGAATTTCACGCGGGCGAATTTGAGATCCAAGACATCGCGTCGCAGCTCGTCGGGATGCTTTGCGCGCCGCAGCCGGGCGAGACTTGGTGGGATACTTGCGCCGGCGAAGGCGGAAAAACGTTGCACTTATCCGACTTGATGCAAAACAAAGGAATGCTTTGGGCGAGCGACCGCGCGGAATGGCGATTGACCAAACTCAAACGCAGGGCAGGGCGGGCAAAAGTGTTCAACTACCGCTCGGCGCACTGGGACGGCGGCGCGAAGCTGCCGACGAAAACAAAATTCGATGGCGTGCTCGTGGATGCACCATGCAGTGGCATTGGAACGTGGCAGCGCAATCCACAGGCGCGCTGGACGACCGAGCCGAACGACGTGCGCGAGCTTTCAGTCATCCAGAAGCAGTTGCTCACGCACGTCGCGCCGAGCGTGAAGCCGGGCGGCAAATTGATCTTCTCCGTTTGCACCTTGACGCGTGCGGAATCCACGGAAGTGGCGGATCATTTCAACGCGGCGCACCCGGATTTTGAGCCGCTCATCTGGGATGCCATCAAGTTTCAGCATCACGCGATCGAGCAGGCTTCGCAAGTCATGGTATGGCCAAACGATTTAAGCGGCAACGGCATGTTCATCGCCGGCTGGCGACGGAAAAAGTAATTGGGGTGGGAGGAGTCGCAGCGCGACACTGTCCACCATCCACGGTTTGTTGCCCATTCGTCACCTGGATTTAACCTGTCCGTCTTTGTGTTTGGCGCGGGGCAGGCTAGTTTGTCAGCATGGTCCCGCGTATCTTGATTGTGGATGACGAACTGGATTTCATCGAACTGGTGAAGTTCCGGCTAGCCGGGCTGCATTGCGAAATTCTGGAGGCGAACGACGGCGTTCACGCCTTGAGCCAGGCGCGCATGGGCAAGCCGGATTTGATCCTGCTGGATATTTTACTGCCTGACCTCGATGGTCTTTCGGTCTGCGAAATTCTCCGTCGCCAGCCGAACACCAAAAAGATTCCGATTATCTTTATGAGCGCGTTATCCGGCGAGGTGACCAAACGCACCGCCGCCATGCACGCCGAAGATTTTTTCACGAAGCCGCTCGACTTGAACCGGCTGGAAAAACGCATCGCTGATTTGCTCCACATTGTGCCGCTCAAGAATTGATTTTTGGTTGGAAAAGCTTCGTGCGAAGAACGCGCAGTTGGCAAAGGAAGGTAAAAACAAGTTTTTTACCTTCGGAACCTTCGCGTGACACCTGTTCAGATAATGTTTTTGACCCTCGCCCTTTCCTTGACACCGCCGCGTGCAATCTTCATTTTCTGGTGATTGTTTTTGAATTAAAAATCACATGAGCGCACACAACTTGTTCGGCACTTTGCAAACCTTTCAACTCGGCAACGGAAAACCTGGAAAATTTTATTCATTGCCCGCGCTGGAACAAGCCGGCGTCGGCCCCGTCAGCAAGCTGCCGGTTTCCATTCGCCTCGTGCTGGAATCCGTTCTGCGCAATTGCGACGGCAAGAAAGTTCACGAAGCGAATGTCAATGAACTCGCCAACTGGAAGGCGACCGAGACGCGCACGGCGGAAATCCCGTTCGTCGTCGCCCGCATCGTATTGCAGGATTTTACCGGCGTGCCGCTGCTCGTGGACTTGGCGGCGATGCGCACCGCCGTCGCCAAGCTCGGCAAGAATCCGAAGATCATCGAGCCGCTCGTGCCGGTGGATCTCGTCGTGGATCACTCGGTGCAAGTGGATTTCGCCGGCGGCGCGGATTCGATGGCGAAGAATCTGGATTTGGAATTCACCCGCAATCGCGAGCGTTACCAATTTCTTAAGTGGGGCATGCAGGCGTTCGACACGTTCAAGGTCGTGCCGCCGGGCATCGGCATCGTGCATCAGGTGAATTTGGAATATCTCGCGAAAGGCGTTTTGAACGCCGGTGACGTTTATTATCCCGATACGCTCGTCGGCACCGATTCTCACACGACCATGATCAACGGTCTCGGCATCGTCGGTTGGGGCGTCGGCGGCATC
Source organism: uncultured Verrucomicrobia subdivision 3 bacterium (assembly GCA_903827955.1). GTDB lineage: Bacteria > Verrucomicrobiota > Verrucomicrobiia > Limisphaerales > UBA11358 > UBA11358. The sequence continues at coordinate 27,418 of CAIKKJ010000057.1, forward strand.
GAAGCCGAGGCGGGTATGCTCGGCCAGCCGGTTTATTTTCTCACGCCGGATGTCGTGGGTGTTCACATGACCGGCGCAATTCGCGAAGGCGTCACCGCCACGGATGTCGCGCTGACCGTCACCCAGATTCTTCGTAAGGCGAAAGTCGTCGGCAAGTTTGTGGAATTCTTCGGTCCCGGTGCCGCAGCTCTGCCTTTGGTTGATCGCGCGACCATCGCGAATATGGCGCCCGAATACGGTGCCACGATGGGCTTCTTTCCGATTGACGCGGAATGCACGAATTATCTTCGCGCCACCGGCCGCAGCGACGAAGCCGTCAAGACCTACGAAAATTATTACAAGGCGCAAGGTCTCTGGGGCATTCCAAAAAAAGGCGAAATTGTTTATTCGCAGGAAATTGAACTCGACCTCGGCAGCGTGTTGCCCAGTGTCGCCGGTCCGAAGCGCCCGCAAGACCGCATCGAATTGCCGAAGCTAAAAAACGAATTCATCACCGCGTTCAGCAAGCCTGTCACCGAAAACGGTTTTGGCATGAAGTCCGAAGACCTCGGCAAAGTGAAAGCCGATGTCGCGCTGACTGGTGGCAAATCCACCATCGGTCACGGCTCAGTTTTGATCGCGGCCATCACGAGCTGCACGAACACCAGCAATCCGAGCGTGATGCTGGCCGCTGGATTGCTCGCGAAGAAGGCCGTGGAGCGCGGACTCACCGTCAACGCTTCCGTGAAAGCCTCGCTCGCGCCTGGTTCCCGCGTGGTCACGGATTATCTCAACGCCACCGGCCTCACGCCGTATCTCGACAAGCTCGGTTTCAATCTGGTCGGCTATGGCTGCACGACCTGCATCGGCAACTCCGGTCCGCTTGCCGCGCCGATTGAAGAAGCCGTGGTGAAAAATAATTTGGTCGCTGCCGCCGTGTTGTCGGGCAACCGCAACTTCGAAGCGCGCGTGCATCAGAACATCAAGGCGAACTTCCTCATGTCGCCGCCGCTCGTCGTCGCGTTTGCGCTCGCGGGTCGCGTGGACATTGATCTCGCCAACGACGCGCTTGGCACCGGTAAGGACGGCAAGCCCGTTCATCTCCGCGACATCTGGCCGAGCTTGAAAGAAGTCCGCGACCTCATGCAGGCCGCCTTGCAACCGGAAATTTTCCGCCAGCTCTACAAAGACTTCGCCGCGCAGAATCCGAAGTGGAACGAAATTTCTTCGAGCACCGGAAACGTTTACGAGTGGGATCGCAAGTCCACCTACATTCAGGAGCCGCCGTTTTTCGAGAATTTCTCGATGACGCCTGGCAGCATTGCTCCGATTACCGGCGCGCGTGCGCTCGGCATTTTTGGCGACAGCGTGACTACCGACCACATTTCACCCGCCGGCGCGTTCAAGAAATCAACGCCCGCCGGAAAATATCTCATTGAGAACGGCGTCGCGGTCGAAGATTTCAACAGCTACGGCTCGCGCCGCGGCAACGACCGCGTGATGACGCGCGGCACGTTTGCCAATGTCCGCATCAAGAACCTCATGGTGCCCGGTGTGGAAGGTGGCGTGACCAAGTTGCAGCCATCCGGCGAACAGGTCAGCATTTACGACGCTTCGATGAAATATCAGGCGGAGAAAACGCCGCTCATCATTGTCGCCGGCCAGGAATACGGCACCGGCTCGTCGCGCGACTGGGCCGCGAAAGGCACGAACCTCCTCGGCGTGAAAGCCGTCGTGGCGCAGAGCTTCGAGCGCATTCACCGCAGCAACCTCGTCGGCATGGGCGTGCTGCCGTTGCAGTTCAAGGAAGGCACCACCGCACAGACCTTGAAGCTTGATGGCACGGAGACCTACGACATCGTCGGCCTCGACGCGAACATCAAGCCGCAGCAAGACCTCACGCTCAAGATCACGCGCAAAGATGGCTCCGTGGAAAACGTGAACGTCCGCTGCCGCATTGATACGCCCATCGAAATTGATTACTACCAGCACGGCGGCATTTTGCCGTATGTGTTGCGCCAGTTGGTCGCGAAGGCGTAAGGGTAAAACCTCCAATTAATCACGGATTAAACCGACTGCCAGCATCTGCCAACGAACTTGGCGATGCTGGCGATGTCTTTTACCGTGCTGCCGTTGGCGTTACCTTGGATTGGCGTTCCAAAAAATCTCAACTCGAACGAAGTTGCAACGGGGGTTATTAGGGTGGGATTTAATCTCATCAAGATTGATGGTATTTAGATGCGACACTCGGCGTAGCCGCTGCGCGTCAACACCGGTCTGAATGATTGCCATCCTTTCAGGGTGGTGATCTAATATTTGAATTACATCATCGTTCTGTCATACCAGAAATAAATACCTGGCATCCAGTTGGTGTAATAACGGGAATCATCGACCGGCTTAAAGGTGCGTGGGCCGATGCAAATCCCAAAGAAACCATCGCAGGACATATTGAAAATTTTATACATTCTCCAGCAGACCAGAAAAACGCAGTTTGTTTCCGTCGCCAAAATACTAGGCTGCAATTGGAACCCCTGTTTTTGCAATAACTTAATATCCGCAGGAATATTTCCAGTCGGTATGGACGTAAGATACGAGTTGGTTTTGAGCGTCTCAATCGCCCACAGTTGCAAGTTGGTTGGGTTGACAGAGGATTTTACGGCAGATGTCAGTCTCTTCATTTGGGACTCTGGCTTAGGTGTGCAGCCAGAAGAAAAAAGAGCGAATATTGCTGCCGCAAAAAGCACAGTCACGCGCATAATATTTTACTGCATCCCCTTCACAAATGCCTCGACGACCTGCGGGTCGGCGAGCGTGGAGACGTCGCCGATCTGGTCGGTCTGGTTCTCGGCAGTTGATTTCATAATTTCAACCAGCCACGCAGGTGCGCATCAAGTATGCTGACATCATTCGGTGAAAGTTGTCCGACAATTTTCAGGACAAGGTTTTCTTCGACTGTGGCGAGTTGGGCTTTGACGCCGGAAGGCACGTTCAGCCCCGCCGCCTGCCAGCCTGCGAGTTTGAAATCTGTATTCGCAAGCACGGAGGCAATGGGAACGAGAAATAAATCAGAACCATACTGGCCAATGACTATCGCCGGACGGACTTTGCGGGTGGTCAGATCCGTGAACGGAATCGGCAAGAGAACGACGTCATTTCTTGAGCAGTTCATTGTAGACGTCGTCCGCGTCGTTGTCCCAAGTCTTGAGCAGTGAGGCTTCGGAGAGTTTCATCCATGCTTCATGTTCGGTGTCGCATTCAATTGTGACGCGGACATGAGCGTTTTCGGGCAACGCGAGCGGTTTGGACAAACGCAGTTTGCCCTGCTCGTAGATGGCTTCAACGGTTGTCGTCATGCGGGCAAACTAACGCGGTTTGAAACGGGTGGCAACGGGAATTACTGCTTCCCCTTCACCAGCGCCTCGACCACTTGCGGGTCGGCAAGAGTGGAGACGTCGCCGATCTGATCGGTCTGGTTCTCGGCGATCTTGCGCAAGATGCGGCGCATGATTTTACCAGAGCGCGTCTTCGGCAGGCCGGGTGCGAATTGGATTTTATCCGGCACGGCGATGGCACCGATCTCTTTGCGGACGTGCTGGGCGAGTTCTTTCTTCAACTCTTCGCTTTCGTGGATGCCGTCTTTCAAGGTCACGAACGCGTAGAGCGCCTGGCCCTTGATGTCGTGCGGCATGGGCGCGACGGCGGCTTCGGCGACTTTCGGATGACTAACGAGGGCACTTTCGACTTCGGCAGTTCCGATGCGGTGGCCGGAGACATTGACGACGTCGTCCACGCGGCCGAGCAACCAGTAGTCGCCATCGGCATCAATGCGGCAACCGTCGCCGGTGAAATACATATCCTTGAACGTGGCGAAATAGGTATTGATGAAACGGTCATGATCGCCCCACGTCGTGCGCATGATGCCGGGCCACGGTTTCTTGATGCAAAGTTTGCCGCCTTCGTTCGGTTTGCACTCGGTTCCGTCATCGCGGAGCACCACGGGTTCCACGCCGAAGAAGGCACGTCCGGCGCTGCCGGGTTTGAGTGTGTGCGCACCGGGCAAAGGCGTGATGAGATGACCACCGGTCTCGGTCTGCCACCACGTGTCCACGATGGGGCAACGTTCGTGGCCGATGTGTTTGTAATACCACATCCACGCTTCGGGATTGATGGGTTCGCCCACGGAACCAAGCACGCGGAGCGAACTCATGTCATACTTCGCGGGAAATTCATCACCGAGGCGGATCAGCGCGCGGATGGCGGTGGGCGCGGTGTAGAAGGAATTTACTTTGAACTTCTCGACGATTTTCCAGAGGCGTCCGGCGTCGGGATAGGTCGGCACGCCTTCGAACATGAGCGTGGTGCCGCCGTTGCAGAGCGGGCCGTAAACGACGTAGCTGTGGCCGGTCACCCAACCGATATCGGCGGTGCAGAAGTAAACGTCGTTCTCGTGGATATCAAAAACGTAGCGATGCGTGATGGCGCTCCAGAGCAGATAGCCCGCCGTGCTATGGACGACGCCCTTGGGTTTGCCTGTGGAACCGGAGGTGTAGAGAATGAAGAGATAATCTTCGGCCTTCATCTTTTCCGCCGGGCATTCGGCGGAAGCCTTCGCCATCAAATCGTGATACCAGACGTCCCGTCCGGCGACGATGTTGCACGGCTCGTCATTGCGTTTCACGACCACGACCTTCTGGATGCTCGGCGTGTGGGTGAGCGCGTTGTCCGCAAGCTGCTTGAGCGCGAGCGATTTTCCGGCGCGGAGCGAGACGTTCGCGGTGATGAGCAATTTGCATTCGGAATCATTGATGCGGCCCGCGAGTGAATCAGAGCTGAAGCCACCAAACACGATCGAGTGAATCGCGCCGATGCGCGCGCAGCCGAGCATCGCGACGGCGGCTTCGGGAATCATCGGCATGTAAATCGCGACGCGGTCGCCCTTGGTGACGCCGAGCGATTTGAGGACATTGGCGAACTTGCAGACATCCTTGTGAAGTTCGGCGTAAGAGATGTGCTTTACATCTTCCTCGGGTTCGCCCTGCCAGATGATGGCGGTCTTGTTGCCGATGGTCTTGAGGTGGCGGTCGAGGCAATTAACGGTGACGTTCAGTTCGCCATCTTCAAACCAAGTGTGCTTGATGGTGCGTTTGTCAGTGCTCCAATCAAACTTGCGCGCGTGCGTCGGTTGTTTAAACCACTCTAACGTCTGCGCCTGTTCCATCCAAAAATTTTCCGGTTCGTTGACGGAGCGCGCATACATGGCGTCGTATTGCGCGGAATTGATCAGCGCGTGCTGGATGACCTCGGGCGATGGCGGAAAAGTTTTTCCGGCCTGTTGCAATGACTGGGTGGAGATGGCTTGGTTGCTCATTTGGTTTGGTAAATACGGTGGCAGAATTTCCGAAAATAATTCGGCGCTGTCAATCGCGGGAAAATATTCAGCGGGTCAGCTCGGTAAAGTTTTCAGCAGTTGCGGGCCGATCCGCTGGCTTTTCTCCCGCGAAACTGCGTGGCGAAAGCATTGTCGCGCTTGGCCGAAACCACGTTGCCGCCAGTCACGTGCGCCGTGGGTTCGCCTGTCCTACGGCATGATTAAACTTAAAGGTTTGCCGCCTAAATAAATTCCGGCAACATCCGGCCAGCTTTATGCCCGCGCACAAAATCATCTTCCTGTTCGACGTGGACAATACGCTGCTCGACAACGACCGCGTCACCGTCGATCTCAAGCGCCATCTCCAGCGCGAAGTCGGCCCCGAACGCGCGCAGCACTACTGGACCATCTTCGAGCAGTTGCGCGGCGAACTTGGCTACGCCGATTACCTCGGCGCGTTGCAACGCTACCGCATCGAACATCCGCGCGATCCGAAGCTGCTCACCGTCTCAAATTTTCTCATCAACTATCCCTTCGCCAACCGCCTTTATCCAAACTCGCTCGACGCCATCGAACACGTCAAGCAATGGGGACCCGCCGTCATCCTCTCGGACGGCGATGTCGTCTTCCAGCCGCGCAAGGTGGAACGTTCCGGCCTGCTCGAGGCCGTGGACGGCAATGCGCTCATCTACGTCCACAAGGAACACGAACTCGACGACGTGGAGCAACGTTTCCCGGCGGAACATTATGTGATGATGGACGACAAGCTGCGCATCCTGACCGCGATGAAAAAAGTCTGGGGCGACCGCCTGACCACCGTCTTCCCGCGCCAAGGACATTACGCACTCGACCCCAAAGCCGTCGCTACCTATCCGCCGGCGGACATCACGCTGGAACGCATCGGTGAACTGGTGAAATACGATTTGCCTGTGTTGCTTATCAGGGGGAAAAATTAACTCGTCAGGTCGACGAAGTTCTTCAGCAGTTGCAGGCCGACCTTCTGGCTTTTCTCGGGGTGAAATTGCGTGGCGTAAACATTGTCGCGCCAGACGGACGACGCGAAGTTATCGCCGTAATCCGTGCGCGTGGCGACGATGGACGCATCCACCGGCTGCGGATAAAAGCTGTGCACGAAATAGACGTAGCTGCCATTCGCGATGCCACGATAGAGCGGGCATTCCGGCCGCACGATCTCCAATTGGTTCCAGCCGATCTGCGGAATCTTGTGTCCGGGCTTTTCGGTGAAGCGGACGACACTGCCTTTGAAAACGCCGAGTCCGGCGGCGCAGGAATTGAATTCCTCGCTCCGCTCGAACAACGCCTGATAGCCGACGCAGATGCCGAGAAACGGTTTGCCGGTCTTGATGAAATCGCGCGAAGCTTCGAGCAGTTCCTGTTTGCGGAGCGCGTTGATGCAATCGTCGAACGCGCCGACACCGGGCAGCACGAGCCCGGAGGCGTCGCCGATCTCATCGGGGCGCTGCACGAGGCGCACGTCTGCACCGACCTTGAGCAGCGATTTGTGGACGCTGCGCAAATTTCCCGAACCGTAATCAAGCAAGGCAATCATTGCGGAAAGATTTTAACCACAGATGGACATGGATGAACACGGATTTAATTTATAGCCGCCAATTCTTTTTCCGTCTTCAAACGCAACTGCCCGCACGCGGCGTCAATGTCGTGGCCTTTTTCACGGCGCAGGGTGCAGATGACTTTTTGCTGCTTGAGCGCGAGCAGAAAATTTTCGCAGGTTTCCTCGTCGGGTCGCGCCCACGGCAGGTCTTCCACGGTGTTATATGGAATGAGGTTTATCTTGGCGTTCAGTTTTTTCGCCAGCATGGCGAGCGGGCGGGTCTGGTCGAGCGAATCGTTGATGCCGGCGATGAGGATATATTCGAACGTGATGTAACGTCCGCGCTGGTGCTGGTAAAATTCCAGCGCGGCGGTGAGTTCGGCGAGCGGATATTTTTTGTTCACCGGCATGATGCGGCCGCGCACGGCGTCCGTCGCGCCGTGCAGCGAGATGGCGAGAGAAAATTGCTCCGGCTCGTTCGCGAGCTTGCGGATTTGCGGCGCGAGGCCGCTCGTGGAAATGGTAATCTTGCGTGCGCCAATGCGTCCGCCCCACGGCGAATTCAGCAGGCGCAAGGCTTTCAAAAGATTGTCGTAATTCGCCAGTGGCTCGCCCATGCCCATGATGACGAGGTTGTCCACGATGCGCGTGCCGGGGAAACTGGTGGCGGTTTTGCCATTGAGCGCGGCTTCTTCGGCGGCGCAATGCCGTTCCACGCCCATGACTTGCTCGACGATTTCGTGCGGGAGCAGATTGCGTTTCCAGCCGTCGAGGCCGCTCGCGCAAAACTTGCAACCGTAGGCGCAGCCGACTTGCGTGGAGACGCAGAGCGTGTGGCGGTCGCTGACTTCGCCGTAGAGCGAGGGGTTTGCAGGAATCAAAACGCTTTCGATGAACGCACCGTCGGCGAGCTGCCAGAGAAATTTCCGCGTGGTGTCGCGCGAACCTTGCAGC